>DATHNJ010000103.1:0-30452 GCA_035486155.1 Occallatibacter sp. | reverse complement strand
ACATCGTCGAGCGTGCGCACCTCTTCGCGGAACTGCGGCGCGACAAACTTATCGCGTGGGTCGCGGCCCGGCTTGCACAGCTCGGCCAGAATGTCGTCGAGCGTATAGCTGCCTGCGGAGAGTTGCTTGCGGTCGATCTTCTCCAGCATCTGCGGCTCGTGGATGATCGTCGTCACCGTAGTTGCGAGCGACTGCGCGATCTGCTCCACAATCGGGTAAGACTCCGGATGCACCGCCGTCATGTCCAGCGGATTTTCGCCGTTGCGAATGCGCAGGAAACCGGCCGCCTGCTCGAAGGTCTTGGGGCCGATGCCGGGAACCTCCAGCACCTGCAGACGCGAGCGAAAGCTGCCATGCTCATTGCGGTAACTCACAATGCTCTGTGCGGTGCGCTCGGTGATTCCCGCGACATAGCGCAGCAGCGTCCACGAAGATGTATTCAGGTCGACGCCAACGCGGTTCACGCAGCTCTCGACGACACGTTCGAGCGACTCGGCCAGTTGCCGCTGGTCCACGTCATGTTGATATTGCCCTACGCCGATTGACTTGGGATCGACTTTGACCAGCTCAGAGAGCGGGTCCTGCAGCCGCCGCGCGATGGAGATGGCGCCCCGCACGGTCAGATCGAGATCAGGAAACTCCTGTCGGGCGACGTCAGACGCGGAGTAGACGCTGGCGCCGGCTTCGCTCACAGTGACAGAGAAGATGTCGGCAATTCCCTTCTCGCGCAGAAACTCGCGGACAAATGCGTCGGTTTCGCGCGACGCAGTGCCATTGCCGATTGCGATGGCGCGCACGTTGTGCCGGCGCAGCAGCGCCTCCATCTTGGGCATCGCTTCTGCGTTGCCGTGCTTTGAAGTGTGCAGATAAAGCACGTCATGCGCCAGCATCTTGCCGGTCTCGTCCACCACAGCAAGCTTGCAACCGGTGCGCAGACCGGGGTCAATGCCGAGAACAGAGATGGGTCCAGCCGGCGGCGCGAGCAGCAGGTGATGCAGATTATCGCGAAAAACCTGAATGGCTTCCGCGTCAGAGCGCTGCTTCAGCTCCAGCCGGACTTCGCCCTGGATCGATGAGTTCAGCAACCGCTTCCAGGCGTCGTCGATGGCCAACTCCAACTGCGGCGTCCAATCGCCTTTTTCACGCAGCACATGACGCCAAAGAAGTGCGACGGCGCGTTCCTGCTCCACCTCGATCAGGAAGTAGAGAACCTTTTCGCTTTCGCCGCGGCGGATGGCGAGCATGCGGTGCGACGGAATCGCCTTCACCGGCTCCTTGTACTCGTAATACATCTTGAATTTTTCTTGCTCGTCGACCGCATCCACAGCTTTGCGGCTCATCACCACGCCTTCGTCGAACACAAGCTGGCGTAGCGCCTTGCGCAGGCCTGCGTCTTCACTGATCCACTCGGCGACGATGTGGCGAGCGCCCTCGAGCGCCTCTTCAACGTTGGCGACGCCCAACTCTGCGTTGACGAATCCAGAGGCCAATGCGTCGAGCGGCTGTTCGGCCCGCTGCTGCGCCCAGAGATATGCAGCAAGCGGCTCCAGGCCTTTCTCGCGCGCGATGGTCGCCTTGGTTCTACGTTTCGGCTTGTAGGGCAGATACAGATCCTCGAGCTCGTTTCGGTCGAGGACTGCTTCGATCTTCGCCTTCAGGTCATCGGTCAGTTTGCCTTGCTCGCCGATCGAAGCAAGGATAGTTGCGCGCCGATCCTCGAGTTCGCGGAAGTAGCCGGTCTTCTCGTCGATGGCGCCTATCTGCACCTCGTCCAGATTGCCGGTCGCTTCTTTGCGATAGCGTGCGATGAACGGCACAGTGCAATCGTCATCCAACAGTTCGATGACGGCGCAGAGGCCGCGGAGGGGAAGATTTAACGTTTGTGCGATGTGAGCAAGAATTGCAGGAGGGAGGGTTTTTCTGTCTGCCATGGGGGTTCCTTGTCCATGCTAACGGAGCCGGCAGCGCGCTGAATCACATCGCGATTGTGCAAAACGTGGCGAGCGTTAAGTCCATCTCTACGGTCATCTCTTGCTCAAATCCTTCAGCACAGCCATCGCCGCATTGCGGCCGTTGATGCCGATTACGCTGCCGCCCGGATGAGTGCAGGCGCCGCAGAGATAGAGTCCAGACATCGGAGTCCGCGCAGAAAGCCGGTTGGACCACATGTACGGCGGCAAACACTCGCCCTGAAAGATGTGTCCGCCGGTGAGCCCGACCTTTTTCTCGATGTCGGGTGGACCGAGCACCTGGGCGTCGATGACGGCGCTGTCAATGTTCGAGCAAAAGCGCGCCAGCGATCCGAGAGCGAGTTTGCGGACCTCGTCACGGCGCTCGTCCCAGGTTCCGCGGGCAAGCGCATAGGGAACGTACTGCGCGAAGACGCTCATGGTGTGCGTTCCCTGTGGGGCGACAGAGGCGTCATGAACGCTCTGGAAGTAGAGCTCGCACCAAAGATGCTCGGGCAACTCGCTGCGGCGCGCCGCCGCGTAGCCCGTTTTCCACTCCTCTTTTGTTAATGGAGCGTTGATCTGTCCGTAGTGATGCGGCTCATTCGTTCCAGGGCGGGCAGTAAAGTTGGGCAGCTCGCGCAGATGAACGTTGAGTTTTACGGTGCATCCTTCGATGGGGGTCTGCTCAATCTTTTGACGCCAGCTTGCATCGGCCATCCCATCCAGCAGGCGCAGCGTCACTTTTGGGTCGGCGTTCGAGACGACGACTCGCGCCTGGATACGCTCACCGCTTTCGAGGATGACTCCCTCGCCGGGCAGAATCTGCGCCACTGGAACGCCGGAGATGACCGTGGCCCCGGCCTCGCGAGCCGCGTCGCAGAAGTAGAACGACACCATGCCCATTCCGCCCTGCACGTAACCCCACATGCCGGGCATGCCGCCGAGCCGCCCCGACGCGTGATGAAAGCGAATCGAAGCCGTGCCCTTGTCGAACGGACTCGCATTTGTGCCGATGACTCCCTGACCGAGATAGGCCACCTGCAGCCGTTCGTCTTTGAGGTATCTTTCGACCAGCTCGGCCATCGACCAGTCGAAGAGCAGCTCCCGAGCCTCATTGTCGTTGCCCAAGCGGTCTTCGATCTCATCGCGCGAGGGCGCGTCTCCGATCCAAAAATCGCGAGCCGAAAGACCATCAACACGCCCAGGTTCCTCGCCGCCCTTAAGGCCTGGCCGCAGCGCGTCGCGCAATCTGCAGATCACGTCGCTCATCGCCTGGAAGCCGGCGACATCGCCAGCGCTCAGGCGACGGACTTCTTCAAGACAACGCTCATCGTCATCCCAGAGCTGAATGCTCTCTCCGTCGAGGAACGGTACGAACAAGCCGTTGACCGCAGGGGTCCAGTGGAAGCCGCGGCGCGGCAGTTCCAGTTCCTCGATGACAAGCGGATGCAACAGGCCCGCGAGATACGCGCACGGCGACATACGGACGCCGGGAAAGGGCTCCTCGATGGTGCATGCTCCGCCGACGCGCGCGCGGCTCTCGATGACCAAAACGCGCTGACCAGCTTTAGCCAGGTAGGCGGCGCACGCGAGGCCGTTGTGACCTGCGCCCACCACGATCGCATCCCAGGTTTTAGCCGCCAGTTCTCTGACGGGCGCAGCCAGTCCAACTTCGCCCAGGACTGCCGCAGTCGGTGAGTTCATATGAGTTCTACGCTAACACTGCGAAAGTCCAATTCCAGCGAGTCACTCATCTCTTGACGAGCCGTGCTTGATCGGGCCTGATCTCCAATCAATGGCCAGTTCGCCGGTTGATTTATTCTTCTCTTCGTGCCGAACACATTGGTTGAATGCGTACCGAATTTCTCTGAGGGCCGCGATGCGGCCAAAGTCGACGCCATCGTCGAAGCGATGAAGGTTCCGGGCGTCTATCTGCTCGATCGCGAGATGGACTCCGACCACAACCGCTGCGTCATTACCCTGGTTGGGGATCGCGAGGCCATCGAAGAGGCTGCGATTCGCGGAGTGGGCAAAGCGGCTGAGTTGATCGATCTGACCAAGCACCAGGGCGCTCATCCCCGCATGGGGGCCGCCGACGTGATTCCGTTCATTCCGATCGACGGGGTAACGATTGAAGATTGCGTGGCGATGGCCAAGCGCCTAGCCGCAGAGATCGCCAAACGCTATGCGATCCCGACGTATCTCTACGAGGCTGCTGCGGCCACGCCAGAGCGGCAAAATCTTGAAAACATCCGGCGCGGGCAGTTCGAAGGAATTCGCGATGATATTGCGACCAACCCCGCGCGCAAGCCGGACTTCGGCGAAGCGCGCGTGCATCCTACGGCGGGCGCAACCGTAGTCGGCGCACGCAAGGCATTGATCGCCTACAACGTGTTTCTGAACACCCCGAATGTCGACATCGCGAAAAAGATCGCCAAGGCGGTGCGGTTTTCAACCGGCGGCCTGCGCTTCGTAAAAGGCGCAGGATTTCTGGTTCGGGGAATGGCGCAGGTCTCGATGAACCTGACGGACTTTGAGCAGACCCCGATTCATCGCGTATTTGAGTTTGTGAAGCGGGAGGCTGTGCGATATGGAGCGGCGCCCGTTTCAAGCGAGATCGTCGGCCTGATACCGAAGGCTGCGCTGGAGCAGGCTGCGGAGTGGTTCCTGCAGGTGGAGAACTTCGACTCTTCGCTGATCTTGGAGAACCGGCTCGCCGGAGTCATAAGCGGCAAAATGGCGGTGGGCGGATTGCGCGCCGGAGTCGAACCGTTTATTGAACAATTGGCGGCGCCAACTGCGACTCCGGGCGGGGGCAGCGCGGCAGCGGCGAGCGGCGCAATGGCTGCGGGGCTGGCGACCATGGTGGCGAGCATGTCGCGTGGGAAAAAGGCATATGTACAGTACGAGAGTCAACTGAGCGACGCGCTCGGAAAGCTCGCGACGCTGCGCGAAGAGCTGAAGGCGGCAATCGACGGCGATGCCGCCTCGTATAACGACGTGCGTGCGGCCTACAAGGCGGCGAAAGAGTCGCCTGACGGGAAAAAACTGATTGCGGCGGCTCTGCGCGGCGCGACCAGCGTGCCGCTGCGCGTGGCCGAGCACGCAGCGGAAGTGCGTCAGATTGCAGAGGGGCTCCAACCAATCACGAATCCGAACATGAGCTCGGATTTGACGACCGCGATCGCGCTCGCTGGGGCAGGGCTAATAGGCGCGCTGGCGAACGTGCAGATTAACTTAGATTCGCTGGCGCAGGAGTCGGCTGAAGACACGGCATTTATCGCGGAGACGCGCAAACGCGCCGAGGCGCTGAAGACTGCGCAATAGCGTTTCTGTAGGGATTCCGAAAATAACTGCGCAAAAAAGAGAGCAGAACTCGTTCCCTGAAGCGCAATGAAGGGATTATGCTGATGGGCAACACAAAAACAGCTCCCTCGAGGCGCTCATGCGAAAGACAGGAGTTTTCCTGTTTGCTGTACCTGCAGTTCTGTTTCTAGCCGCAACAACACAAGCGAAAGCAATCGGCGAGGCCCAGCAGAAGACGGCCTTTGTCCGACTGGACCGGGTCACCGCTTCCCGGCCGTTGAACAATGGAATCGAGATCCGCTCCGGCGCGGCGATCATGCAGATCACGGCGTTGCGCGACGATGTGGTGCGCGTGCGCGTCGGTCCACTTGGGCAATTGCCTGAAGATGCATCGTGGGCGGTGCTCCCGCCCTCACGCACGGCGTCAGTCGCAGTGGCGCAGGAATCGAACGCATCGACGGTCGGCTTCAGGACAGCAAAGCTGCAGGTGAGCGTGCGCAGAGATCCGTTCGACCTGCGCGTCACGGACCAAGAAAACCATGTGATTCTGGAGCAGATCGCAGAGCGGCCCATCGAATACAACGGCTCCGCGTTCCGCGCGTTCATGAAGTCGCCCGCCGACGAGCATTACTTCGGCCTTGGCGACAAACCGGGACCGCTCGATCGCAGAAACGAAGCATTTACGGACTGGAACACGGACGCCTTCGGATGGCAGGAGTCGACCGATCCGATTTACAAATCGATTCCCTATTTCATGACGTTTCGCAAAGGCGTGTCGGCGGGAATTTTTCTCGACAACACCTGGCGCGCGAGCTTCGAGTTCAACAAAGAGTATCGCGATGGGTACTCGTTCGGCTCCGAAGGTGGGCCGCTTGATTTCTACGTGCTGTACGGACCATCGCCCAAGCAGGTCATCGAAGACTGGACCTGGCTTGTAGGAACGGCGCCGCTGCCGCCCTTGTGGTCGCTGGGCTATCAGCAGTCGCGCTACAGCTATTACCCGGAGAGCGAAGTCAGACGGATTGCAAGCACGCTCCGCAGCGAGCGCATTCCCGCCGATGTGATCTGGCTGGACATCGATTTTCAGTTGAAGAATCGGCCGTTCACTGTGGATACTGAGAGGTTTCCGCATTTCGATCAGATGATCAAGGATCTGCGCGCAGAGCATTTGCGTACGGTGCTGATTACCGATCTGCACATCGCCGATTTGCCGAACGCAGGCTACAAGCCGTACGACGAGGGCGCAGCGCGGGATCACTTTGTAAAGAATCCTGATGGCTCGACCTATATCGGCGTCGTGTGGCCGGGCAAGGCCGTCTTCCCCGATTTCACGCAGAAGGCCGCACGCGAGTGGTGGGGGACGCTCTATGCGGATTTTGTCGGCAAAGGCGCCGCAGGATTCTGGAACGACATGAACGAGCCGGCAATCTTTCAAACGGCTTCGAAGACCATGCCCGATGACGTGCAGCATCGCATCGAAGAGCCGGGATTCGCGACGCGGACGGCGACGCATCTTGAGATTCATAACGTCTTCGGGATGCAGAACTCGCGGGGAACATTCGAGGGATTTCTGAAGCTCGAACCGAATGTGCGGCCGTTCGTGATGACGCGCGCCAGCTACGCCGGCGGGCATCGCTACGCAGTGACATGGACGGGAGACAATTCTTCGAACTGGAACCATCTCCGGCAGACTGTGCCGCAGTTACTGAATCTGGGTCTGAGCGGGTTCGCGATGGCGGGAGCTGATGTGGGCGGATTTGCTGCGTCGCCACAGCCCGAGTTGTTGACGCGCTGGTTCGAGGTAGCTGCATTTCAGCCGATTGACCGCGATCATACGGCGATCGGGACCAAGCCGCAGGAGCCATGGGAAAACGGCACGCCGGAGGATGTAAATCTGCGACGGCGCTATGTCGAGGAGCGCTATCGATTGCTGCCGTACATCTACACTGCTGCCGAGGAGATGAGTCGCACCGGTCTGCCCATTGACCGGCCGCTATTCCTCGAATTCCCAAATGGCGCGGTGGATGGTGAGCCGCTTGATTTGGCCAACAGCGGCGCGTTCTTGCTTGGGCCGGACTTGCTAGTCGCGCAGAGTCCATTTCCGGATGAAGTGGACGATTACACCGTGGGCCTGCCGCCAGTGGGATGGTATGACTACTGGACTGGGGCGCGCGTGGATGCGAGCACCGGGCGCAAGGCGATCGATAACTCGGCGGTCGCGCAACCGGAGGTGAGGATCCATCGGACGCTCGATACCCTGCCGGTATTTGTGCGCGCCGGATCAATCGTGCCGCAGCAGCCGCTGGTCCAAAGCACGGACGAAAAGCCGCAGGGGCCACTGACGCTCCGAGTGTATCCGCCGACCGCGATCGGGAACGATTGCGAGGGAAGCGTCTATCTGGATGACGGCGTGAGCTACGACTTTCGCAAGGGCGCCTTTCTACGCGAGAAGTTCACCTGCCGCGTAAGCGGAGAGGGCGTGGTAGTGACGGTAGCGCCGCGCGAAGGAGGGTTCGCGCCCTGGTGGAAGCAGTTGTCGGTGGAGGTGTACGGCGCGGCGAAACCGGCAACCGGAGTCGCGTCAGCACTGGATGGAACGCATGCGGCGTCGGCGCCGACTGGGTACGATTCGGAACATCACCGCATCACGGCATTGGTCCCGGACGATGGCAACGGGCTCGAGCTGCGGCTGACATACTGAAGCTGTGTTCAGCTTTCAGCGACCAACAGCACAAGAGATCGAAGCGCGGATCGCATCTGTCGCCCTTCGGCCGCAGGCCGGCATTCAATACCTGCGCCTTGAAAATGGACGCGCGGCGACACAAATTCCCTTCCTCTTTGCGCATGACCTGTCAGCTTCGGTGATCGGGCAAGGCGAAGCCACACTCGCTGCGGCGCGCTTCGCATTTGAGCGATGGTCGATGTTTGATCTTGGATGGGTGCGGGTGGCGAATCCGCAGGCTCGCATCGCTGTGGGACAACTTATCGCAGTTGAAGCCAAGACGCTCTCGCTCTGGACGCTCAATGTGAGCCGAATCCTCGAAGTTATCGACACTCCGCATAGCTTTGGTTTTCTTTATTCACCCACCGAGCTGCATGTGGAAGAGGGCGAAGAGCGATTCATGTTGGAATTTGACCCGGAATCGCAGGGAGTGGCCTACCGGGTGGAGGCTGTTTCGCGGCCGCGAAGTCCGCTCGCCAGGCTGGGGCTGCCCATTACACGCATGTTTCAGCATCACTTTGCGCGCGATTCGCATCGACGGATGCGGGAAACAGTTCTGCACTGCCCGAAGTGACTGAAGATACGTGCAGCCAAATGAAGATATGCCACACATTTTGATGTGTGATAACCTACACATCGAGGGTGTATGCCGACAAATCTTGCGCTGGATGACAAGCTAATCGATGAAGCGCGCCGGATCGGCGGGCACGCGACAAAAAAGGAAGCCGTCACCGCTGCCCTCGATGAATACATCCGGCGCAGGAAACAGATGGAGATTCTGGAGCACTTCGGGACAGTCGACTTCGACCCGCACTATGACTACAAAAAGCTGCGACGGCTCGATCGCGTCAATCGCAGCCAAGAATGAAGGTTCTCGTCGATACTTGCGTCTGGTCGCTCGCCCTGCGACGGAGGGACAAAACCTCGTTGAGCATTGACGAGCGACGGTTGGCCGCTCGCCTCACGGAAGCGGTTCAGGATGGCAATGTCGTTATGATCGGTCCGATTCGTCAAGAAGTGCTCTCGGGGATCAAGGACGAGGCGCAATTCGTCAAAACGGAGAGGCTACTCGATCCATTTCCAGATGAGCCCCTGGGAACCGTGGACTATATAGAGGCAGCGCGCTTGTTCAATCTCTGCCGCGGTCGTGGAGTGCAGTGCGGCCCTGTAGACATGCTGATCTGTTCGATCGCTGTTCGCAAGCGCTGTCTAATTCTGACGAACGATCAAGGGCTGCTGCGATGCATGGATGTTCTAAAGAGCCGACGACTCATTCCCTCAAGTCGATTGCAAAGCTGACCGGATCCCATGATTTGATTTAACGGGCAAACTGATACCCTAGAAGTATGAAATTCGGCGTCCTAGTCTTCCCTGGCTCGAACTGCGATCACGATGCGTACAACGTAATCGCCGAGATCGCCCATCAACCGGTCACGTTTCTCTGGCATGACTCGGAAGATCTCCAGGGCGTGGATGCGGTGCTGGTTCCGGGCGGATTCGCCTACGGAGACTACCTGCGCACCGGCGCCATCGCGCACTTTTCGCCGGTCATGCAGGCGGTAAAGAAGTTTGCCGATGAGGGCGGGCTGGTTTTGGGCATCTGCAATGGATTCCAGATTCTCACCGAGTCAGGCCTGTTGCCAGGGGCGTTGATGCGCAACGCGGGCCTCAAATACATCTGCAAGCAGGTGCATCTGCGCACAGAGACGACCGACAGTGCGTTCACAAATCGGTTGACCAAGGGCGAGGTATTGGAAATTCCAATCGGGCACATGGAGGGCAATTACTTCTGCTCGCCAGAGGACCTGCGGCGGCTGGAAGCCGAAGACCGAATCGCGTTCCGCTACGCAACGCCTGCGGGCGAGATCACGCGTGAGGCGAATCCAAATGGGTCGCTGAGCAATATAGCGGGCATCTTGAACGAGAAACGAAATGTGCTGGGCATGATGCCGCACCCGGACCGGTCGAGCGAAAAGCTGCTGGGTTCCTCCGACGGCTGGAAGATCTTCGCTTCGATGCTCGAGGCGCTGGCGGTGAAGTAGGATCGCTGGAGACGCTCACGCTGGGCCATGATCGACATTCACACACATCTTCTGCACGGAGTGGACGACGGATCGCCCGATCTGGACACCTCCTTGTTCATGGCGCGCGAAGCGGCGCAAGAGGGTGTGACCCACGTAGTCTGTTCTCCGCATGCATGCAACGAGTATCCCTATCAGGAAACGCTGGTCAACGAGCGCTTCGCGGAGTTGCGCGAAAAGCTGCGCGGCGTGGTGGAACTGAGCCTGGGCTGCGAGTTCCATATGACGGCGGAGAATATCGCCGAAGCGCTGGCGAACCCACTGCGCTATTCGATCAATGGAAAAGGGTATCTGCTGATCGAGCTGCCGGACATGATCATTCCGCCGCCCTTGAACGACGCGCGCAAGCAGTTGCAGGAGGCTGGTTACACGCTGATTCTGGCGCACCCGGAACGCAATGCGGCGATGGGACGCAATACAGAGCTACTGGCGGAGTGGATGCGCGAGGGCTGCCTGACGCAGGTCACGGCCGCATCGCTGTATGGAAGATACGGCAAGGCGGCCGAGGCATTTGCCAATGCGCTGCTGGAGCGGAACTGGATTCACTTCCTGGCCAGCGATGCGCACAATCCCGAACGGCGGCCGTTGCATCTGCGCAAAGGCTACAGATATGTCGCCGATCGGTTTGGCGCTGAGACCGCCGAACGCCTGTGTGTAACCAATCCGCGAGCGGCCGTCGATGGCGCGATGTGGCCAGAACAACCGGAGCCTGTGGGGCTGCTGGAACGGGTGCCGTTGACCTTCGATCCGCAGCGGACAGAGACTCGGACCAAAATGACGGAGAATGGCGCCGCCAGGAGCCCGGAGAAACGCGGATTCTGGCGCCGGCTGTTCTCGCGCTAAAACATCGTCAGAGAGAAAGTCCGCCGTCAACCACCAAGAGCTGGCCTGTCACAAAGGTCGCATGGGCCGCAAAAAAGAGTACGGCTTCGGCGATGTCCGCCGCGGTTCCGTTGCGCTGCATGGGCGTCTTGGCTGCGTACTGCGCGGCAGTCTCTGCGCCTTTGTCGCCCAGATCGATCCAGCCAGGAGCAACGCAATTTACGGCGACCTCCGGCGCGAAGGACTTGGCCATCACCTGCGAGAGCATATGTAGCGCCGCCTTGGACGCGCAGTAGTGACCGTGCGTAGGCCAGGGGTGGAGGCCGCCGAGCGAGCCGAGGTTGACGATGCGCCCGTGTGTCGCGCGCAGATGCCGAAGCGCTTCGCGCGCAAAGAGAAAAGGATTGCGTGTGTTGATCGCGAAGATGTCGTCCCACTGCTCAAGCGTGATCTGATCGAGCGCCACAGTCTCATAGATTGCGGCGTTGTTCACCAGGATGTCGAGGCGCTTGTGGAAGGCTGCGGTCTGGGCAACGGCGTCGCGAACGGCGCTCTCCGAACGCACGTCGCAATGGATCGCCTGGGCGCGCCTGCCGAGCTTTTGGACCTCTTGCGCTGTGTCCGCGGCATCGGCAGACGATTCGCGATAGGTGATGGTGACGTCGGCCCCTGCGCGCGCCAGCGTGAGAGCGATGGCGCGGCCAATGCGGCGCGCGCCGCCTGTCACCAGCGCTGACTTTCCGCTTAAGGCGAGTTTCGACATGACTTAGTTGTCAGAGACCGAAAGTTATGAAAGCAAGACTACTGCGGCTGGGGCTGACTTGAATCCGGCTTCGCGCTGGAATCGTTAGCTGACTCGGAGGGCTGATCCTTGGTCGATGAGGGCTTCGACGCGTCGCCCTTGTCGGCTTCCGGCTGCTTGTCCTTCGCTGCTCCGTCGTCCTGCTTGGCTGCCTTTGGCTCATTTTCGTAGATTGAGTACTGTTTGCCCGGTCGGTTCATCTTCACTTCGAAAGCCATCTCGGGCTTGTCGATCGTGTAGTCCCTGCCGTAGGTCTGGAAGCCCTTGGCGAGAACCTGCAGAGTCACCTTGGAGCCTGTGGGCAGCACATCGATGACAGCTTTACCATCCTCGTTGGTCTTCAGCTCCATGTTGCCCTTGTCGCCTTCAAGCTGAAAAACCACGGCGGCGTTCTCGATCGGCTTCCCGTCGTCGCCGCGCAGGATCGTCACCTCAACTTTTGAGGTCGGAGGCGGCGCCTTGTACTTGCGCCCGCGATGGGTAGTGTCTTGCGCAAAAAGAGCCATGCTCGCGGAAAATGCGAACAACAACGCGGCGGTGAACAAGGGGCGAAAACGGCGCGACAGCATACGTCCTCTATTGTACCGTTTGTTGATTTGGAGTGCGAACGAACCCTGGTCCAAGGAAGGACCCGACCGAGTTAGGAATCGGTGACCGCGGCAGGCCTGCTCCCCTAGGTGCTTCGCTCGAAAACCACTGGAAAAGGTAAACTAGAAATGAGGTTTCTATGCCCGAGATTCAACGCAGGAAGACGCCCACCGTCAAGATCGGTCACGTTCGTGTGGGGTGGGAAGTCCCGGTGGTTGTGCAATCGATGACCAACACGGACACGGCCGACGTGGCGGGGACGGTGGAACAGGTTGCGGCGCTGGCGCTGGCGGGGTCTGAAATCGTCCGCGTGACGGTGAATAACGAGGATGCCGCCGCGGCGGTTCCCCACATCGTCGAAGGCCTGGAAAAGCGCGGGCTACGCGTGCCGATCGTGGGCGACTTTCACTACAACGGTCATCTCCTGTTGAAGAAGTATCCGGCGACGGCCACGGCGCTGGCCAAGTACCGCATCAATCCCGGCAACGTGTCGATCGGACGCAAGGACGACGACAACTTCCGCATCATGGTGGAGTGCGCTGTCGAAAACCACAAGCCGGTGCGCATCGGCGTGAACTGGGGCTCGCTGGATCAGGCGCTTCTGACGCGCATGATGGACGAGAACAGTAAGAAAGCGGCTCCGTTGCCGGCCCGCGACGTCATGATGGAAGCGATGGTGGTGAGCGCGCTGGAGTCCGCGAAAGCCGCGGAGCGCTACGGCCTCGGCCACGACATGATCATCCTGTCGGCGAAGGTCTCTGGCGTGCGCGATCTGATCGACGTCTATACGAATCTAGCGGCGCGGTGCGATTACCCCCTCCATTTGGGACTGACCGAAGCCGGCATGGGCGCCAAGGGGCTGATCGCGTCGGCTGTGGGACTGGCGCCGCTGTTGCTTGATGGCATCGGCGACACGATTCGCGTAAGCCTTACGCCGAAGCCAAACGGCGACCGGACCGAAGAGGTACAGGCTGCGCAGCAGATTCTGCAGTCGCTCTCAATCCGCAGCTTTATGCCGCAGGTCACGAGCTGCCCCGGCTGCGGGCGCACCACGAGCACGTACTTCCAGGAGCTGGCCGAGCAGATTCAGAGCTACCTCCGGACCTCGATGCCGGAGTGGCGCAAGAAGTACCCCGGCGTAGAAGAGCTGAAGCTGGCGGTGATGGGTTGCGTAGTCAACGGACCGGGCGAATCGAAGCACGCAAACCTTGGCATCAGCCTGCCGGGAACCTTTGAAGAGCCGAAAGCGCCTGTATATGTGGACGGGAAGCTTTACACCACGCTGCGCGGCGATACGATTGTGGCGGAGTTCAAGCAGATTCTCGATAACTACGTGCAAAGCCACTATGGACAAGGCGCGAAGAACGAGGAGCTGGTCGGGGCACGGTAGGTTTTCGGCGCGGGTGAAGAATCAAGTGTGACAGTTGCGCTTTGGACGAGAGGCAATCTCACGTAGGCTCGTAGCATCTTCCCGGAGATGATCCGATGCTGCGATTTGCATTGATTGTGGCCTTGTGTCCTGCTCTTATCCTCGCGGCCAAGCCGAAACCCTGTGTTGAGCCGGCAGACGCCTCGAAATACTTCGATAAAGACATCTGCATTTCGGCGCATGTTTATGACGTAGTTAAACTTGGCGACGGAACACGCTTCCTAGACGTCTGCCCGCCCGAAACGCTCGACGCGCAGTGCAGATTCACCATCCTGAGCCTGCCCCAGGACTGGAATGAGGTCGGCGAGCTCGATCGCTACCGGGACGCGAATGTGCATGTGCGGGGGATCGTCGAGTCGATGCATGGGCGACCCGGGATGGTGCTGAGTCACGCGCGCCAATTTTATGGCGGTCCGCCGAAGTTTCGGCCGAATGCGCGCCTCATCCGTGGATTCGCGGGCGACACGGAGAAACCCGCGTTGAACGATCCGAATCTGCGCTCGCAGGGCGCCCATCGCGGATTTATGAATTCGAGCGATCGCGAAGCGCTGCCAGGAAGATAATCCAGCCGCGCTGGTCAGTGGGTGGATGCAGTCACGGGGTCATCAAGCACCGGCGCCACCCGCGCGCCGGCCAGCAGAATGACGCAAGAGATCACCATGAATACGATGGTCGAACCGAGGCCGATCGAGAGAGTGCTGCGGTCGCTGATGGCGCCGATGATCTGCGGCGAAAAGGTGTCGCCGAAGCAATGGATGATGAACAGATTCAACCCCACTGCAGTTGCTCGCACCTTGCCCGAGACGGAGTTCATGATGGCGGCGTTGAGCGGACCCGTGTTGAGAAAGAGGCAGAATTCAGCCGCGAACAACAACGGGATAGCCCAGCTTTTGGGGCCAAAGAAAAGCATCGCGCCGAACGGGATCGTCAGAGCGACGGACCAGAACGAGAACAGATACAGCGCGCGATGATTTGTGCGCAGCCAGCGCTGCGCGATCATTCCTCCGACCAGCGTTCCAGCGATGCCATCGACGACTGTAGTTGCCCCAACAATCTGGCTTGAAGCGCCCACCGAAAAACCGATCGAGCGGCGGAGGAACTCTGGAACCCAAGCAGAGATGCCGCCCATAGCGAACGTCAACGTCGCAAGGCCGAAAGACGCAGTGAGAAACGCCGAATTGGTAAAGAGGCCAGAGAAGGTAGCCCGGTCGTGGGTGGCTTTGAGGTGATCGCTGGCCCCGCGCTCGGGCTCGCGCCCCAGCCACAGATAGAGCGCAGCGACGAGGATGCCGGGGATAGCGCAGATGAAAAATGGCGCTCGCCAGCCCCACAACGTACCCATCTGTCCCCCCGCCAGGTAGCCGAGAGCCGCACCCACAGGAATCGCGATGTAGAAGAACGACAAGATGCGGTTGCGTTCGCGCTCAGGGTAAAAGTCAGAGATGACGGCGGGAGCGTAGATGCTGAAGGTCGCTTCCCCAATCCCGACCAGCGCGTGGCGAATGTACAGGGTCGTATAGTCGTGCACCCACGCCGTCGCCAGGGTCGCAAGGCTCCAGAGGACTGCGCCCAGTACGATCAGAGGTTTGCGCGAAAAGCGGTCGCCGAGCCAACCCGTGAGCGGGGCCACCAGCATATATGTGACGAACAACGCCGTGGTGAGCGCGCCCATCTGCTGGTCAGTCGAGTGAAACTCGCGCTGGATGAGCGAAACTTCTCCGGGCAGGATATAGCGATCAATGAAGTTGAGCAGGTTGAGAGCGAGAAGCAGCAGAAACGTGACAAGAGCCGGATGGATGCGGGCGCCAGAAGCCTGAGAAGAAGCAGCCAATCAGAATCGCTCGGAAAGCAGAAGTCGTACGGCGCAACGATTATCCCATAGGCCGTGATTGAGTGTTCCGCAGAGAAGGAGTGTTGGAGCGCAATGTTTATTCCGGCGGTTGCGCAGCTGTAGGAAGCAGACCGCGGTCGACCAGCACGGGCGGACGGCGGTGATGGGTGTGTTGCTCATAGTCGTAGGCCCAGCCGATCATGTCGCCATCATGCCACTTGCGCGCGCTGATCTCGATGCCGAACGGCAAACCGTTTGCGTAGAAGCCGGCAGGAAAGCTGATCGCCGGGACGCCGAGCATATTCACCCAATCGGTGTCGCTGTGCGGACCTTCGCTAAGACGACCATCTTGCGGCATGGTTTCATCAACGGGCGGCATCTGCGCGGCTGGATAGACAAAGCCGTCGAGATGCAGACGATCCAACTCGCGGTTGTAGCGATCGAGCAACTCGCGCTTGGGGCCTAGGAAATTGGCCTCGGCCTGCGGGTCATTCTCAAGGGTCGTCTGCCGAATCCCAGACGATTCGAACAAGCCGGTCTTTTCTCCGCCAATGATCACGGCAGGGAGCGGCGTGCCGGTTGCCCGTTCATACTCCCCTGACGAGTGATATTCGGTCGGTCCGAAGTTGGCGAGGAATCTCTCCGTGCCTTCGCGCACATAAGGGAGCGTGCAGCTGTGCGACGCGGCGTCGGCGAAACTGTCGGGCAAAATCCCCGGATCGATGAGCACGGTCGCGCCAGCGTTGCGCAGTTCCTGCACTGCGATAAGAAATGCGGCGCGCGTCTCCGGCTTCAGAGGCGTGAACGCCATCTGCTGCGCCTTGGCGAACTGATCCGGCGTAGCGTTGGCGCACACGCCCTGAAAAACCGGCGTATCGCCATCAAGAATGAATGCAGGGACGGCGAAGCGTTTGCCCTTCAGCGCGCCTGGCTTGAGGAACTGGGTGTAGGGCCCCCGCTGCGCCCTATCGCGCGAGTCCGCCGTGACGGGATCGAGCGGATCCTCGCCAGCCATCACGCCCAACGCGAGCGCTGCATCCGTGACAGTGCGAGCGATTGGGCCGGTGTTATCGAGCTGCCAATCCAGCGGCGCAATGCCGGCGAGACTCACCAGGCCGCGTGTGGGGAAGATGCCCACTAGATTGCTGGTGGCGACGGGCATGCGGATCGAGTTGCCTGTGTCGGTGCCATTGCCCAGAACGGCCATGTTCGAAGTGACCGCCGTGACTGTGCCGCCAGAGGAACCGCCCGGCGAGAAACGCACGTCGTAGGCGTTGCCTGTGCGCCCAAAAGCGGTGGAGCGATTGGTGTCGCTGGCCGCAAAATCGGGCATGTTGGTGACCCCGATGAAAATGGCGCCTGCTGCGCGGAGCTTGGCGACGATGGTCGCATCGCGCGGAGCGATCAATTCATGGCCGGGAAGCATATAGCCGCGCCAACCGTCGGTGGTCACCAGCCCTTTGACGCTGGTGTTGGCCTTGGTGACGATCGGAACGCCCCACAGCAATCCCGGATGAAAGCCCGGCTGTTTGGCTTCGGCGTCTTCGCGGGCAGCCTCAGCTAACGCCGCTCTTGCGTTCACCGTCTGTACTGCCCGATAGACGCCGTTGTAGCGGGCGATGCGATCGAGATGCCACTGTACGACTGCGGCGACCGTGTAACGATGCTGGCGGTAGAGCGCATGTAGCCGGTCTACAGTGACATCGAGGAGGTCTCGGTTCATCGCGGTTGAGCTCGCCGGAGCGGGCGCAGCCGGAGCAACTCGGGCACAGACTGCCGCCACAAGTAGCGCTAGAAGCCTGACGTTTCGCATAGCTGCACGATAGCAGGGCGCCTTTCGCGAAGACAGAGCTGAAATCGACGGAAGCTACTGTTTTGGGCGCGGCCAGCGGGCTTCGACTGTCGTCGCGATGCCGCCGCGCGGACGAAACTCGCCGCGAATAACGGCCCAAACCGGATCGCAGGCTTTCACCACATCCTCGAGCACCTGATTGACGATGTTCTCCTGGAAGATGCCGAGATTGCGGTAGCTGAATAAGTACTCTTTCAGCGACTTGAGCTCGAGGCAGCGCTCGCGCGGCATGTAGCGAATGTTGAGAACGCCAAAGTCGGGTAAGCCTGTCTTCGGGCAGACCGAAGTAAGCTCTGGGTCATCGATGGAGATCTCGTAACCGGGAAACTGGTTCTGCCAGGTTTCGATTGCGGGGAATGCAAAGTCCAGGCCAGCTTTGGCGTGGTCGTCGGTGTAGCGGGGAGTCTGTACAGCCATACGGATATTGTATCGGTCTAGAGATTCAGTTCCCAGGTTTGGCCGATCAGGTCTTTGCCGAAACTGTGATGCGGCTCTTCAAGAACCAGCTTGAACCCAGCTTTTTGGTAAATCTTGTGAGCGGCAAAAAGAATGCTTTGCGTCCATAGAGTGATCTTTTTATAGCCTGCGAAGCGAGCGAACTGCACGCATTCTCCCACCAGCGCCTTGCCTAAACCCAGGCCTCGCGCGCTGGGTTCCACGAGGAGCAGACGCAGTTTGGCGGTACTGTGTTCGTGGGGATGCTGGACGAGAAAGATGCAACCGATGGGTTCGCCATAACGTTCTGCAATCCAGCAATTTTCCCGTTTCGCATCGAAGCGCTCAATGAAGTCTGCCGCGATCTTCGCGACCAGGACTTCGAAGGTCGCATCCCAGCCGTATTCCTGTGCGTAGAGGAGTCCGTGGCGCTGAATGACCCAACCCATATCGCCGGGGCGATGCGATCGCAGGATGAACGGCGCTTGCCGCTCAGGCCTATCGTCAAGGACGCTTTTAATCTCGCCCATGGAACGGACCAGCGTTACGCGTTGCGCGAGAGTGAGTTTATCGAGGATCCCAGCAGCCTGCGCGGAGGAGCGGCGGTCGAGATCGGCCAAAGCCGATTTCCCTTTCCGTGTGAGGCGCAGAATGGCTTGGCGCGCGTCCGTGGGCGCGGCCGAGCGGTCGAGCAAGCCTCCGTCCTCTAGCTTGTGCAGGATGCGGCTGAGATACCCCGGATCGATGCTCAACTCCGAAGCAATCTCACCGGCACTGCGCTCCGCACGTAAGCCTAGTTCAAAGAGCACGCGGGCCTCGGTAAGAGAAAAGCCGCTTTCGATGAGCCGCTCGTCGAGCACGCCGATCAAGCGCGTGTAAAAACGGTTAAAGCCCCGAAAAGCGGCGACGGATGAGTCGATCTCTGACGCAGGATGAATCGCCACTATGCTCGCCCCAATGGCAATCATTTTAATTGCCTAAGTCAACTATTTCAACTACTCAGGCCTACGTTCCAATGAACCATGTTGCGCAACAATGCATTTCATTCGCAAATACCCGCTCCCTTAGGGTGGGAGTTCGAGTCTTATATACTGACTCAGGTTAAGTGCATGATTAGAGAAAGAAAGGGATTGGACCGTCAATGGCTCTGGCTGGGCGCCTTGGTCGTTCTGGTCCTGGTGTTCTTCTCGGCGAGGGCCTTCACGCGGGAGCGGCTCCCGGTGAAAGTTGCGACTGTGGAACGGGCGCAGCTCACAAGCACCCTTAGCACCAACGCGCGGGTGGAGCCGGAAGTCAAGTTTGAATTCATAGCCCCGATCGCCACGACTGTCAAAGCGGTCTATGCTCAGCCGGGAGACAAGGTCCAGCCGGGCAAATTGTTAATCGCGCTCGATGATGTGCAGGCGCGGGCGCGTCTGGCGACGGCCGAAGCCGGCGTGAAAGCGGCGCAAGCGGCGCTCGACGCGATTACGCACAACGGGACCCTGGAGCAGCGTCAAGCCTCGGCTGCCGAGCTCACGCGCGACAAACTCGATCTCGATCAGGCGCAAAAGAATCTGGAAGCTCTGACAAAATTGCACGCCACAGGAGCTGCTTCGCCCAGCGAAGTGGCCGCGGCTCAGCAGCAGGTAGACAGCGCCGAAGCAACTCTGCACGCGGCGCAGCAGAGTTCGCAGGAACGCTATTCATCATCGGAAATTGAGCGGGCCCAGTCTGCGCTGGCCGATGCCCAAGCCAACGCGGCCGCGGCGCGGGACGTATTGTCCAAGATGACTTACCGGGCGCCGATTGCAGGCACGGTTTACGCGGTGGATGCACGGCCCACGGAGTTCACGGATGCCGGCAAGGTGTTGTTGCAGATGGCGGATTTCCGCCACGAGCGCGTGCGCGCCTACTTTGACGAGCCGGATATCGGGCGCCTCGCAGTGGGACAACCGATTCAGATCAAGTGGGACGCAAAACCCGGCATGGTATGGCATGGCCACATTGTGCGCACGCCCGTCACGGTGATCGAGTACACGACGCGAAATGTGGGCGAGACGTTGATCGACATCGACAGCAGCGATGACGACTTGCTGCCGGAGACGAATGTCACGGTCACAGTCACGACGGCTAGCGAACCAAATACGTTGAGCGTTCCGCGCGACGCACTGTATTCCGAGAACGGAAAGTCATACGTCTTTCGAGTAGCGAAAAGCGAGCTGGTAAGGACTCCCGTGACTACCGGAGTTCTGAACCTCACACAGGTTTCCATTCTGGCCGGCCTGAAAGAAGGCGACGTTGTGGCGACCGGAACCACCACGGGACAGCCGTTGCAAGTAGGCGTGCCGATTAAGCGGGTGCAGTGAGCAGGATTCTTGCCCTCGCGTGTTTGGCGGCCCTGGTTTGCACAATGCGAGCCGAAGCGCCCAGCGGATCCCTGCAGACAGCCGATGCAGCCTTGCAGGCCGGCGAGGCGGACAAGGCGCTTACGCTGCTCGATTCCCTTCCCGCATCAGCCGAACAGCACAATTTGAGATGCAGGGTGCGTTTCGCGCTGGAGCAGTGGGATGTGGCGCTCGTCGAATGCGAGCGAGCGGTTAGCATGGAAGAAAATAACTCCCGCTATCACATGTGGCTGGCGCGCGTGCTGGGTGAGAAGGCATCGCGCGCGTCGTTCATGAGCGCGTTCTCGTTGGCGAAGCGTTCGCGGGCGGAGTTCGAGACATCGGTCCGGCTCGATGGACGCAATGCCGATGCCCTGGCGGACCTTGGCGAGTTCTACAAGAGCGCTCCGGGCGTAGTGGGCGGCGGCACAGATAAAGCAGAAGGCGTGGCGGCCCAAATGGATAAAGTCGATCCGGCGCGCGGCCATCAACTGCATGGATGGATAGCCGAAGAGCAAAAGGACTACGCGACAACGGAGCGCGAATTGAAAGCGGCGATCGGGGTAGACTCGCACCCGGCATTTGCATGGATGTCGCTGGCCAGCTTCTACCGGCGCCGCCAACAGTGGGATGATATGCAGGCGGCTTTGCAAAGCGGCATTCAAGCGGCGCAGCGCGATCGGCAGGCGGGCGTAGCGTTGTACAACGGGGCGTCGGTGTTGATCAAGGCAAACCGCGATCTGCAACAAGCGGCCAAGATGATCGAGGATTATCTCAAGAGCTCTTCGATGACCGAAGAAGCGCCGGCGTTTGCGGCGCACACGCAACTGGCGCGGGTATTCAACAGAATCGGCGATACGGCCGGAGCGCGTGAACAGCGCGGCCAGGCTCTGGCCCTGGCGCACGAGTACAAGCCGGCGCAGGATCTAAAACTCTGAACGGAACGGTTCGATTGCAGATTGCAGCTACAACACGCCGGGGGTTCCTTGCTCTTGCGATGACCGCTCTGATGGCGGCCGCGCCAGCAGCACTGACGGCGCAGGTGTCGTTGGCGACGGTTGTGGACCTCGCCCAGCGCAACAGCACTGCGGTCAGGATCGCACAGGCGGATGTCGATAAGGCGCGCGCGTCTCTGTCGGAGAGCAAGGACGTGCTAGTCCCATCCCTGCAGTTTGGCACCGGGCTGCCGGTATTTCCCGAAGTTGGTTTTACAGGGCAGCCGCCTTCGATCTGGAATGCGACCGTACAGTCCCTGATCTTCAGCATTCCGCAGAAGCACTACATCGATGCGGCTCGCTCGGGACTGCTGGCGGCTTCGTCGAGCCTGAAGGATGCGCGCGAGCAAGTGGCGCTGGATGCGTCGACAGCTTACATCGAGCTAGATACAGTCAACAGCGAACTGGAGACCGCGAAGCAGCAGGAAGAGTTCGCCGGCAGACTGGTTTCAATCGAACAGGAACGGACCGAGGCAGGCGTCGACCCATTGAGCGAGATGCTGCAGGCCAGGCTCACAGCCGCGCAGATCAAGCTGAAGCGCGAACATCTGGAGACGCGCACGGCGACGCTCGCGAAGCAACTTGCAGCGCTGACCGGATTGCCGGTGGGGTCGATTTCTCCCGACCACAAGAGCATTCCGGAAATCCCGCAGGTAAATGGTGAGATCGCGGTCAACGATTTGGCGGGGATCCAGGCGGCGCGGTTACAGGCGAAATCGAAGCTGCAAGTAGCCAGGGGCGATAACGAAACGAACTTTCTGCCGCAGATGAGTTTCGTTGCACAGTACAACCGCGATACGACGATTCTGAACAACGTCAATTCTTACTTCGCAAAAAATCTACCAGCGGATAACTTTGCATCCGGGATCTCGATAGAGATTCCGATCTTCGACTTGGGTCATCGCGCCAAGGCGCGCGAATCGGCTGCGGCGGCGCTGCGTTCAACCGTAGAAGCCGAGGAAGCGCAGCGCCAGAACGAAGTGCAGATTGCGCAGTTGACCGGCAGCTTACGCGAGCTTGATACGCTGGCGGAGATCGCGAGCCTCAAACAGCAGATCGCCGACGAGCAGCTAAAGAGCGTGCTTGCGCAGCTCGAACTGGGCAACGGCACGGGCAGCGGACCGGGATCGACGCCACAATTGACCCCGAAGGCAGAGCAACTGGCGCGCATCGACGGCGCCCAGAAGCTGAGCGAATCGATGGATGCCGCCTTCGAGCTAGCCAAGGCGCGGCTCAACCTGCTGCGAGCGCTCGGGCATATGGCTGACTGGCTGCACGAGTTGCATCCGTGATACCGGCCCCAAGCAGACCTTGCCATCCTGATCTGAATCGAGTTTCGACCGCTTGGTTACCACCCAGCGCCCTCCCGTGGCAGACAGCCCATCGCATAAGGGGCAAAAAACCGGCGAAATGGTAGAATTAAAGGGATGTCTACGCCACTGAAAACACTGTTTCTCAACCCACCCTCGTTCGAGGGTTTTGACGGCGGCGCTGGTTCCCGCTGGCCTGCAACTCGCGAGATCGAATCCTACTGGTATCCGGTGTGGCTGACCTATCCTGCCGGGCTTCTGGAAGGCTCGCGGTTGCTGGACGCGCCACCGCACCACATCTCAGCGGAAGAGACGATCAAGATCGCGAAGGATTACGAGTTCCTCGTGCTTTTCACATCGACCGTGGGTTGGGAGGGCGATCAGCGTCTGGCGCGGGCTATCAAGAACGCGAATCCGTCAATCAGGATCGCGTTTGTTGGGCCGCCGGTGACCACCAGCCCCGATCGTGCGCTCAATGAGTGCGAGGTGCTGGACTTTATCTGCCGCCGCGAGTTCGACCACTCCATCGTCGAATATGCGAACCGCAAGCCTCTGAACGAGATTCTGGGCATCAGCTACAAGCTCGACGGTAAGATCGTGCACAATCCCGATCGGCCGCAGGTCGAGGATCTTGATGCCATGCCGTGGGCCACGAAGATTTACAAGCGCGACCTCGACGTGACGAAATACAACGTCCCCTTCCTGCTGCATCCGTTTATCTCGTTGTATTCGACGCGCGGCTGCCCGGCGCAGTGCACCTTCTGCCTGTGGCCGCAGACGTTGAGCGGGCATGCGTGGCGCAAGCGGTCAACGGATGATGTCGCGGCGGAGATGGCATGGGCAAAGCAGGCCTTCCCTTACGTGAAGGAGTTCTTCTTCGATGATGACACCTTCAACATCCAGAAGCAGCGCACGATCGAACTTTGCGCCAAGCTGAAGCCACTGGGCTTGACGTGGAGCTGCACCTCGCGCGTCACCACCGATCGCGACACACTGAAGGCGATGAAAGAAGCCGGATGCCGCCTGCTGATTGTGGGCTTCGAGTCGGGCGATCCGCAGATCCTGAAGAACATCAAAAAGGGCGCCACCGTGGAGCGGGCGCGCGCCTTCGCCAAGGACTGCCACGATCTTGGCCTTGTGATCCACGGCGACTTTATTCTCGGCCTGCCCGGCGAGACGAAGGAGTCGATCAACAACACGATCAAGTTCGCCAAGTCGCTGGATGTGGAAACGATCCAGGTGTCGATCGCCCACGCCTATCCGGGCACGGAACTGTACGAATACGCGAAGGCCAACGGATTCATCACCAACAGCACGGCGATGAGCGACGAAGGTGGACACCAGTTGGCGCACATCGAGTATCCAGGCCTGCCCGGCGATTACGTGCTTGAGGCAGTGCATCGTTTCTACGACGAGTACTACTTCCGGCCCAAGGCCGCGGCGCGCGTGATCTGGAAGGCGATCGTAAACCGCGACGTGCCGCGTCTCTATGTTGAGGCGAAGTCGTTCCTGAAGCTGCGCGCGCAGCGCAACAAGATGGTGAAGGAAGCGCGCAATCGGCCGGCCGACCCGCCGACGCCGGTGGGCGCGGGCGCGTAGACGATCAAATATTTTGTTGTTGGGGCGGCCTCAAATGAGTCCGCCCTTCTTTTCGTGACATCTTACTTGCAGTCGCCTGGCATGCCCCATCACAAGCTCACTCTCCGGCAGTATCTGGTTCTTGGCTTGGTCGGACTCTCTGCGCCCCTCGGGGACACATGTCTTTCGCGTGGGATGACGCGTCTCGGTTCAATCTCCCTCGATCATCCAGGAACTCTGGTAGCCGCAGTGTTCACTCCATGGATCGCGGCGGGAATCGTACTGCTGATCGGATTCTTCGCAAGCTATCTGACGGCGCTGTCGTGGGCCGATCTGACGTTTGTGCTCCCGACAACCGCGTTTGGAAATGTCATCGTGGCGCTGTTGGCGCGTTTCTGGCTCCATGAGCCCATCTCCCTGCAGCGCTGGGCGGGAATTGCCTTGATTACCGTAGGCGTTGGTTTTGTGGCGAATGGGCCGGCGGTAACAGAGAGACCTGCAAGTGAGAGCCAGAAGCGTCCAGAGCCGATCGCTGCGCTCGAAGAGGAGCAGGTGCGATGACGCTTCTCTTCTCCGCTGCGGCGCCCGGCGCCTGGTCAGCCGCAGGGATGATTGCAGCAGTGGTGCTGACTTCGACCACAGGCGAAGTCCTGACGGCCGCTGCGATGAAATCAATTGGCGATCTGGATGAGATTCGCGCACGTTCCGGAATGGCAGGCGCAATCGGCGCAGTGGTCGGATGCCCGTTATTCTTCGCTGGAGTGAGCTTTCTGGCGCTCGCGTTTTTTGCCCTGCTCTTCGCGCTCAATCATCTGGACCTCAGCCTGGTGGCGCCGGCCTCTGCGTCGCTGACGCTGGTGACAAACGCAGTCGCCGCCAAGCTTTTCCTCAAAGAGAATGTGGACCGGCGACGTTGGACCGCGGCGGCGCTGGTTTGCCTCGGCGTGTATCTATTGGCGCACTGAAGAACAGCTGCACAGCACTCCGCTCTAGCCGAAGATTCGCGCCACCGCAACCCGTACAAGCCCCCAGCCTAGAATGGCAAGCTTCTGCGCGAGCGGAACACTGGCGCGCTCCGAAAAGACGTCGTAATTGGCGCGCTCAATGCGCTTAAGCAGCGAATGATAGATGGCGACGAGCACCCAAAGCGCGG
This sequence comes from Occallatibacter sp., assembly GCA_035486155.1. Classification (GTDB taxonomy): domain Bacteria; phylum Acidobacteriota; class Terriglobia; order Terriglobales; family Acidobacteriaceae; genus Telmatobacter. The sequence continues at coordinate 5,230 of DATHNJ010000103.1, read as the reverse complement.
GCCGGCTCTCGCGATCAATCAGCGGGAGCAAAGCATCGGCCGATTGATAGAATCGCTCGGCGCGCTGAGCGATTTCAGCCAGGAGGGCGCGTTCATTTTGTGTGGGCGGGGCGCCCGCCGTGCGACGGACGAGCGCCTCGAGCGGCACGTTATGCACCGCAAGATCCTGCAACGGAAGATAGACGCGATTGCGTGCAGCGTCTTCGGCAACATCGCGCAAGATGTTGGTGAGTTGGAAGGCAACGCCCGTTTCCTCGGCCAACCTCTCGGCGTGAGGATCGGAGTAACCGAAGATGCGAATGCACACCAGTCCGACGACTGAGGCAACGAGATAGCAATAGCGGTAAAGCTCGTCGAAAGTCGCGTAGGTGTCCGGCGCGCTGCCTGCGGCCACATCAAGATCCATGGTTGTGCCAGCGACCAGTTCGTCGAGCAGGCTGAGCGGAATGTTGAATCGCTGGACTGCGTCGCGGACGGCGATGAAGACCGGATCGGATGAGGCGCCGCATCGACTGGCTTCATGCCATGCGGCGAGCCACTCGTCGAGATTGCGCCGCCGCTCTGCGTGGGAGACGCTTTCGTCATCGCTGAGGTCGTCCGCCTTGCGCATGTAGGCGTAGATCGCGCAGATAGCGTTTCTGCGCGCCGGCGGAAGAGCAACGAACGAGTAGTAGAAATTCTTCGCTTCCCGTTTCGCGATCGCCCTGCAAATTGCGTAGGATTCGTCCAGTGTCGGCATGGCCCCGGTCATTGGACGCCTTTACGGAACAATGGCGGTCTTGATCTCGCTGCTGCGTTTCATCAGCTTCTCAAAAACGCGATTCAGTTCGTAGAGATGCGCCCGCCCGGTAATGAAAGCCCCGGCCTGAAAACGGCCGCTGGCGATCAGATCAAGAGCCTTGCGGCAGATCGAAGGCGTGTGGTGGAACGTCGCCCGCAGTGTGATGTCGTTATAGTGGATGCGATTGGTATCGAGATTGACGTGCGTGCCGATGGCGCAGCCGCCGAAGAAGTTCACCGTGCCGCCTTTGCGCACCATTTCGACCGCTTCTTCCCATGCGTCAGGAACCCCTACAGCCTCAATTGCGATGTCGACGCCGCGGTCTTTGGGCGTGAGCGCGCGCGTTTCACGAACCGCTTTACGAATCGAGCTGGTCTGGATCACGTGCGCAGCGCCTAGTTGCTTTGCCGCCTCGGCTTGTCCGTCGTGCTTGACGACAGCGATCGTCTCGCAGCCTGCCAAGGCCGCCACATGAAGCATCATGAGGCCCAGAGGGCCACCGCCGATCACAGCGACCAAGTCGCCGGGTTGCGGATGCGAGTCCTCAAAACCGTGTACAGCGCAGGCTAATGGCTCCGTCAATGCCGCGTGTTCGAGCGGCACATGATCGGGCACACGCAAGGTGTTCTTGGCGACGATCCGAGCGGGGACGCGAATGTACTCCGCGTAGGCGCCGTTGTTGAACAGCAAGTCATCGCAGAGATTTTCCTGCCCACGCTCGCAGAAGTAGCACTTGCCGCACGGAGCAGAGTTCAAAGCGACAACGCGGTCGCCGGGCGCAAAGTCCGTTACTCCTGCGCCGGCCTGAACCACCGTGCCGGCAAGCTCATGCCCGAACAATGCCGGCGGCACGATCATCCGCGCATGATAGCCGCGGCGAAAAACCTTCAGGTCGGTTCCGCAGGTGAGAGCCGCCCCTACCTCCACAATCAGTTCGCCGGGGTCGGCCTGAGGGGTCGGGACACTTTCGATGCGAATGTCCTCGCGTCCGTGAAGAACTGCGGCTTGCATGGTGGCGCGGCCGTGATAAATCGCGGTCTCAACCGTGGCGCGCCCATGATGGATTGCGCTTCCGACCGTGGCGCGACCGTGATGGATTGCGTCTTCGACTGTGGCGCGACCATGCTCGATCGCAGTTTCCACTGTGGCGCGACCATGCTCGATCACGGTTCCGACTGTGGAGCGGCTGCGCTTGATTACGTCTTTTACCGTGCCCGCCATCAGTCTTCCTTTACTTGGGGCCCATTCCCACAACCGGCTCAATCATGATCTTCATAGAGTCCGGCTTGGGATGGGAAGCCACATCGATTGCCGCAACCGCTTCATTGATCGGGAAACGGTGCGAGATCAGCTGCGTGAGATCGAATCCATTGCGATATCCATCGAAAATCAGATGGGTCACTTCATCAAGAATTCCGAATGAAGACGAGTAGGAACCGAGCAGCGTTTTCTCATCGACACACACAGCCGCGGGATCAATCGTCGCTTCGCCACGCTGCGTTTGAGCGAATAGCATGACTTTACCACCGGGACGGGCTGCATCCATCGCTGTACGAATCAAAGCAGTACCTGCCACAGCCAGAACAACCGCATCCGCGCCACGGCCGTCTGTTTCAGCCAGCACCCTTTCGACCACATTTTCGGAGCCTGCATGAATTGGATGTTTTAAACCGAATTTAGCTGCAATCACGTGACGCTCGGGATAGAGGTCTGAGGTGACGACTTTATCAGCGATGCGATTGGCAAGGGCGGCGTGCATCAGGCCGATGGGGCCCTGACCGATCACGAGGACCGTGTCGTCTGGCTCGAGATTGAGAAGCTTGACGCCCTTGAGGACAGTATTCAGCGGTTCAACAAAGGCGGCCTGCTCGAACGGAACGTGATCGGGAATGCGCACCACGCCTCCGTTCGTGACCACAAAGTCCATCACGCGGATATATTCGGCGAAGCCTCCGCCGGACGGTTCAAATCCAGCTGTGACGCCAACTTTTTTGTAAAGCGGACACTGCGCAGGCGTGCCTTTGCGGCAGTAGTAGCACTCGCTACACGGCACATGATGAAACACCATCACGCGCTCGCCGACTTTGTAGCCGGTCACACCGTCGCCGACAGCAGCGATTACGCCGGCCATCTCATGGCCGAAGATGCGCGGCGCCGAGTGCGAGCCGGTGTGAATCTTCTTGAGGTCGGTGCCACAGATCCCGCAGGTGGCGATCTTCACCAGCAACTCGCCAGGGCCGATGTGTGGAACCGGCACTGTTTCGACGCGCATATCGTTCACGCCGCGATAGACCACCGCATGCATGGTGGTGGGGATTCGGGCTTCGACCAGGCGTTCAGGGTTTGAGATTTGGGTAGCCATTCGTCGTTTCGCCGTTACCTCATTATTGGAGAAAATCGCTGAGCGAATTTGCGATGCTCTGGGCAGCCTTCTTACTATTTTCGCCCATCTTGAGCAAGAACGGCCAGTACGAAGGTCGCAGAAGCGAATAGAGCGCGAATTTGCCCGTCTGAAAACGGCCATCAGGCGCAAAAAAAGGCTCAAAGTCGGGCATACGGGCGTCCAGGGTGTCGCTGACGCCTTTGATCGCGTAGAACGGGATGCCCCGCATTTGGGCGAGGCGGGCGATGGCCGCTGCCTCCATGTCCACAAGCGCCGCCGAGTACGTGGAGGCTAGGCGGCGCTTTTCCGCCTCATTGGCGACCTTAGGGCTGGTGGCAAGCCATAGATCGCCTGCGCCGGCGTCGCACCGGAAGCGCTCGCCGGTACGGACGTCAATAACTCCTGCGACGTTGTAGGCAGCGCCCGCGGAAAGACCGGCGCGAAGAGCTCCAGCCCAGCCGAGCGAGAAAACCAGATCGATGGGCGCGTCTTCTTCGACAGCGGCAAAAGCGCGAGTGGCGGCAGCCTGGCCGGCTCCGGCGCAGGCAGCGACATAAAGATTCTCGTCGCGATGGGACCAGGTATCCACGCCGTTGCGGCGCTGATGTTTCCAGCCGTGGACGATGAACTTGAGTTCGCCGGGCATAGCGGCGATGAAGGCGGTGCGCGTCATGGCTCTTCTGCAATCTTACTGGCGATTCAGTTTGGCTGACATGCGGACCCGCGCTGTACGTTTCGGAGGGCATGTCATTGCCGTCCAAAACTCAGGGCGCATAGCCGTTGGCGCGGAACCAGTCGATGGCGGCGCGCATGGCCGGATAGACCGGCGCAATACGAAAACCAAGTTCCTGCTGGGCGCGTGCTGAAGAAGCGAACATCTTCTTGCGGCCCATCCGCACTTCTTCAAGCGTGGCGCGCGGTTCTTTGCCGCGAATGCGGCCGGTGATCAGCTCTTCAAAGAAGGCATAGGTCGCAGCGATCGCGAAGGGAATCTTGGTGGTGGGCGAGGGAATGCCGGTGATGGCCGACATCTTGTCGAGGATCTGCTTAAGGGTGAGATTCTCTCCGCCAAGAATGTAGCGGCGGCCCGGCTTGCCGACCGTCAGCGCTGCAACATGTGTGCGCGCTACTTCGGCGACATCGACGAGGTTGAGGCCGGTATCGACGTAGGCCGGAAATTTGCGATTGAGAAAGTCGACGAAGATGCGGCCGGTAGGCGTGGGCTTGGCGTCGTTGGGGCCGATGGGTGTCGTCGGATTCAGAATGATGACCTGTTGTCCATCCTGGGCCGCGGCAATTGCCTGCTGCTCAGCAAGGAACTTGGAGCGCTTGTAGTGCCCAACCATATCGGCCAGCGAAACGGGCGTATCTTCATTCACCACGATGCCATCGGCGCGAAAATGCATCGTCGCGACGCTGGACGTGTAGACGACGCGGGGCACATTCGCTTCGCGAGCGAGACGCAGCAGGTCGCGGGTGCCATCGACGTTAGCGCGGTACATCGCGTCGGGATCGCGAATCCAGAGGCGGTAATCGGCGGCAACGTGCATGACGGCGTCGCATGCGCCGAGGGCGCCTTTAAATCCCTCAGGCTTCTGTAAATCGCCCACAACGGTGTCGCCGGGAATGCCTTCGAGATTTTTGAGATTGCTGCTCTTGCGCACGAGGAGGCGTAAGTCGGCGCCCTTCTCAGCGAGGGCCTTGGCCACATGATGGCCAACGAAACCGGTTGCGCCTGTAAGGAAGACTTTCATGGGTGAGCGGGGCGGCGAATTAGCGAGTTAGCGGTCTCTTCGCGCGAGATAGCAGGTTCGCAAGTTTGCCTAACCCGCTAATCCAGCTTCTCCGGATGCAGCGCAATGCCCTTTTCTCCAGCGGCCTTTTTTTCATTGTAGGCCTTGACCCAGTCTTCCCAATGCTTGCCCGCGGCGCGATCTTTGCCGCTGAATTCGAGGCGCGCAATATCGGCATAGCTGAGCTTGCGCTTGTCCGGCGCGTTGGAGGCGAAGTACTGAATCCATGAGTCGGCGAGCGTGGCGCCGGTCTGGCGATTGAAGATGTACGCT
>DATHNJ010000102.1:0-13160 GCA_035486155.1 Occallatibacter sp. | reverse complement strand
GCTGACGATTGCGCGGCACCTGGGATTCACGGTGACCGAGCAGGCGATTCCGCGTGAGCTCTTGTATATCGCCGACGAGGTGTTCTTCACCGGCACGGCTGCGGAGGTTTCTCCGATCCGGTCGGTCGATCGCATCGTGATTGGCGACGGCAAGGTGGGCGAGATCACGCAGAAGATCTCCGATGAGTTCTTCGCGATCGCCAACGGTCTGAAGCACGACCGCTTCGGATGGCTGACGCCGGTCAACGTAACCGCCAGCGAGCCGGTGAGCGCATAGTCTGGGCATAGATTTTCTCAAGCACAATCTTTTGGGGGCGCCTTCGGGCGTCCCCCGTTGTTTTGGGGCGGCTCCGCTACTTGGGCAAATGGCGCCTCAATTCCCGACGCATTGTTGCGCGTGTTTCGGACACAATCTTGTTGCTTTCAAGTCCCCTTCCCGCAGGCCGATCACTTGGGTTAAATACGCCTTAACTTCGACGGAGATGGGCGGTCGAGGAGAATCACCATGCCAGGACTTTTCGGATCGGACACCTTACGCGCGACGGCGGCGAAGCGGCCTGCGTCCCCCTCGGGGTGGTTGACGCGGCAGGCTTTGGTCGAACAGAGCAGGACCGAACAGAAGAAAGCTGCGGATGAGGATCTGTTGCGCACGATGGCGGCGCGGATGGCGCTGGCGCTCGAAGCAGCGCAGATCGGCGTCTGGGAGTGGGACTTCGCAGCCCACAAGCTGGCGTGGGATGCGCGCATGTACGAGATCTACGGGATCGAGGCGGGAACGCCCATCGACTCGGATCGGTGGCGGCAGGCCGTTCATCCAGAGGATCTCGATCAGGCCAGCGGCGTCTTTGCGCGCGCCGAGCAGCAGGGGCTGCAGGGCAAACACCAGTTCCGCATCGTTCATCCGTCCAGGGGCGTGCGCTTCATCGAGACCGCGGAGCAACTGGTGCTCGACGGCGCCGGCCGGCCGATCGCCTGCATCGGTATCGATCAGGATGTCACCGAGCGGCGGCGGGCGGAAGACGCCATGAGGCAGCGGCAGGCTGAGCTGGAACGGCTGACGCTGACCGATGCGCTGACCGGGGTCGGCAATCGCCGCAAGCTGGACGAAGACATCGCGCGCGAGGTCAGCCGGGTGCGGCGCTACGGCGGCAAGCTTTCCTTCCTGATCGCGGACGTGGATCACTTCAAAATCGTCAACGATACGTTCGGGCACGAGATCGGCGATTCGGTTCTCCGCACAGTGGCGCAGGCGCTGCACGCCAATGTGCGCGACACGGACCTGGTGGCTCGTTATGGCGGCGATGAGTTCTGCGTGGTGATGCCGGGGACCGGCCGGTCGGATGCGCAGGCGGTCGCCAAGCGGATACAGGCGCGGCTGGAGCAGACGATTGCGCCGTCGCTGGGCAAGGCCGTGCACGTGAGTATGGGAGTGGCGCAGCTCGAGGATGACGAGAGCGCCGATTCCCTTTTGCATCGCGCCGACCGCGCCCTGCTGCGCGCCAAGAAAAAAGGCCGCAATCGCGTTGTCTCGGATGTGTGCAGCGGACGGAGAGCGGAGACGGTTCATGACGGCGAGGCGTCTCGTGCAGTGGCGATCGCGCATACGGCGCCTCGTTTCAAGGCGCCGTTGCCGATGAACGTGGCGAAGAGCTGGCTGGAGGGCGGGACAGCGTGGTTCGCGACGATGGCCGCTTGTGACCCGGCCTGTCCGCCGCCGTTCAATTAAAAACGTCATCGATCAAGCCGTTTGCGGCGCGACTAGCCACGCCGGCGCAATCGCGCGCCTTTTTGCATCACTCGGCGGCGGGGATTCGTCAGACGCCTCCTAGCGCCCTTGGCCCCCGCGCCGATAAATCCCTTACGGACCGGGCCGCGATCGACCCAAGTTGTGGACACGGGGAGCGCACATGGAGAAAGGCAAACTGCTGATCGTTGAGGACGAACCCATTGTTGCGATGGATCTGCGTCAGGAGTTGAGCGATCTGGGCTATGAGGTCATCGGCGTCGCGGAGAGCGCCGATGAGGCGCTGACGATCGTGCAATCCACACTGCCCGACTGCGCGTTGATGGACATCCGGATCGCCGGAAGCATGGACGGCATCCAGACGGCGCGCACCCTGCGGCACTGGTTTCGCGTGCCCTCGGTTTTTCTCACCTCGCACAGCGACGATACGACGTTATCGCGCGCCGCCCGCGCCATGCCCTACGGATATCTGACCAAACCGTTCAAGCGCGAGGAGCTGAAGGCTACGCTGCAGATGGCTCTGGAGAGAGCCAAGGCCGACGCGCACGAACAGGAAGAGCACGAGCAGGTGGCCGAGACCTTCGCCGGAATGCTGGAGGGCGTTGTGACGCTCAGCGACAAAGGCATCGTCCGTTTCATGAATCATGCCGCGGAGCTGCTGGCGGGCTGGAGCGCAACCAAGGCCAAGGGCCTGCCCGTGCAGGACGTGTTGCGCTGGAGCGCAACACAGATGAATCCGATCCCCGATCTGATCAACTGGGCCGAAGCGATGGAGGGCGAGTGGCTGGGCTGCGCTCTGGATCTGGCAGGCGGGTACAAGAGTTATGTCGATGTCGTGCTGGCCTCAATGGTGGACGGCAACGGCGAACATCGCGGGTTCATTCTGACGATGAAAGACGCGCGCGAGCGCATGCGCCGACAAGCCGCCGAGGAGTTGCACTCGGAGCGGCCTTTCTTTGATCGCGCGCCGATCGCCATGATCCAGCTCGATGCGCAGGGCCGGATCGAGCGCGTCAATGAGGCGCTGCTGCTGAACACGGGCATTCCGGCCGCTCAGGTGCTGGGACGTTCGCTGACGGCGCTGAACCTGGATCCCGATCCGCGAATCGCCAAAGAGCTGGTGCCCAAACTGCTGAAAGAAGCCGCCATCATCACGCCGGCCAACCGCCAGGCGGCGAATTAAGACATGACCAAGATGCTCAGCCTGACGGTCGGCGAAGACCCCATCCACGGCGGCAGGGATGGAGTTCATCTCCCTCCTTCGATTCCCATCTCGGGATTCAAACTGCGCGACCGTGACGACGCCTGGGTTCGAGCTTCGACGAATTCATCCGATGAGTCAGGAGAGCCATGACCACGCCCACGAATCGCGACCCTTCCGAGTCCCAGGCGGCGAACGCGCGTCGGCCCGCCGGGCGTCTTTGGACGATTGCGGCGGTAGCAATGAGCGACTCAGCGGGCGCCCGCGCCTGGCGGCGTCTCACGCCCGTCGTGGTGGGGGCGGCGCTGTTGATCGGAGTGCTGCGATGGAGAGGCGCGCTGGCCGGCGACTCGCAGATACGTCCGATCACATGGGTCGGCGCCACTCTGGTGCTGGCTCTGGTGACGTGGTTCTCGCTGGTTCTGGACCGAGCCTCCCAAACGCGCGATGCCGCCGAGAGCAGCTTCAGCGGTCTGCTGGAGACCATTCCCGACGCGGTCATCGTTGTCGACGAGCGTGGTTTGATCTGCGTGGCGAACGCGCATATGGAGCGGCTGTTCGGCTATCGGCGGGAAGAGATGCTGGGCCAATCGGTCGACATTCTGGTTCCGGAGCGCTTTCGATCCTCTCATAAGGGTCATCGCAACTGCTTTTTTGCCAATCCTTCTTTCCGGTCGATGGGTCAGGGCGCGCAGCTGGCTGCCCGGCGCAAGGATGGATCGGAGTTCCCCACCCAGATCAGCCTCGGCCTGTTACGCAAGAGAGGCAGCGCGTTGGCGTCCTGCGTGATTCGCGACATCTCGGAGCAGGAAGAGTTGAAGCAACGCAACAGCTTCAGCGAGCAACGGCTGGCGATGGCGATGCCGGCCAATCGCTGGGGGGCCTTCGAGTGGGATCTGCGCTCCAGGAGCCTTCACTGGTCGGTGGAGCTGGAGCGGCTCTGCGGCCTTGAGCCGGGTCAATTCGGCGGCTCGTATGAGAGCTGGGATGCGCTGGTTTTCCCCGAAGATCGCGCGGCGTTGCGTCTGGCTGTCGATGCGGCGATCCGCGGGGGGGCGTTCAATGCCGATTGGCGCATCGGCTCCAAGAACGATGGGAAGATTCGCTGGCTCCGAGCACAGGCTCGGGTGCACTGCGACCGCGACGCCAAGCCTGTAAGCATGATCGGATTCCATCTCGACATCACCGAGCTGAAGGCCGCCGAAGAAAGGCAGATCGCCGACCAGCGCAAGCTCAACGTCGCTCTGACCGCGGGCCAGATGGGGACCTGGGATCTGGATCTGAGCACCGGCCGCATCTGGCGATCGCCGGAGTATGACAGAATCTTCGGTCACGATCGGCCGGCGGCGGAGTGGACGATTGATACATTCCTCGAATGTATCTGTTCCGCAGACAGGGCCAATGTCGTAAAGGAGCTGATCAGGGCGCGCGAGACGGGCTCTCTCACCATTGAGTGCCGCATCCGGCGAGCCGATGAGACAGTGCGGTGGGTCACTTTAAAAGGCCAGGTTTTCTACGACGAGTCGAAGAATCCCGCGCACATGATCGGCGTGATTCACGACGTGGACGTCCGCAAACGGGCTGAGGAGAAGCTGCAGCTAGCCGAGGCGCGCCACCAGATGCTGATGAACTCCGTGCGGGACTACGCCATCTACATGTTGGATGCAACGGGCCACATCATGACCTGGAACCAGAGCGCCCAGCGGCAAAAGGGCTACGGGCCGGACGAGATTCTGGGCCAGGACATCGCCGTTTTCTACAGCCCCGAAGATCGGGCCGCCGGAAAGCCAAAGGCCGATTTAGAACAGGCCGAGCGCGATGGGGAAGCCGTCATCGAAGACTGGCGTTACCGCAAGGACGGGTCGCGTTTCTGGGGGCGGGTGGTGCTCACGGCGCTGCACGATAGCAGTGGAAGGCCACAAGGCTTCGCCAAGCTGACGCGCGACCTGACGGAGGCAAAGAAGGCCGAAGAGGACCTGCAACGCTCGAACGCCGAGCTGGAGCAGTTCGCCTATGTGGCCTCGCACGATTTGCAGGAACCATTGCGCATGGTCGCCAGTTATACGCAACTGCTGGCGCAGCGCTACAAAGGCAAGCTCGACGCGGACGCCGACGAGTTTATCGCCTTCGCCGTGGATGGGGCGCGGCGGATGCAACACCTGATTGAAGACCTGCTGGCATACTCCCGCGTGGGGACGCGCGCCAAGGATCCCTGCCTGTGCCAGATGAGCGACATCGTGCGTGGCGTGCTGCGGCAACTGCGGATGGCGATCGAAGAGAGCGGAGCGAAGATCGAGGTCTCCGAGCTGCCTGAAGTCTGGTGCGACGACACGCAGATGGCGAGCCTGTTCCAGAATCTGATCGGCAATGCGATCAAGTTCCGGCGGCCGGATGGAGCGCCGGTCATTCAGGTATCGGCCGAGCGCGGCGGCGGCGAGTGGATCTTTGGCGTGCGCGACAACGGGATCGGCATCGAAGCGAGGCATTTCGAGCGGGTTTTTCAGGTGTTTCAACGACTGCAAGGCAGAGAGAACTATCCGGGGAACGGAATCGGTCTTGCCATCTGCAAGAAGATTGTGGAGCGGCAAGGAGGAAAGATCTGGCTGCAGTCGCAGCAAGGTCAAGGTACGACGTTTTTGTTTTCGCTTCCGTACGCACTTTCTTCGGAGGCGAAGGAAATGGAGCACGATGTTGCCAATCCAAGTCCTGTTGGTTGAAGACAATCCTGCCGATGCGCGGCTGACGCGCGAGGTGCTTGCCGACAGCAAGGTAGCGCTGGACGTGCGCGAGGCCAGGGACGGCGAAGAGGCGATTGAGGCGTTGCGCGGAGCCGGAGGGACGAGCGGCGTACGGCTGCCCGACATCATCCTGCTGGACCTGAATCTTCCTCGCATGGATGGACGCGAGGTGCTGGCGGAGATCAAGGGCCACGCTGAGTGGAAGAGCATTCCGGTGGTGGTGCTGACCTCGTCCAAAGCCGAGAAGGACATTGTGAAGTCCTATCAATTGCACGCCAACTGCTACATCACCAAGCCGATCGACCTGACGCAGATGCAGGAGATCGTCCAGAACATGAAGGATTTCTGGTTCACTGTGGTGCGGCTGCCGACGGAAAACGCCGATGCCCGCTAACGCGATGCAAGACGCGATTCAGGTGCTGCTGGTCGAAGATAACCGGGGCGACGCCCGGCTGGTCTGCGAGATGCTGCGTTCGTGCGCCGACGGGGCCTTCGAGATCGAATGCACGGCGTCGGTGCATGAGGCGCTAGCCGCTCTGGCGCCGGAGCGGCGGTGCGCGGAGGTCATTCTGCTGGACCTGGGACTGCCCGACGAGCAGGGTCTGCAGACGCTGCGCCGGGTGATGGCCGCAGCCTGCGATATTCCCATCGTCGTTCTCACCGGACAGCACGACGAAGACGCGGCCAGGTCGGCGATCAAGGATGGAGCGCAGGACTTTCTGAACAAGGGACAACTGGATGGGGACCGGCTGCGCCGGGTCATCGAATACGCGATCGAACGGCAAAAGATGCACGACCAGCTGCAAAGTTCGCTGGAAGCGAAAGATGTCCTGCTGCGCGAGGTTCATCACCGGGTGAAGAACAATCTCCAGGTGATCCAGAGCCTGCTGCGGATGCAAGCGGCGTCGCTCCAGGACGAAGAGACGCGCGAAGCGGTGGCGACGATGGCGCAGCGGGTCTACGCCATGGCGCGCGTGCATGAGAGGCTGTATCAAACCAGCGACGTGAAAGACTTGCCTGTAGAGAGTTATCTGCGCGATCTCTTCGACGGCGCCGTGGACTCGCGCTCGCTGGAGCAGGGCCGCATCCAGCTCAAGCTCGACGCTGAGAATGTTCCGCTTTCCCTGGAGCGCGCCGTGCCCTTCGGATTGCTCATCAACGAGCTGGTCTGTAACTCGCTGAAGCATGGATTTCGCGACGGACGTGCGGGAACAGTCGAGATCGAGGTGCATCGCAAAGAATCCGGGACGCACATCGCGGTGAAGGACGACGGCATTGGCCTGCCGCCGAATTTTGACGCAACGGCTTCGCCGTCGATGGGTCTGCAGGTAGCGGCAGGGCTGGCGCGTCAGTTGGGCGGCAAGCTGGCGTTCACGTCGGAGAACGGCTGCTGCGTGCGTTCGGTGCTGGAGAGAATCTGAGGCGCAGGTTGCGGCGCGGACACTCCCCGTTATTGCGCGCCTGTAACAATCGGCTGTTTAAAATTGGCGTATGCCTCTGCGAAACGGTTCTCTCCTCTGCAGACTTTTTATCGTCTTATTCTGCCTTCTCACAGTTCCCTTCCCATTTGAGGCGCACGCGCAAGCCTATGTCGGCCAACCCAGGCTGGTCATCCTTCTGGTCATCGATCAGTTTCGCGGCGACTACCTGAATCGCGATCGCGATAAATTCCAGGGACGCGGATTCAATCTGTTCCTGAAAGACGGCGCGTGGTTCACCGACTGCTACTACGACTACGCGAATACGAAGACGGCCCCAGGACACGCCACCATCGGGACGGGCGCGTACACGGACGGGCACGGCATCGAGACGAACGAATGGTGGGATGCCGCGCGGTCCTTTGAGACACAGGTGAGTTCGGTCGAGGACGAGCGCTACAAGCTGGTCGACCTGCCGCACGATTCGATTCCGGCCAATCAGCCGGGCGCGCCATCGGGGGCGCCGAATTTTGTCGTGGGCGCCTCGCCGTTGAACCTGCGCGCCACGACGCTGGGCGATGAGCTGCGGCTGGCGACGCAGGGCAAATCGAAGGTGTTCGGCATTTCGCTCAAGGATCGGGCGGCGATTCTTCCCGCCGGGCAATCGGCGAATGGCGCGTTCTGGGTCGACGACGCGAGCGGGCAGTTCACGACATCGACCTACTACATGGAGCATCTGCCGGAGTGGGCCAAGGCGTTCAACGCGAGTGGACGCACCGCGCGGGCTGCGCATGAAGCCAGCGAAGACGGCACGACGCAGTTCTTCGAGCTGGTGGGGCGGACGCCGGCGGCAAACAGCTATGAGCTGGATTTCGCCAAGGCTCTGATCGAAGGCGAGAAGCTGGGACAAAGCGGCGTGACGGACCTGATCACGATCTCGCTTTCGGCCAACGATATTCAGGGACATCAGTTCGGACCGGATTCGCCGTTTGAAGAGCAGATGATTCTGAACCTCGACAAGAATTTCGACGGCTTCTTTAGCTGGATCGATCAGACGATTGGGCTGAAAAACGTCTGGATCGCGCTCACCGCGGATCATGGCGTTGCGCCGATGGCGGGCGAAGCGGCGAAGCTGGGAGTTCATGGCGTGGCTGTGGACCTCCACAAGATCTATGAACGGCTGAACCAAGGATTGGATGAGCGTTTCGCCCATGGACAGCGCGTCGATTTTTTGCTGCCCGCCCCGGACCTGCCGTACATCGTGCTCGACAAACGGGCCTTCGCAAAAGTGAACGTCGACGAGAAGACGGCCGAAGACGCGGCGGCGGAGCTATTGCCGGGGGTGATCGACAGCTTGAATCCGAATCCTTTGCCGGAACTGAAACTGGCGCCGCCAACAACGTTGCATCCGGTGGATCATCCGCTTCCTCCAGCGCCGCGCGTGCAATATGTCTACACGCGGCAGCAGCTTGCCTCCGGCCAGTTGCCGCCTACCGAGTGGGGCAAACGGATTGCGCACAGTTACACATCGCACGGCAATTGGTTCGTGATGCTGGTGCTGGACGCCTATCAGATGCCGGGGACGGGGCAGTTTGCCGGGACGACGCACTTTAGTCCGTGGTCTTACGATCGGCATGTACCGCTGGCCTTTTACGGCGCTCCGTTCGCACCCGGCGAGTATCATGAACGTGTGGCTCCCGTTGATCTTGCATCGACGTTCGCTTCGTTGGCGGGCGTCAATCAGCCCTCGGCGGCGGTGGGACGCGTGCTGACCGAGGCGCTGAAACCTGAAGCCGCTGGGCGCCATTGATCTCTCACCTCAAGGAACTGACGCGCGCGTGAAACCCGACATGAAAGTGCAGTTGGCCGGCATGGAACTGGTCAACCCCGTCATCGCCTCCAGCGGCACTTTCGGCTACGGGATCGAGTTCGAAGAGATTGTTTCGCTTGAGCGCATCGGCGCCTTCTGCACCAAGGGAATCTCGCTGCAGCCGTTGGCCGGCCATCCGCCGACGCGCATGGTTCCCACAGCCGCCGGGATGCTCAACGCGATCGGACTGCAGAATGTAGGCGTCGAGGAGTTCATCGCCAAGAAGCTTCCTCCCCTGCAGCGCTATCCGGGCGCGCGCTGCATCGTGAACGTGTTCGGCTACACGGCGCACGAGTACATCAAGGTGATCGAGCAGTTGAATCACGCCGAGGGCATCGCGGCGTACGAGTTGAACGTGTCCTGCCCCAATGTCCATGCAGGCGGAATGACATTCGGCGCCGACCCGGGGTCGCTCGAGTATCTGGTGAAGTTGTCCAAGGCGGTGGCGAAGCGTCCGCTGATCGTGAAGCTCTCGCCGAACGTGACGTCGATCGCGAAGATGGCGAAGGTGGCCGCGGATGCAGGCGCCGATGCGTTGAGCCTGGTGAATACCTTCCTGGCCATGTCGATCGATGTGGAGACGCGCAAACCGCGGTTGAGCAACGTGACCGGGGGATTGTCGGGGCCGTCCATCAAGCCGATCGCACTGCGGATGGTCTACGAGGTGGCGCGCACCGTGAGCATTCCCGTGATCGGGATGGGCGGCATCGTGACGCCGGAAGATGCGGTGGAGTTCCTGCTGGCGGGCGCGACGGCGGTGCAGGTGGGAACGGCCAGCTTCGCCGATCCCCGGGCGGTCGAACGCATCGCGGGAGGACTTGAGTCATGGTGCCGGGCGCATCATGTGGAGCGGGTGGCGAGCCTGACAGGCGCGCTCGACGCGCCGCGGGGTTGAGCCGACCGCCACATAAGGCTGCGTCTGCCCTTGAAACTGACTATTTTCCCTCTTTGTCGTTCGCCTCAGCCTGCAGATATTGCATGTCTTATCCCCATAAAGTTACTGACCTGTGGATTACTTAGGGCATGATGGCTTGCCTGATATCATCCAACTTTAGTAACATTTTATTTAGATTACTTTGACCTAAATTGCTTCCATTCAAGTGACGAATTGCACTAAATTGGGTCTACACAATTCGTTGTACAGAACACAGATTTTGATCGATAAGTATAAGATTTATCGATATTTATTTCTTTGCCTCTCAGGTAATCAACTTCCTGCGCCTTGGTGACATACAACAGAGCCCTGCGTGTGGGGCGGTCGTAGTGCAAACGACCGATCCTGACTCCTTCGCGAAGCGAGGGACTGGGCCTCCCAGAAACCAGCAGTCCAGGAGGTTTGCTGAGATTATGCAGATATTCAACGGCCCCTTTCATTCGAAATTAAATACGTTTTCAGCAGGAAATTTCTCAGATCGTACTTCTAAAAAACGGCTCTCTTCTCTTCTCTTCCTAGGCTTGGCAGTCGCGGTCGCGTCGGTCTCCCTGTCGGGTTGCGGCGGCCTAACCGCCAGCAAAACGGCCAGCGGCACGCCAAGCGCGAGCGCCGGCACAATCAGCGTTTCGCCCGGCAGCGTGGCTTTCGGCAGTGTGACCGTTGGATCGCCCGCGACAACCAAGCTTGCTCTGGCCAATTCCAGCTCGAACCCGGTGGTGATCTCCGCCCTGACGATGACTGGAAGCGCTTTTACGGTCAGCGGAGCTGGGACGCTTCCGGCCACAGTCGCCGCAAACAGCACCCTGAATCTCAATGTGCAGTTTGCGCCGACGGCAGCGGGTAGCGCGACGGGCCAACTGACCATTGCAGACAACTCGCTGTCGAACGCGTCGGTCACGGTCGCGTTGACCGGTACGGGAGTCGCTGCGACCACGACGCCTCCGCCGGCTTCAGGAACCGCAACTCTCTCGGTGAACTCGACCAGCGTGGCCTTTGGCAATGTCCCCGTGGGCACGAAGGCCACCCAGTCGCTCACTCTGTCGTCGACGGGCACTGCAGCAGTCACGGTTAGTTCAGCCACCGCGTCCGGCACGGGATTTACCGTATCCGGCGCAACGTTTCCTCTGAATCTGAATGCGGGCCAGACGGCGACGTTGAGCCTGCAGTTTGCGCCAACCGCCACGGGTTCAGACACCGGAAAGCTGACGATCGCGAGTAACTCCTCGACCGGCAGTTCGACGGCTGTTGCTCTCAGCGGCGCGGCTGTTCCTCTGTCCGTTGCTTTGAGCTGGAGCGCGCCGAGCGGCGACACAATCTCGGGCTACAACATCTACCGCGCGACGGGAAGCAGCTCTTCGTTCCAGAAGCTCAATTCGTCGGTCAATGCGCCTGTATCGTTCTCCGACGCCACAGTTGCAGCGAACACGAGCTACCAGTACTACGTCACTTCGATCGATTCGTCCGGAGCGGAGAGCGTTCCGTCGAATACAGCCACAGTCGCTGTTCCATAACCTAACTTAGAAAATAGAAATAGCGCAAAAATTAGAAAGTCTGAAAATAGAAAGGCGCTGACTCAGCGGGGACTGAGCCGGCGCCTTATATAAAGGAAATTCTCCTGCCCGAGTTACGAATCGCTCGCGGTCAACTTCAGAATGCGATCGAAGGCATCCGCAACTTCGCCTCGCTGTCCTGCATAGCAGGCGGCGCCGTTCACTGCGCGCTGAAATGCGTTCACCATCTGCGGCCGTTGATCCAGCTCATGCGGGGTGTTCTGCAGCAGAGAGAGCAGCGCGAGGCTTTGCGGAACCTGGTTGACGGACCATGCGCCGGCGCTCACATATTGCAGAGTAAATATCCAGCCAACCGGCGCGGGATCCTGTGCGATGGATTCGTGAACGACAGGAGACTGATCATTCCCGCCGTTGCGCACCAGAAGCACGCGCGGATAGGCGTGAATCCGGCCCTGGGGATCGATCAGCGCATACTCATCGGAAAAGCAGACGACTCCGCGCCGGTGAAACTCGTGAACGAGAGACGACTTGCCGGAGTGCGAGGCGCCGGCAAACAGCAGCGCCCTGCCATCCACGAGGACCGCGCCGGCGTGCACCGCATGCAGGTCTTTTAAGCGCGGAACCAGAGCCGTATCAAGACAGTCGATGAGCTTGCGCAAGAGCTCGCCCGGATGCGCGGCGGAAGCAACCTCAACCCCATCGACGAAGAGACGGGACGCGCCAACCTCGTCCTCGAGACGGATGTGGAGGTCGTGCGGCTCATTGGTCTGCAGCCGGCGTGGAACGGTCGGGAAGATGTAGCGATCGAGCAGGTCGAAGGCGTCCTGCGAATTGGCCTGAAAGCGGATCGTGCATCCTGCGGCGCTGAGGACGAAGCAGTGCGGGTCGGGCATCAAGCAACAACATATCACCGCCTTCCCTCGGTCATCGCAAGCGAGAGCGAAGGCGAAAACGGGAGGCGAAATCGCGGCAGAAAAGAGGAGGCCTCAGTTGGACGCGCCGGAGCGCGGCCAACCGAGGCAGTCAACAAAGAAAACTAGCCGAGATGGTCGCCGACGTGGCTGACGTGAACCTGGGGATGCTTCGGAGGCCAGGTATCGCCGTTATTGCCGCCCGGATCTGTAGGCGGCGGAGTCGGCTGGCCGGAGTTTGCGACCGCGGCGAACGCGCGCTGTTCGCTCATGGTCATGGAGACAACCAAAGGCAATGCAACCGCGGTGAGGCCTGCGAGAACCTGCCGACGGCTGGCGTTGTGAAGCAATCCAGAAGACTTGATGAGCTTTTTCTCTTCCAGTTGCAGGATGGCCTGCTCAGCGACCTGATCCGTGATTGTGGGATCGGCGCGGCGCATGTCAGCCGCAACAGCGGAGAGGGTGGTTTGTGCGCCGCAGGCGTCCCAAGCCGCACCAGCAGTGGCGTTCAACGCGTAGACCATTTCATTCTTGGAGTCGACGATGACCTTGGAGCCATCGGGAAGCCCGTTTACCACCAGATCATTCGAATCTTTACGCTCTATCTGCATTCGACTACTCCTATGGGGCAGTCCCCTGCCCAGTCTCTAAATTGGGTTAAGTATAGCGCACATAAACTACTGAAATTTAAGCCATTTAGTAATCGAATCGCTCGTTCTGGTAACACCCTGAATGCGGTTCCTTTCGAGGCGCAGAATTCCACCTTTGTGGGATTGAGGCACGGGGGCAAGACTGCAACGGCGCCTTATCTAAGCGAAAGCACTCAGGGGCCA
>DATHNJ010000101.1:0-5430 GCA_035486155.1 Occallatibacter sp. | reverse complement strand
AGCAGGTTGCTGATCGCCGTGTACGACGGCTTGGGCGACAGATCGTAGCGCAGCAGTCCATAACCCGGCTGCCCGCCCGGCGGATCATCGATCAACTCGTAAAAATAGGTGCGTGGCGCGCCGTTCTTGAAGTAGTAGAGCGCCAGCCGCGGCGCATACGTCCCCGCCACCGTCTCAGGAACCTCGCTCGGCGCCGGCGTGCTCGTCGTCTGGTATCCGGTCTCCGTCGCATAAGCCGCCAGCCCAGGACCATACTCGTGCACCATGTCCTGATTCCACGCCAGCGATCCGTACCCATTCCCCTCGGCGTCGCCGCCGCCCCAGCCCGGCGTTTCAGGGTTCCGCCCGCCTGGGTAGGGATGCATATTGTCGTACTGCATGTACGACCCGATATCTCCGAGCGCCGCCGCATCGCTCGCGTTGATCAGCGATGGCCCCAGCACCGTCAACCCAAGATCGGCGCCGGCCTGTTGGACCACCGGCAACTCGCCATCCAGCGTAGAAACCCAATTCGCCTGCCCGCTGTCATCCAGCTCGTTCGACGGCTCGATGGCTTCCACGCCCGGATAAAGTTGCAAACCCGATTCCAGCTGCGCCGTTGTCTGCCCCTGCGCCACGATCAGATCGGCCTTCATGCCGCTGGCCGCCAACTGCTGATAGATCGCCGTGAGCCAGGAAGGCGTGTTATAGCCCTGCTCAAATTCTCCGTCGCGAAAATGATAGATGTCGGCCTGCTGCATCAAGCTGACCAGAGCCGAAAACTGCGACTCATACTGATAGCTGCCGCCGTAGTACCAGTGAACGTCCACGCCCACGGAGTTATAAAAGTCGTAGCTGCGAACCGCCTGAACCGGCCCCTGAACTTGAGCCTCAAGCTGAGCAGGAATTCCGCTCCACAGCAAAAAAACAATGAGCAGAATCTTCCGCGATGAAAAGGATGAACGCATAATGGGCCCCTCGCCGAGCGATGAATATCGATCGACCGTGATAAACAGCGCTTGTATGGCTGTGATCATCCGCAGTATGCGCGCCTTGGGCTCAACGCGGCGGAATACGAGATAGGAAAGGGTTCTCTCGTAGAGACCAAAAGTAATCTTGCAGTGAGGATTTCTCAGAGACTGCTCAAAGCTGGCGCGAGAAGCCACGCGGAATCAACAGGCCGCTCAGCATTGAGCCGATGCAATCTCGCATTGCGGCGATTGAATGACCTCTGCAACCGAGTACGATTTGTACCCGTACAACAAGCTTCGCAGTCATGTCGAGGTCCGTCTTCGACCGACGTAACAACCTAAAGGCGCAACCTCACTCCCACGGAGTTTCGCGAAACGCCTCGTTCATGCCGGGATAGAAGGCCAGATAGCAGCAGATCGCGAGATTCATCACCACGGCGACGATCGTCGCCTGATATCGCTGCGGACTCATCGGCGTCGGATCTCCCGCTGCGCGATCGGCAAGCAGATTGATCCCAATGCTGGCCACGGTTGCGCCGGAGATGAACATCGCCGCCCAGCGCGCCCGCCAGTCGCGCGTCAACCATCGCCATGCGACCACCGCATACAGCGCGCCCAGCGCAAAGAAAGCAGCCTCGGCAGGAATCGGCGGCGGCACGGGATCGAAATGCTTGGCGATAAAGATGGCCGAGGGCGTGTCGGGCTTCAAACCCATGACGAAGGCGAAGGTAAAATCCGCAACGCAGCGGAAGACGCAGTACCAGCCAAACAGCGTGATCAGCAAAGGGACTTCGACTTTGCGAGGCTTCCGCACCCCAAAGCTGCTTCTCTGCCCCTGCAGCTCCTGAGGCATCCGCATGGGCGGACGAATAATTCCCTTGATTTCGGCCATGATCCCTCCCCAGCTTGAAACGAGCTGCATCGACGAACCAACACATGGCGGATCGTGCGGCAAACAAGTGCGGCGCCGGGGAGGGTGGCGCTACGCTCGTTGACTGGGAGAAGGATAGCAGACTCCCGTTAGGATTTTGTGCGCGCTTTAACGCTAGCTGGCGAATCGCAAACCTTGCGCCGGCGGCCCAATCAAGCGCGCTGACTTGCGACGCCGCGAAGCGGCGCTAACTCGCCGGTCGTCACAGCTTTTCCCGCAGAAAGCTGATCACGTGATCGGCGTGCACCACGCCCACCATGCGGTTCTGCGCATCCACCACCGGCAACGCGTGCAGGTTGTACTTGTCGAACATCTCCGCCAGGTCGTCCTGGCGCATATCCGCCGGACACGACAACACCCGCGGCTCCGCCAGCACCGCCAGGCGCGTATCCGGCTGCGCCATCACCAGCCGGGCCAGCGGAACAGCGCCCCGCAGCTCTCTCTTCTCATCCAGCAGGTAGATTTCGATCACCGTCTCCGCGTCCCCATCGAAGGCGCGCAGCGCCTGCACCCCGGCGGCAACCGTTACATTCACGTTCGCCGACACAAAATCCGTCGTCATCGCGCCGGCAGCCGACCTCTCGTCGAACTCCAGCAGCTCGGCCACTTCCTGACGCTCCTCCGGCTCCATCTCTTCGAGAATGGCGTCGGATTGTTCCTCAGGCAGTTCGGCGAGCAAATCGGCGGCTGCCGCAGGATCCATCTCCTCAACGATGCCGGCGATCTGCTCTTCGTCCAGCTTCTCCAGCAGCGACTTCTGCAGCTTCGGATCGACCTCTTCCAGCGTCTCCGCCGCCACCTCTTCATCCAGCGATGTAAACACCGCGTCGCGCTCGGCCGGCGCCAGGTCTTCCAGAATCTCCGCCAAATCGGACGGATGCATGCCCGCCAGCCGCTCGTGTTCGATGCGCAGTTTCACCCGCCGCGCCGGATCGACCTCGATCACATCGACAAAATGCCAGGGAATGCCGCGGTATTTGAACCGGCGCGAGAACGATTCCAGCGAAGCGCGCGGCAGCAGCCCTTTAAACACGCGGCGAAACGCGCCCCTCAACCCAACCTCGACCTCGACGACGCGCAGAAGATGCGTCTCGCCCTGGGCTGCCCACTCCAGGTCGACATCGTTCACCCGCACCACCTTGCGGCCGTTGATGTCGATGATCTGGCGATCCACCAGGTCCTGCTGCAAAAACAGAAAGCTGCCTTCATCCTTCAGGGGCGCCAACGCCCCCGGCGAACGCAGCTCCAGCGTGCCCGCCGGCGTCTCGATCACCTCATGCGAAGGCACAAGAAACAGCCCGGCGCGCGACTTCAACACCAATCCTGCAACCTTGCCCGCATCCGGCCCAGTGGCGACCGCAATGTCTTTGAGCTTTCCCCGCAACTGCCCCTGCGCATCGGTCACAGGCGTGCCCAGAAGCGCGGTAAGGCTGATCCGTGTCGTCGTGCGGAGATGCATGAGGAGAGTGTAGCCCGTTGCGCCTCCCCTTGTGTCTTGACCCCGATGGCGCAGGCGAAGATCGCCATAGGTGGCCATCGAAACGGCCCTCACCCAACAGCAATGTCAAAGATTGACATGCCATTCCCTCGCTCCTAGACTCAAACCAAGGGTCTAGCCTCCGAGGCTTTCCCCAATATGTCTATGGACCAGATGAACATCTCCATCACCGACCGCCTCGCCGGCTTCGTCCGCGAAAAAGTCTCCAGCGGCCGTTACAACAATGCAAGCGAGGTCGTGCGCGAGGCATTGCGCCGTATGGAAGAAGAGGATGAGCGCGCTTTGCGGCTGGCCGACCCTACCATCGGCGACCTGCTTGCCGATCTGTCCGAGACCCAAAGCGCCGCGATTCGGAACCGCGTCCTCGCTGGCATCGACTCCATCGACCGAGGCGACTTTACCGACTACCAGGGCCGCGCAGGCTTGGCCAAGCTCTCGGCGCAGGTGAAGGCGCGCGGACACAAGCGCCTTGAGACCCGCAAGCAATCCTGATGCGTTTTCGGATCGCACAGACCGCTCAACAGGACCTGGACGCAATCTTCGCTTGGGCCGAGCGAGCCGGCCTCGAAACAGCCGACAAGCTTCTGGACGCAATCATCGATCGCTTCGCTCTCCTCGCCGAATTCCCGCAAGCCGGTCGCGTCTGCCCCGACATCGCGCCGCAAGTCCGTTGCTTCCCCGCCGGGAAATATCTCATCTACTACCGGCGATCCCGCAAGATCGTCGAAATTCTCCACATCTTTCACGGCGCGCGCATACAGCCCCACTCGACCGATACCTGAAGCTAAAACTGCCAAACCAGCCTCAACATCAACGAACCGAACAGGCTAATCCTTGGTCTCCCGCCTTGACACAATAAGCCCAACCAGTGAAACTGCCTGCAAGGTCCCTTGGATGGTTGTGTGCTTCTGATGCCGCCTTCCTTGTTCCAGCAATCATGGAGAAGAGAAGTTTGGAAAAGCCCGGAGCAGGCCGCTGGAAGTTCGCGCTGAGTTCAACCATGGACAGCGTGAGCGAGGTGGAATCCTTAGCCGAAAAGTTCGCTTCCGAAGCCGGCCTTGATGAAGACGAGAGATTCCGCACAACGATGGCGGTGCGCGAAGCCGCCGTCAACGCCGTGCTGCACGGCAATGACTACGATCCGGCGAAAAAGATTCTCGTCAGTTTTGAAAACACCGGCAAATCCCTGGTCATCAAAATCAGCGACGAGGGCAAAGGCCTCGACCCCGACACTCTGCCCGATCCGCTGGCGCCGGAAAATCTGCTGCGCGGCACAGGCCGCGGCATCTTCCTCATCCGCTCATTTATGGACGAGGTGCACTTTCGCAAACTCGACCCCGGCACCGAATTGACGCTGGTAAAAAATCTGGCGCCCGCTGAGGCGACCTGACCCCTTTTCACGTAGAGTAAAAATATCCCCCGCCGTCTGATACCCTGTCTGGGTCTGCAAGCGCCGCCAAAGGCGCCATCAACGTAACATCGAAAGAAGGAGGAAATTCCGTGGCGTTAACCATTGCTTCCCGTGAAGTGGACGGCGTGACCGTACTAGACCTCAGCGGGCGAATTACTCTCGGCGAAGGAAGCGTTCAGTTGCGCGAGGCCATTCGCGACCTGATCAGCAAGGGACAAAAGAACATTCTGCTCAACATGGGCGACGTGAACTACATCGATAGCTCGGGGTTGGGAGAACTGGTCGGCGCCTACACGACGTCGAAAAACCAGGGCGCTGCCCTCAAGCTGCTCAGCCTCACCAAAAAGGTGAAGGACGTCCTGCAGCTCACCAAGCTTTACACCGTCTTCGACATCTACGACGACGAAGCCAGCGCCATCAGCTCCTACAAATAGGATCGAAGAAGCAAGTCGCTACGGCTTCCAAAAGATTGAAAGGCCATCCCCTCTGGGATGGCCTTTTCTGTTACCTGTTCTCAAGGATTCCCCGGTTCCCTCATCTAACTCCGCGAACACGCGCCAAGCGCGGCTAACTCCGCGCCTTCTCGTTCCCTCGTACCTTAGCCGTACACTTCCCAAGGCCGAATCGAATGTTCAAACCG
>DATHNJ010000100.1:0-6913 GCA_035486155.1 Occallatibacter sp. | reverse complement strand
CTAGAACTTCACATTCGGCACTTCTCGCGCCGTCGGACTCGCCGTGAAATATGCGTCGTTCTCCTTAAAGCCCGACATACCAGCCCAAATATTGTTGGGAAATTGAAGAATAAACGTGTTGTAGTCCTGAATCGCGTCGTTATACCGCTTGCGCGCCACGCCGATGCGGTTCTCCGTCCCCGCCAGTTCGTCCTGCAGCCGTATGAACTGCTCGCTCGAGCGCAGTTGCGGATAGTTCTCCGTCAACGCCAGCAATCGCCCAAACGCCGAATCCAGATGTCCGTTGGCCGCGATCTTGGCCTCGGGTCCCTGGGCATTCAGCAATCCCGCGCGCGCATTCGCGATATCGCCGAACACCGTGCTCTCTTCCTTCGTGAATCCCTTCACCGTCTCCACCAGATTCGGGATCAAGTCGGCGCGCCGCTGCATCTGCACATCGACCTCCGACCACGAGGCCTTCACAGCCTGGTCGTAGCCGACCATCTGATTCCGCGCGCTCACATAACTGCCAAAGACCATCAACGCCGCTAACACCAGCACGCCAACAATCCCAAGAACCACCCAAAGCGCCTTCATATCGTTCTTTTCTCCTCCGGCCCCGCGCTAGCGGAAGCCCCTTTCAAGAAAACCTGTTCAGACTCCAACGTCGTCGTCCTGATCCCTCGCCTAAATCCGCCAACACGCGCGAAGCGCGGCTAACCCCGCTAACTCCGCACGCTGATCCCTGACGACTTGACCACTGACAACTGTTCCTACCAATCCCCACCAGCCCCACCGCCACCAAAACTCCCTCCGCCAAACCCGCCAAATCCACCACCGCCGCTGTCGTTTCCGCCCCCACCACCGAATCCACCGCCGCCTCCACCACCCCAACCTCCACCCATCCAGGGCCCGCCGCGAAATCCTCCGCCAAACAGCCCCAGAACAAACAGAATCCGGATCAGCGTGAATCCGCCGAAGAACAGGAAGATGATCACAAACAGAATGAACGGCAGCGCGCTTGAGTGATGCTGCATCCGCGGCCTGGGTTGCGGTTGTTCCTCGGAGAGCGTCAGCGTCACGCCCGCGTCGGTCGCAATGATCTGCGCAAGCTGGCCCACAGTCATCGTCATCGCGCTGTCATAATCGCGCGCTCGCAGATAAGGAACCATCTCGCGCCCGATATCGCCCACCCTGGCGTCGTTCAGTATCCCTTCCAGCCCATAGCCGACATCGATCCGATACTTGTGAGCATTCACCGCCAGCAGCACCAGAACGCCCTTGTCCGATCCCTTCTTGCCGATCTTCCATGCATCTTCCAGTTGATTGGCCCAGTCCGCGGCGTCATCCCCGTCGAGATCGCGCACCGTCACAATCGCGATCTGCGAATTGGCCTTCGAGTGGTCAAGCTGGCTGCACAGGTTATCGAGCTCCGCCACAGCCTGTGGCGAAAGCACATGGGCAAAATCGGCAACGTAATCGTTGGGCTTGGGCAGGTCCTTGACTTGCTCGGCCTGCAACCGGGGAAAAGCGAGAAGGAAAACACCGGCCAACAGCAGTGGCAACCGGAAAAATTTCGTGCGCTGAAAACGCTTCATCGCACTTTATTGTACGTGCGCAACGACCCTGCAGTTCCCTGCGCCGGGAATCCGCGGACAGACTCAATCCAGTCGTCGAAATACTTCATTCGAAAGACGGCGGAACGATCCCGCGCCGGCGCCGCAAGCACAATAACCCACAAACCCACCGCTCCCCGCATCTAACCGTCTCAAAGGAGCTCTGGCGCCAAAAATCGGAGCTTGATAGCCCTGGAGCGCATTCTTTACAACCATGAAAAATAGCTTCTTCCGGCAACAATTTGCTGCAGCCTGGTCAGAAGGATCACCCACGGGCGCTTCGATAGAATCAACAGAGATGGGAAGCGCGATTCGTAAAGAGTGGGAAGGACTCACCGTCGACGGAAAGTTCGCCCTCCTCGAGTGGTTGGGAGGAACGGAGGACCACGGCGTATTTCTCACCATCCGCCTGGGCTCCATGAAGGCCGCCCTCAAGCTCATTCGCGCCGAGGGCGAAGAGGCCGACGCTTATCTCGCCCAGTGGGAAGCGACCAAAAACTTCCCGCACACCCATCTGATGCCGGTCTACGAGTTCGGCCGCTGCGTCCTCCAGGGCGCAAATCTGGTCTATGTCCTCACCGAGCATGCCGACCGCGTACTGTCGCAGTTCATTCAGCAGCGCGCCCTTGCGCCCGACGAAGCCAGAGACATCCTCAGCCCCATCCTGAACGCGCTCTCCCATCTGCACTCCAATGGCTGCGTGCATGGACATCTCAAGCCGTCCAACATCCTCATCGTTGAAGATGAGCTGAAGCTCGCGACCGATGACCTTCTCGTCGCAGGCAGCGTCCGCAAGTCGGTCCGCAGCCTGGGCAGCTACGACGCGCCCGAGCTCGCCACTGGAATCATCACCCCGGCCGCCGACGTCTGGTCTCTCGGTATGACCGTCACCGAAGCCCTCACCCAGCGTTTGCCCGAGTGGGATCCAGTCACAAACGCCGATCCCGCCCTGCCGCGCTTCATGCCGCAGCCGTTTCCAGCCTTGGTGCAGGAGTGCCTGCGCGTCGATCCCACCCAGCGGCGCAGCCTCGAAGAGATCACCATCCAGCTAGCCACTCTGTCCGCGCGGAAGCCCGCGGCCCCCGAGCGTTCTCCCGAACCAACGCCGGCGCCTCCGCCGCCGCCCATTGCGCGCGACTTGTTTCCCGATCCGCCGCCGGCGCGCCCAGCCGCCGAGCCACGCATCGCCGCGCGCGAACCCGCGGCCTTCGCATGGCAAGAAGCGCCGCCCGCGCCCCAAACCTTCGGCCGCAGCCGCTACAGCGAACCCTACAGAGACCCCGGCCCAACCCCGGCGATCTTTTCCCACATCAATGACGAGCCGCCTAAGAGCCGCTCCGGCATCTGGGCCGTGCTGGGAACCGCGCTGGTTTTCGCCATCGCCGGCGTCGCCTTGGTAAAGACCGGCGTCGTCACCGTGAAGTGGCCTCTCGTGGCGCAGAGCGCATCGGCGCCGGCGCAACCCGCGCATGCATCCGCTTCGTCCACAACGCCGGCCGATGCAACGAACTCTTCCCAGGCCGCAAGCTCCACAGCCTCGACATCGCCGCAGCCCGCCCCGGCGCAAGCGCCGTCGGCTGCGCCAGCAGCCCCGTCTGACGCCACGCAAAGCTCCGACCACTCGACAGCAACACAAACCAAATCGCCGGCCGCGCCGCAACCCGCGCCCAAAACAGAACCGGCCGCAGCGCAGTCCAATGACTCCGCCAACGCCGCGCCGGCCCGCTCCGACAATGCGCCCGGCGACATCGCCAAGCGCGTCATGCCCAGCATCTCGCCCGCTGCGTCGCAAAGCATGCACGGCCCCGTGCTGGTCGAGATCCGCGTGCGCGTAAGCGAGTCAGGTTCGGTCGAAAGCGCCACGTTCATGACGTCGGGCCCAGGCAACTACTTTGGAAAAATCTCGCAGCGCGCCGCCGAAGCATGGAAGTTCGATCCCCCCATGCGCCGCGGCCGCGCCGAACCCAGCGTCTGGCTGCTGCGCTTCTCCTATGCGCGCGGCAACAGAGTGGATGTAAGCGCAACCCCCGAAGGCGCGGAATAGTCCCGAGGCGCTGTCTGACAAGTCCGAAAACCGAATTTTGTGAAAGGGCGCGGCTTCGTCGGAGTGACCCCGTAGGGGTCGCAGGAAACTAGCCCAGGGCAACGCCCTGGGAGCCACAACCGCTCACACATCATGCGCCCCGTAGGGGCAACACCCCAATCCCGATAACGTTTGCGAAAGATTCCCGCTCCCCGCAGTAATCTGAAGCCATTCAGACTCACAGCCGGCCATCGCTTTCGCTCGTCGATCTCAAGACGATCGAAACAGCGCTATTCTGCGCCAAAACATCTCAAAATCGTGGCCCAATCGCGCCAAATCGCGCCATTTTGCGTCGCAGTATGACGATTAAATAGATCATTCCCGATGAGATAACCCGCGCAACATCGCCGCGGTGAATCTGTGGAACTGTGAAACTGTGGAGGTACGTCCACTAATGCAAGCTCGACCCGTCGCGCCCCCTGAGACGCAATCCGCTCCGCCCCCCAAACCCAAACGCCGCCGCGGCAACCCGCTGAAAGCCCTCTACCGAGCCTGCGCTGGCGCCGTATGTGAAAACAGCAGCCAGATCGCCAACGCCCTCGTTGCCCAAACCCTCGAAGGCGATCAGCACAGCGCCAAGATGCTTCTCGCCCTCTGCGTCAAACCGCCCTCGGAAAAGCGCAAAAAGAAGAAGCGCAGCCTGGCTCTGGAATGGGGAAGCGAACCCGAGTGGGTCCCGCCAGAACCCGAGCCCCGGAAACCCGCGCGCAATTCGTTTCCCAATGCGCCATTCGCCCCCTTCGAAGACGTGCCGCCGATACGCGTTGACCTCCAGGCTGCAAGCTGTGAACTCAGAACTACCAACTGTGAACTCTCAAACCGCTACACTGAAAATGAGATGAACGAGAACCCCACGCCCCCCATCGCACGTAAAGACCGCAAGGAAACCACGCTCCACGGCATCACCCTCACCGACGACTACGCCTGGCTGCGCGAAAAAGAGAGCCCCGAAGTCCGCGCATATCTCGAGGCCGAAAACGCCTACTCCGATACCATCACCCAACCGCTTTCAGCCCTGCGCGAAAAACTCTACGAGGAGATGCTCAGCCACATCAAGCAGACCGACGTCTCGGTTCCCTTTCGTGATGGCGCCTGGCACTACTACGCTCGGACCGAAGAAAAACTGCAGTACGCCATCTCCTGCCGCAAGCGCGCCGCGAGTCCCGATGAAACCCAGCCGCCCGCCGACGCCGCGGAAGAAATCGTCCTCGACGGCAACAAACTCGCCGAAGGCCTCGCGTTTTTCTCCATCGGCGCCACCGACATCACCGACGACGGCCGCTGGCTCGCCTACACCACCGACACCACAGGCTTCCGCCAGTACACGCTGCACATCAAGGATCTCCAGACCGGCGAAACACTGCCAGGCGCGGTCGAGCGCGTAGGCTCAGTCGTCTGGGCCGCGGATAACAAGACCCTTTTCTATAGCATCGAAGACGAAGAACAAAAGCGACAGTTCCAGTTGTATCGTCACGTTTTAGGCGCCGAGCACTCCGCCGACGTCCTCGTCTATCAAGACGACGACGAGCGCTTCAACATCGGCGCAGGCCGCACCCGCGACGGCAAATATCTGGTCCTCGAATCAGCCAGCCACGTCACCAGCGAGTCCTCGTTCCTCGACGCCAACAATCCCACCGGCATGTTCACGATCGTCGCCCCGCGCCAAGACGAGCACGAATACTCCATCGACCATCGCAACGGCCTGTGGTTCATCCGCACCAATGATCGAGGCAGGAATTTTCGGCTGGTGACGACGCCTGTTGCTGCCCTGGGACGGGAGCACTGGACCGAACGCATTCCCCATCGCGACAGCGTGATGCTCGAGGACGTTGACCTCTTCGCCAACTTCTTCATCGCCTGCGAGCGCGAAGACGGCCTGCCGCGCCTGCGCGTGTGGTCTTTCGCGGGCAACGGCCCCGAAGCTACGCAGACCAGCGAGATCGCCTTCCCTGAGCCCGCCTACAGCGCCCATCCCCACATCAACCGCATCTTCGACGCCAAGAAGTTTCGCTACGCCTACCAGTCGCTCGTCACGCCCAGCTCCGTCTACGAATACGACATCGCCGGCCGCAGCTCAACACTCCTCAAGCAGGTGGAAATCCCCGGCGGCTTCGATCGCACCCTCTACGCCAGCGAGCGCCTTCACGCCACCGCAGCCGACGGCGTGCAAGTCCCAATCTCCATCGTCTATCGCAAGGACAAGCGAGAGACAGGCAAAAATCCGTTGTATGTCTACGGCTACGGATCGTACGGCTACGCGCTGCCCATGGGCTTCAGTTCCAATCGCCTGAGCCTGCTCGACCGCGGCGTGGTGCTGGCCTACGCGCACATCCGCGGCGGCGGCGATCTGGGCAAGCCCTGGCACGACGCCGGCAAGATGCTGGTCAAGCGCAACACCTTCACCGACTTCATCGCCACAGTCGAACATCTCACCAAGTCCGGCTACGGCGACCCGGCGCGCGTAGCCATCGAGGGCGGCTCGGCCGGCGGACTGTTGATGGGCGCAGTCGCCAATCTGCGTCCCGATCTCTTCCGCGCCGTGCTCTCCCACGTCCCCTTCGTCGACGTCATGAACACCATGCTCGACGACACCCTGCCCCTCACCGTCCCCGAGTATGAAGAGTGGGGCAATCCCAACGAAGAGGCGTACTTCAAATACATGCTGAGTTACTCGCCCTACGATAACTTGCAGCCGGCGAGTTACCCGGCGATGTTAGTCAAGACCTCGCTCTTCGACAGCCAGGTCATGTACTGGGAGCCGGCGAAATATGTAGCCAAGCTGCGCACCCTCAAAAAAGATAATCACCCGTTACTGCTAGTCACCAACATGCAGGCCGGCCACGGCGGCGCCAGCGGCCGCTACGACTACCTGAAGGAAATCGCCTTCGACTATGCGTTCTTGTTGAAGGAATTGGATGTCGTGTAGCAAAGCCGACCGGTCGGAGTCATGAAAACGAGCCCCCGTTGTTGCTCAAATGGTAACTTCCGGGTTGGGGGTCAACCAGAACGCAGGTTTGTTCAGCAATAGAGCAGGCTCTCACGTCGAGCTCCTTTGCCTGATTACATTGCGAAGGCCGAGGGCGGGTATCCTTTGACGACACTTAACATTGGATAGGCGATGTTGAGCTCGGAGCCGTCCTTCTTAACGTTCACTTCGATAGAGAATTTCTGGCCCTTACGCCCCTGAAAAAAACCAATATCTCTGTCGATGCTCCCCGCACCTCCACAATGACGG
>DATHNJ010000099.1:0-12010 GCA_035486155.1 Occallatibacter sp. | reverse complement strand
CCTTGGCGTGGCAGGTCTTGATAAAGAACTTCGCATCCACCGGGCCGCCCATGTCGTAATCCGGCGCAAAGTAAAACCGCGTGCCGTAGCCCCAATCAAGCGTCTGCGATGTGTCTTCAATCGGCAGCAGCTCGATGCAGTTGACGCCCTGCTGCGCAAGATCGTTGAGGTGTTCAAAGACCACTTCGTCAAATGTACCGAGATCGACGAGCGGATTATCCGAGGCGCTCGCCATCCACTTCAGCGGCATCTCGTAGATCACGATCTTGTTGTTTTGTGGCAGTCCGGCGCCGGCTTCCACTGTGGCGTCCCAGCGGAAGTTCGGCTGCACGCGCACTGCGCCTGCGATGTGAAACACACCGCGGTAGCCGCCGAAGCGCGTGATCTGGTCCGCGTACGGATCGTTGCGCACTTTGCCCGAATCGCCATCCTGCACGAACTCGTACTCGTAGGCGCCATCGGCAAGATGTTGCGCATCGATGTCGAACTCCCACCAGCCCGGATACGTCGCGCTGTTGGTCATTGGGAACGTCGGCCACGCGGACGGACTGAAGATGTCGCGATTGGCCAGCGACGAGAAGCGTATCGCTAAGCTGGTGACGGCGGGAGCAGGAATGCGAAGAAGTCCGTAACGACCGGTTGGCTGTGGAGGCATAGACACCTCGAAGAAATTAGCGCGAGTCGCAGTGTGTCTCGACAGTATGGGTCAGGTCCGCAGCGTCTTCAATGCGTTTTCGATGAATTCCACAGCTTTGTCTCTGTTTTCATCCTCGCCCTCGCCGGTTCCCTGCAGTTACATTAGTTTCGATGTCCGTTCGCATCGCGATCCCCGAACCGTCCATCGACACGGAGTACAACCAGCGTTCGCTCCCGCCTTATCTCGCCGCGCTGCAATCCGCCGGAGCGACCGCAATCGTCGTTCCGCTGCATGAGCGTCCGGAGCGCGTCGCCAAGATACTCGCCTCCGTTGCGGGCGTTCTTCTTCCTGGCAGCCGTTTCGATGTTGATCCCGAGCGCTACGGCGAAGCGCCCATTCCCGCCTGCGGCCCAGCCGACGCGGCGCGCACCGCTGTCGACGAGCTTCTTCTGCAGGACGCGTTTAATCTGCACAAGCCCGTCCTCGGCATCTGCCACGGCACGCAGACGATCAACGTCTGGCGCAATGGCGCCCTGATTCAGGATTTGCCTTCGGTGCTCAACACGCTCGTGAACCATAGCCCCGGCCGTAGCGTAACCGATGCGCATCCGATCCAGATCTCTGCCGATTCGCGCTTGGCGAAAATTGCTGAATCGGTCGATGGATCCTCAACGCCCAAGGCGCATTCGCTGGACGCGCAGGCCGTGAACTCGAGTCATCATCAGGCCATCCGCACGCCCGGCGATAATCTCCGAGTTGTTGCAGTCTCGCCTGAAGACGGCGTCGTCGAGGCTGTGGAGCTTGACTCTCCCGATCACTTCGTTGTCGCCGTGCAATGGCACCCCGAGCGCACTTACACCACGAGCGCCTTATCGCGCGGCATCTTCGCGTCGTTCATTCATGCGGCTGAAGCCTGGCAGCCTCGCCGCATCGAAGAGTCTGTCTCGACTACTTAGCTTTGGCCTCTACGCCAGCACGATGCCGATCGCGGCGTTTTCTTCCGGCGTCGCCAGCCAGTAGTCATACCTCTGCGCGGTGAGCACAAAATGCGCCAGCTCTTCAGGTGAAGGTTGCCTGCGGTCTCCTTCAAAGGACAGCGGCTTGCCAATCTCCTGAAAAAACCTGCCCAGCCGCACCGTTGTTTGCAGGATGACGAGCGCCGGTTGACTCGACTGATTGCGAAAGCCGTGTTTGATGTCGCCGGGAATCTCCAGAAAATCGCCGGCTTTTGCCGTGTGCCAGTCCGACTCCACATAGACTTCCACCTGGCCTGAAACGATGTAGAAACGCTCGTCTTCCGCGTGGCCGTGCAAGGGAATCGAGGCGCCCGGAGGAATTACGCCTTTGACAAAGCAAAGCTCCGAGTCGTGCTGGTCGAGCGAGGTCAGGAATTGAATGTACGGTCCATACACATCCACAATCGGTTGTTCATCGCGACGCGAGATATGAAAGGGCTTCTCTTGAATCGTGGTCATCAGGGTTCACCGGTCCGTTTCGCCATGGATAGAGGCCGCATCTCGACGCAGACCCTCGAGATCCGTACAACCTCTACATGACTGACATTCGTGAACCGCACTTATTCCAACGCATTTTCTTCATTTTTCGCGGCGTTGCGCTGTCGTCATCCCCCGCCCTTTATTTTCATTACGCTTCATCCATCCTGAACGGCATCCGTCGCAATCGTTTTCCCGTCGCCGCAAAGATCGCATTCACCACTGCGGGCCCCGTCAGCGCCACTGCCGCTTCGCCGAGTCCATGCGGCGCCTCATGGCTCTCAATAAACCATGTCTCCAGCCGCGGCGCCTCCGGCATGCGCAGTACGCTGTAATCGTCGAAGTTCTGTTCCACTACGGCGCCGTTTTTAATCGTGATCGCCTCTTTCAAGATCGAGCTCAGCGTGAAAAGCATTCCGCCTTCAAGCTGCGATCGCGCGCCGTTAGGATTGACCACCTGCCCGCAATCCACCGCCGTCACCAGCCGGTCGACGCGGATGGTGTCGTTCTCCACCGTTACCTCCGCCACCTGCGCCAGATACGCGTAGCTCGGCGTGCACGCGATCCCGCGCCCCCGTTGCGCTCCAGGCCCGGCGCCCGGACTCGGCTTGAGGGGCTTGCCCCAATCGCCTTTCTCCGCCGCAAGCTCCAGCGCGGCCAGCAGGCGCTTCTTGTCCGGCGGTTTCTCATTGCCCCAGACGGAGGATGGCCGCCCATCCGGGGTTTGCAATAGCCGCTTGCGAAACAGGTACGAATCTTCACCTGCGGCATGCGCAAGCTCATCGATAAAGCTCTCCACGGCGACTCCGTTGAACGAGTTCTCGACCGACCGCCACCACGCCCGCGGCACCGCGCTCTCAATCGGCGTGAATCCTTTTCGCGCCGTCGCAACGGGATAAATGATCGGAGGCGGTAGTTCATCGCCGTTCGGTTTTCGTTTTTCCGGCTCCGCCCACTGGCCGTTGAGCCACACATCCGCGACGTGATCCGACCACCCGACGAGATTGCCGTGTGCATCCAGCGCTCCGCGCATCCGCCGCATACCCGCCGGCCGATAGAAGTCGTGCGTCATGTCGTCTTCGCGCGTCCACACCAGTTGCACCGGCGCGTCCACGTGCTTCGCAATCTGTGCAACCTCGGTCGCAAAGTCGTATTGATAGCGCCGCCCGAACCCGCCGCCCATCAACGTCGTGTGCACCATCACGTCGGTCTCGGCCATCCCCAGTTCTTTGGCGATCGTGCTGCGCATCGCATCCGCTGTTTGCGACGGCGCCCATACCTCGCACTTCCCATTGCGCAGATGCGCCGTGATGTTCATCGGCTCCATGCACGCATGCGAAAGAAACGGAAATTCGTATAGGCTCTCCACACGCTTCGCAGCGGCCACATCGCTTAGCGCAACGTCGCCGGCATCGGTCCACCCCGGCGCCTTGGCGAGAGCATCCTTCATCGCAACCCGCAGCGCCTCAGTGCTTTCACCTGTATGCGGTCCGTTGTTCCATGTAATGTCGAGCGCCTTGCGTCCCTGCATCGCTGCCCATGTGGACTTCGCGACTACGACGATCCCGCCCGCGGTAAAGACTCGGAACCCTCGCGCCGGGACTTCAAATACCTGCAACACGCCGGGAACCTGCAGCGCTTTGGTCGCGTCAAATTTAGCCGGACTTCCGCCAAACGTCGCGCACCGCGCAATCACGGCGTACTGCATTCCCGGCAGCCGCACATCCAACCCGAACTGCGCCTTGCCCGTGCACTTGTCGGGAATGTCGAGATGCTGCGTCGCTTTGCCGATCAGCGTGAACTGCGCGGGCGTCTTCAACTTCACCGTCTTGAGATCGGGCAACGGCAGCTTGCGCGCCGCCGGCACAAGCGCTCCATAACTCAGCTGGCGTCCCGAGCTTGCGTGAAACACTTCGCTGTTACTCGTCGCGCACGCGCTCTCCGCCACGCGCCACTGTCGCGCTGCCGCTGCAATCATCACCGCGCGCACCGCTGCCCCCGCTTGCCGCAGCGGCAGATAATTGGACCGCACACTGCCGCTCCCGCCTGTTCCTACGGAAAAATCCGACTGCACGACGCGAATCCGCTTCCAATCCAGGTCCGCCTCATCGGCCAGCAGCATCGGCAGCGACGTATACACGCCCTGCCCCATCTCCGATTGCGCCAGCACCAGCTCCGCACTCCCATCCGGCTGAATGTGGATCCACGCATCAAACGGATTCTGCGCCTTCACAGCCCCCGGCTTTTCGCCTGCCTCTTCCGCTGCGCCTGGGTGAAGCCGCTTGCGCAGATGGAAACCGATCGTCAGCGCTCCGCCCGCCACGGCTGCCGCGCCGGCGCCAAGAAACACACGGCGCGTCATCTTTCCCGGACCCGAACCGGATCCCTGCCGCGGATCGCGCGCTGGACTCGGCGTTGGCGCAAACTCCTTCGGATCGGCCTTCATGCTCTCATCTCCCGCGCTGCCGTATGAATTGCTTTGCGAATCCGAAAGTAGGTTGCGCAGCGACAGATGTTGCCGGCCATCGCGTCGTCAATCTCGGCATCCGTCGGATCGCGATGCGCCCTGAGCAGCGCCGCCGCCGACATGATCTGTCCCGACTGGCAGTAGCCGCACTGCGGAACCTGCTCGGTGATCCACGCGCTTTGGACCACATGGAGAGCGGTCCCAGCCGAGTCCCCCTGCGAGGAATTGCCCGATCGGCGGCTCAAGCCCTCGATTGTCGTGATCTTTTTGCCGCGCGCGTCGGCGACTGTCGTCTGGCACGACCGCGTCGCTTCGCCGTTCAGATGCACTGTGCATGCGCCGCACATGCCAATGCCGCAGCCGTACTTCGTGCCGGTCAGCGCAAGCTCGTCGCGCAGCGCCCACAAGAGCGGCATCTCCCCATCCACGTCCAGAGTGCGCGTTTCGCCATTCACTTCCAGGACAAACTGGGCCATCCGGCGCCCCCCCAAACGACCCTGCTATCCTGCCGCCGCGCGGCATCCAAAGTCCTGCATTCTGCAGCCAAGAGCGATTTCTCTGCAGCCAGACCCGCCACCAGACCCGCGAGGAGAGCAGCCATAAGCGCAGCCGATGGCCGGCGCTCCAGTGTTCGCTTTTGGCCAAACACTGCCCGCGAATGAACACGGCCACGCAAATTGCAGACTCCATGCGCAGCCCTTGCATGGCCGCTGAAACACCCGCTTCGCATTGCATTCACGCGCCTTGGAGCTCCCGCGGCCCGTTCCATCTCTATTCGCACGTCCGGCGTCGGACTGGCCCGGCGCATGCTTCAGTTCAATGCGCAGCCCAAGCCCCAATTCACTCAGGGAGAAAATCTATGGCTCTCCGGTCTCTTCAACAACTGCTCGTCGCCTGCATGCTCACCGCCGCTGCAGCGGCAGCCACCAATCCCTTCAGTGGAACCTGGAAGATGAATCCTTCCAAAAGCGTCCTCACCGACCAGATGAGGGTCGAGGCTGCGGGCCCCAACACCTACACGCTCAACTTCTCCGGCGACAATACCGAAACCATCGTTGCCGACGGCGCCGACCATCCCGGCCTCTTTGGAACCACCTTCTCCATCACCGTCGTGTCGCCGAATCAGTGGAAGGGCACACGCAAAAAAGACGGCCACCTACAGATCTCCGCGACTTGGGACCTCTCCCCCGACGGCAACACACTCACCGACGACTTCACCGGCTATCGTGCGGACGGCTCCAAGAGCCATCTTCTCTACAAGTACACGCGGACTACGCCTGGCGAAGGCTTTGTCGGTACGTGGGTGAGCACGACCGAGGAAGTCAACTCGGTCTATGAAATCCAGGTCCAGCCCTATGAGGGCGATGGTCTGTCCTTGATCAATGCCGCCCAAAAAATGACGCAAAACCTAATATTCGATGGCCAGGATCACGCTGTCCAGGGCCCGAACCTGCCCGAAGGCTATGCCGTTTCAGGCCGGCGCGTGAACGATCGCGCCGTCGAAATGACCCGCAAGATCGCCGGCAAGGTTTTGGACACACAGGAGATTGAAGTCTCGTCCGATGGCAAGACCCTCACCATGACCATCCACATTCCCGGCCGATCCAAGCCCGACATCCAGGTCTTCGATCGCGAATAAAGGGCCTGATTTTCAGTGAGGCTGGCCGACTGTGGATTCTGTGTTTCACAAGGAGGGAGCGGCGAGTTCAGGCCGCTGAATAATCTCGGCAGAAAATGGCGGGGGCTTTAGCCCCGGACGAACTCAGAGAGCCCATGCCCGCTTATTCAAACAACAAATCCTCGGCGCCCTCTTCCGATGTGTGGAAGTTGCTCAAGCCAACGCCGGCCAGGCGAAATCGCTGCGTGGGACTCATGACGACGCGCGCACGAAGCGCAAGAGCAATCTCCGTCAACTCCTCACACGAAGCCGGCGGATTCGGCAGCGTCTGGCTGCGCGTTAGCACGCGAAACTCCGCCGTCTTCAGTTTCAGAACCACGGTGCGCGCGATCCTGGTCTCCTTGCGCGACGCCGCCCACGTCTTCTCCGCAAGCCGACGAATCATCGGCTCGATCTCAGCCAGCAAAACATCGTGTTCGAACGTATCCTCGGCCGAAATCGATTGCGTCGGCCGATTGGGCAGAACGGGATTCTCATCGATTCCATGCGCAAGCTCATAGAGGCGCTTTCCATAACGGCCAAACGATTGCTGCAGCTCTTCAACGGTGCGCGTGCGCAGATCGCCAACGGTGCGCAATCCGAGCTTTGCAAGCTTTTCCTCCGTAACCTTGCCCACGCCAGGAATTCGTCCTACGGGCAACGGCGTCAGAAAGCCTTCCACCTCCGCAGGCTGGATCACAAATAGCCCGTTCGGCTTCCGCCAATCCGAAGCGATCTTCGCCAGAAACTTGTTCGGCGCCACGCCTGCCGAGGCTGTCAGATTCAGTTCTTCGCGAATTTGCTGCCGGATAGCGCTCGCAACCTTGGTCGCCGTCGCGATGCCGTTCTTGTTCTCCGTGACATCGAGATACGCTTCATCGAGCGACAACGGCTCAATCAGGTCCGTATGCCGCTGGAAGATCTCGCGCACTGCGTGCGATACGGCGCGATAACGAGTGAAATCTGGAGGGATGAAGATCGCCGCCGGACAAAGACGTTCGGCATGCGTCGCGGCCATGGCGGAGCGCACGCCAAAGCGCCTTGCCTCATACGACGCCGCGCAAACCACGGAGCGCTTACCCCGCCACGCGACGACCACAGGCTTGCCGCGCAGCTCAGGTTTGTCCCGCTGCTCCACCGAGGCATAGAACGCGTCCATGTCCACGTGAATGATCTTGCGCGCATCCATTCTGTCTTTAATGGTAGGACCCCGAAGACAATGCGTGAACCCCAATCGTCACCGTGCCGGAACCGCAGATGCTCAGCTCGGTTCTTAACGCTATTTCTGCAGTCTGTTGAGTTGTTCGCCCATGAGCTCGTCTGGACAATTCGCTGAGGATTGACACAGACACGAGGCGGCGCCGCTAGTATGAGTAAATTCGAGGGCGACCAGAGATGAAAACAGACGCAGCATTTCCCCAGGACGGGCGGAAGCACCAGTTAGCTGGCGTACGTCCCATGTACGCACGTGAATCGCTTCTTGGGCCGACGCCGCGACACGCTATCCCCGAAGATGGCATGCCGCCCAGCACGGCTTACCACCTGATTCATGATGAGCTGATCCTCGACGGCAGCTCGCGCTTCAACCTCGCGACTTTCTGCAGCACGTGGATGGAGCCCGAGGCGCACCACCTGATGTCCGAGACGTTCGATAAGAACATGATCGACAAGGACGAGTATCCGCAGACGGCGGAGCTTGAGATGCGCTGCGTGCACATGCTGGCCGACCTATGGCATGCGCCTGATGCTGCAGGCACGATAGGCGCTTCGACGATTGGCTCGAGCGAAGCGTGCATGCTCGGCGGCCTTGCTTTGAAGTGGCGATGGCGCGAGAAGATGCGCAAACTGGGCAAATCTACGGACAAGCCGAACCTGGTGATGGGGACGAACACGCAGGTCTGCTGGCATAAGTTCGCGCGTTATTGGGATGTTGCGGATAAGTCGGTGACCCTGGAAGGAAGCGAGTCTGTCACCGATCCCGAGCGCGCGGCGGCTGCTTGCGACGAAAACACGATTGGCGTGGTCGCGGTGCTCGGCAGTACGTTCACCGGAGACTACGAGAATGTGAGCGCGCTGAGCGCGGCTCTGGATCGCCTGCAGGAGCGGACTGGACTTGATATTCCGATTCATGTGGATGGCGCGAGCGGCGGTTTTGTGGCGCCGTTTCTGCAGCCGGACCTGGTGTGGGACTTCCAGTTGCCGCGCGTGAAGTCTATCAATACGTCGGGGCACAAGTACGGGCTGGTCTATCCAGGCGTCGGCTGGATTGTTTGGCGCGAGATGGTGGACCTGCACCCGGACCTGATCTTCAACGTCGACTATCTCGGCGGGGCCATGCCAACTCTGGCCATCAATTTTTCGCGACCCGCGAGCCAGATCGTGGCGCAGTATTACAACTTGATCCGCCTGGGCAGGTCCGGATATCGGGACATCCACCGGGCATGTCAGGAAGTGGCCGTAGAACTCGGCCGACAGATCGCGGAACTCGGGCCATTTGAATTGCTCAGCTCGGGACGCGACCTTCCAGTGTTGGCTTGGACGCTGAAAGAGTCGACGCACTGGTCGCTTTACGACTTATCCGACAGACTGCGCGACCGCGGCTGGCAAGTACCGGCTTACAGGATGCCCGCCAACAGGGAGGATATGGTGATCCAGCGGGCGGTAGTGCGCAACGGATTCAGTCACGACCTCGCGGGCATGTTGGTCCGCGATATGCGCAGGCATCTTGACTGGTTTGCAACGCAGCCGGGGTTCAAGCCTACGTTGTATGGCGCAGGATTTCATCACTGAGTTGAATTGCGGCTGTTAGTCGACACACTATAGGCCAATGAGCCAGCGCGCAATGCCGAATCCGAGACTTAGGCCAAGCACGGCGCCTAACTTTGCCCGGAGCAATCCAAGTAAGAAGAGCGACAGAACGACTACGGCGACGGCGATCCAATCGATCTTCACGAAGCTGCAGGCGCCCGAGGGAAATAGAACGCCGCGGGCAAGAAACAACGCGAGATCGGCCATGGCTGCGAAGACGACGGCGATGATGAGGCTCAGCACGGTTTTCACTTTCCGGCTGTGCTGGGTCCAGCCGATCAAAGGCGCCCCGGCGAAGACGAATAGAAAACATGGCAGAAAGGTATAGAGCGTTGTGAGGAGCAGAGCCAGGGTTCCCGCGCCGATCGAACCATGGAAGCGGTGAAAGCCTGCCATGAAGCCGACGAAGGCCACGACGATGATCAGCGGGCCAGGCGTGGTCTCCGCGAGAGCAAAGCCATCGAGCATCTGAGATTGGCTCAGCCAGTGATAGTGGGATACGGCCGCGTGGGCGACATAAGGGAGAACAGTGTAGGAGCCCCCGATTGTGACGAAGGCGGTGCGCGTAAAGAAAAGGCTGAGTTCGGCCCAAAAGGGAAGGTCCCGGCCGAACAGATAAAGGGCGAGGAATGGCGCGAGCCATATCGCCAATCCTGCAGCGGAGATCTTGGCAAACGATGCGACGGCTTGTTTGCGCAGAGCTCGATTCAGGCGCGGCGTCGAGGGCGCCGGCAATGCAGAGTGGCGGCGTTTCGGAACAATGAAGCCGACGGCAATCGCCACAGCCATCACGAAGGGGACCGAAGCATGCAGCAAGCTCATTGCTGCGAAGGCCCCGAGTGCAACGATCCACTGCACTGGCTCAACCAGCGAGCGCTTCGCGAGGCGGGTCAATGCGAGCAGGACAAGAGCCAGCACCGCAGGCCTTAGGCCGCTGAACATGGCGGCGATCCAGGGCAGGCTTCCAAAGCGGGCGTACACGATGCTCAGCGCCAAGAGCACGAACATGGACGGAAGAACAAACAGCGTCCCGGCGACGATGCCGCCTTTGATCCCGTTCAGTTTCCAGCCGAGATAGATGGCAAGTTGCTGAGCTTCCGGGCCGGGGAGGATCATGCAATGACTCAGCGCATGAAAGAAGTCTTCATTGTCAACCCACTTTTTGCGTTCCACCAGATAGTCATGCATGATGGCGATGTGCGCCGCTGTTCCGCCGAAACTAATCAAGCCCAGCCGGAGCCAAAATCGCGTTGCCTCCGAGAAGCTTTGCGCGGCGAGCGTTTCGCAGCAGGGGCTAATTTTTTGCGTAACCACTTAGACATTATAACGTCATATCATCATGCGAATTCTTGATAATTGAGAGCGCGAGCAGGAGAAAACACGATGAGCCAGGATCTGATGTTGTCGGACCAAACTCGGGAGCTTTTGAGAAGATACGCCACTGTACCCCTTCAACTCATCGTGGGGTACGGATTTCTCGCGCATGGGGTGGCCAAATGGAGCAAGGGGCCGGATGCATTTGCTGCGATTCTCGGCGCGGCTCATGTTCCCGCGGCACACATCATGGCCTGGCTCACGATCCTTACAGAAATTTTCGGCGGACTGGCGATCCTGTGCGGCGCCTTCGTGTTTTGGGTGAGCCTTCCAGCGATCGTGCTGCTAATCGTCGCGATTGTGACTGTCCATTTGCCCTATGGCTTCGCGTCGATCAGGTTGATGAAGATTGTGGATGGACGCGCGCAGTTTGGCCCGCCTGGATACGAGTGTGACCTGCTCTATATCGCATGCATCGTGACTCTGGTGCTGGCTGGCCCCAGTCCATGGTCCGTCGATGCCTATCGTCTGCGCTTGCGCAAGGCGCCCGCCACTTGGGGTTGAGAAGCTTGCGCTTTCGCATGACGAGCCAAGCGGGTAACGAACCGAATGAGATCGCCACGATAGGAGAGCATTTCGTAGTCGATCGGTCTGCCTGATGTGGTGAACGAAGTTCGCTCGATGCGAAAGATGGGAGCGCCTTCGGGAACATTGAGGGCGCCGGCCACATGCG
The DNA here is from genome assembly GCA_035486155.1 of Occallatibacter sp. Taxonomy (GTDB): domain Bacteria; phylum Acidobacteriota; class Terriglobia; order Terriglobales; family Acidobacteriaceae; genus Telmatobacter. The sequence goes on along the minus strand of DATHNJ010000099.1, from coordinate 901 downwards.
CCGATGCCGCAGCGGCCTCCAGGCTATATTCGGCCTCGGTGAGGGGAATTCCATACTTCTCTTCAAGCAGCGCAAAGATCGGCCTGACTCGAAGGTCGTTGCGCACGATCTGTTTGCCGATTTCGAGGGGAAGATAGGTCTCGTCGAAGGACATCGGAACGGAGTCGGCCAGGCGCACGCGTTCAATGCGCACCACGCGCGCTCCCTTGCTGACGCCGAGATGTTGGGCCACGCGCAGGCTTGCTGCGACGACGCCCTTGCTGACCACACGAGCCGATGCCTTGCGCCCGTGGGTATCCATGTCTTCCACAAACCCGGTCAGTCTGGTTAACTCTTGAGAGACTTTCGGCGCGAGGACAAACGTGCCGCGCCCCCTCTGAATCTCAACGACGCCGCGTTGAATAAGATTTTGAATGGCGCGGCGGACGGTGATCCGGCTTACGCCAAAGCGGGCCAGCAGCTCGTCTTCCGATGGAAGACGGTCGCCGGGCCGGTGATCTCCTCGCGCGATCTCGGAAGCCAGAACTTCTTCCACCTTTCCATACAGCGGGGCTTCGGCCATAAGGACAATATAACGTTATGGCGTCGAGTCCGGAGCAGCTGAACGTGGACTTCTGCAACGCCACGCTGGCGGGCGTCCTAGTTACGCGAGCGGTTTGGGATAGAGCGGCAATTGAGTGGTCACTTCGTCGGTGGTTAACAAGCGCACTCCGTACTCTTGCAACACCTGGACAGTCTTTTCCAGATTGGCGGTCGCATAGGTCGGCATGCCGGAAGGAAGGTCAAGTTTGTCTGCTGGCGAGGCCATGCCGCGGAAAGCCGCTTCCAGTCCGCCGGGCGTGATGATCAACAACAAACGCAATTTGGGCGAACGAATCTTGAAGGCGTGGGGTATCAGTCT
>DATHNJ010000098.1:0-5381 GCA_035486155.1 Occallatibacter sp. | reverse complement strand
ATGTAGGCGCCTGTCGTTCCGAAAGGCGGCCAAACCGGTTCATTCGCGGCCTGTGGCTTGCCGGTGCGAGCGAATGAGCTCCAGTAACCAATCATCGCGTCGGAAAGCCTCCTCTCTTGCGCCGCTTCCGGGATCTTCGGCCAGAGTGGCGGCGTTCCATCAAACGTGCCGAAGACATAAGGCAATTCGCTCGCGTGGAAGCCGTGCAGACCGGCGGCGTCGGCGGCCGGATACCCATGATCAAAAAAGTAGAGGAAGGACGGCTGCCCCAGTGCGGTTTGTTTTCTAACAAGCCGCTGCGCCGTCCACCCGTACAGGGCGTCTCGCGTTGTGGCCAATATGCTCTCCTGCATGTTGGCGCTGGGATAGAGCCGCAAGAATTCATCGGCGAGATCAAGATAGCGGTCGCGAATTACAGTTTCGTATTCGGTCGTACTCGCGGGAGGTTGGGGCGCAAGGATCCTCAGCGAGCGGATTTCGCCGCTGTTGAAGCCGGCGAGCAATGGCACAGGCGCTTGTTCGCCCCTGTCGAAAACATCGACCAGTTGGCGCAGTAATAGGTGTCCGTCAATCGTGCCCCATGGCGCATATCCAGCCGCTGGCGCGGCGAGACTCAACTTGCCTGCATCCATCGCTCTCATCGCCGCGATATCCGGCACATGGAGCGCGGCAAGGAGCTTTACACCGCTCTCCTCAGCAGATGGCGAACCGAAACTCGCTTTTTTCAACTCGGGCGTTGAGATCATGTAGGCGCTTTCCGCGATTGCCTTGGCGAACAGGCCGCGAGCCGGAGGAGCCGCCATAAGGTACATCACGCTCAGGGCTCCCGCGGATTCACCTGCGATGGTCACGTTGGAAGGATCGCCGCCGAAGGCGCGAATGTTGTGCTGTACCCATCGCAGAGCCTCGATCTGATCCAGCAATCCATAGTTACCCGATACTCCAAGCGGCGACTCTTTGCTAAGTTCGGGATGCGCCAACCAGCCGAGGACACCCAATCGATAGTTAATGGACACAACGACGATGCCGCGAGCAGCCAGGCGAGCTCCGTCATAGTTCTCTTCCCTGCTCGCGCCGCCGACTAGCGCGCCTCCGTATATCCAAAAAAAGATTGGCGCGTTGTTAGCGTGGATCGGAGCCCAAATGTTAAGCGTCAGGCAATCCTCGCTCATTGGCATTGGATTGCGCGTGTAGATATTGGAAAGTGTCGGCTTGGGCTGCAAGCATGCAGCTCCAAACTCGATTGCTTTTATGGTCCCGGTCCATCGAGGCATCGGCGTCGGCGGTCTCCAGCGCGCCGAGCCTACGGGAGGCAAGGCGTAAGGGATGCCCTTAAAGACGCGCAGGTCGCCCTCCATCCGCCCCTCAACCGCGCCGGCTGGAGCGTTCACGATTGGACCGGTCTTGTCATCGGATGTAGCCGACATAGATGTCACCCGTTCGGCGCCACACAAAAGCGCGGGAATAAGACAGGCGGCCGCAGCGGCCCCAACAAGCAAGCGACGAACCAGGATTATCAAATTCTGCCTCCAGCGATACGGCTTTCGTTTCTAAGCACGCGCGCCAACGCCAGGAACAGCAATGCGGCTACAACGTACAAAGGCGCGAGCATATAAAGCGCGATCTGCAACGACTGATGGGGATGGCTTGTGCGGAAGAAGTCACTGGCCGCGCCCACAAAGGTGGGTCCAAGGCCGAGACCGATCAGATTCATGATCAGCAAGAGCAGCGCGCCCGACATAACGCGCTGGTCTGGCCGTACTTCCTCCTGCACAAGAGTGACCGCCGATGTCAGATAGAAATAATTCAGAAACATGGCGCCGGTGAGAAAGAGCAACGCGAGACGCCAGGAGGGCGCCCAGACAAATGCGAGATAAAACGGGAGGGCAAGAGCAAGCGAGGCGGCGGGCGCCAGGGCATAGGCCTGTTTGGAGCGCCGCGTAAACCGGTCGATTACCCGGCCGGAGGCGAGGATGCCCCCGCCCATTCCGATTGCGACAACCAACGCGTAATAGACGGCGATCTGGTTCAGCGTCATCCGTTTTTCACGCATGAGAAAGAGCACCGCGAAGTTGGTGAGGCCGTACGTGATGAATTGGTTGGCGCCACTGGCGATTGCAGCCAGCATGAGAGAGGGCCGTGAAATGAACATCGCGAATGTCTGCCTGAATCCTGTTTTGCTCGCGGTCGCTTGCTCCATAACAGGATCCAGGCCGCCGCGACGGGGCTCAGGCACCAGAAGGAAGATGCCGATCACCGCGAGAAGACCGACGGCGCCGAGCAAGACAAATGCATAACGCCAACTGAAAGCTGCGGCGATTGAAGCGCCGAAGGCGATTCCCAGAGCTGCGCCAATCGGCGGTCCGATGTTGTAGAGACCCAGCGCTCGACCGCGACGGCCGGGCGGAAAATAATCGCAGATGATCGAGTAGGAGGGAGGAACGCCGCCGGCTTCGCCGAAACCGACCGTCATATACCCGATAGCAAACTGCAGATAGGTAGCGGCGCCGCCGCAGCACATGGTTGCGGCGCTCCAGATCGCGCAAGCCGCGGCGAGAATCTTCGACCTGCTCGTCTTGTCGGCGAGCCACCCGACAGGAATGGAGATGCAGCAATAAAAGAGCGCGAAATAGAGGCCGCCAATCCGTCCAAGCTGGCCATCCGACAAGCGCAGACTGTCTTGGATTGGCTTCGCAAGAATGCCCGGCAACTGGCGGGAGAGGAAGTTCAGGACATACACCACACAGAGCATGCCGAGCGCGATCCAGGCGCGCGGTCCGAGTGGGGCAGAGGGTTGGGCAGTTTGCGGCTTTGACGGTTCACCGTCCTGCCAATGCGGTCCAATCGGCGATGCGGATGTTTTTGTTGCCATCAACCCGACCTCGCTTGGTCAATGCCGTCGTCCGGCATCATTTCATCTTGCCGGTTCACAGTTTTCGCCCATCCAGCCACAAGTTCCTCTCTCCTTCTGCCCACCGGCGAGAGACCTTCGGCTTAATCTTCGCGTTCTTACTTGAATCAAGATCTACAGAAGCTCAACGTTGCCATCCACGCCGATCGCCTGGCCCGAAACATTTCGTCCGGCCGGGGAACATAGGAACAGACACATCAGCGCTACATCGTCCGCAGTTACCATGCGGCGTAACGAAATCCTCTTGAGGTATTCCGCTCGCATCGCCGTCTCTTCGACGCCTTCCAATCTGGCGCGAGCGCCAATCACGCCATCCATCCTTGGCCCTTCGACAATGCCGGGCAGCACTGCGTTCACCCTGATGTTGTCTGGGCCGAGTTCGATGGCAAGCGATTTAGCGATTCCTACAATGGCCCATTTTGTCGCCGCGTATGGCGTGCGCCATGGAACGCCCGAACGACCGGCAACGGACGAAATACAGATAATGTTGGCGGCCTTAGACGCCCGCAACATCGGCACAGCATGGTGCAGACAGCGGTACTGGCCATTCAGGTTTACGTCGATTGTGCGTTTCCACTCTTGTTCTGTGATCTTGTCCACTCCGGCGGTCGGGCCCGCGATGCCGGCGCAATTGATTAAGACATCGAGGCCATCAAATTTGGCGCGCTGAGTCGCGAAAAGCGCTGCGACCTGCGCTTCATCGGCCACATCGGCGTGCGTTGCCTGACAGGAAGGGAAGCACTTCTGGAATGCGGCCAGGGCAGCGTCGTCAATATCGCAGATGTGAATTTCGGCGGCCATTTCGGCGAAGGCGGATGCAATGGCGGCCCCAATACCGGATGCGCCAGCAGTCACGAGAACCCGCAATCCCCGTGGAGGATAGAGACGATCGCGGAAGATCATTCTGATTCACCTCTCATTGAAGTTCTTTCCGATGACGGGATACCACTCATGGCAATCAGACGAAATGGACATTCTCAGCGCCTTTCAGGTCCAGCATTTCCCTGACTTCAGAGGGTGACGCGATCTCAAAGGAAAGTTCTTCAAGAATGCGGCGGATCTTCCTGACCTGCTCGGCGTTACTCGTCGCCTTGACGCCGGGGCCGATATACAGGTTATCTTCCAGCCCCACGCGCACATTTGCGCCCATGATGGCTCCCATGGTTAGAAGGGACATCTGATGGCGGCCAGCGCCCAGCACTGAAAAGTGATAGGCATCTCGACCGAATAAGCGGTCGGCCGTCGATCGCATTATGAAGAGGTTTTCTGGATCCGGGCCAAGCCCACCGAGGATTCCGAAGACAGCCTGAATAAAAATCGGCGGTTTGATCAAGTTGCGATCGACGACGTAGGCGAGATTGTAGAGGTGCCCGATGTCGTAGCACTCGAGTTCGAATCGAGTCCCGCCTTCTCCAACATGGCCAAGAATGTATTCGATGTCAGCGAAGGTATTCTTGAAGACACCGTTTTTCATCCCCTCGATCTTCGATTTCTCCCAGTCATAACGCCACTGCGTGATTCGCTCGGCCACGGGATGAATGGAAAAGTTCATTGATTCCATGTTCAGCGAGCACATCTCGGGTTTTGCTTGCAGAGGGTAAGCGAGCCGTTCCTCTATCGTCATATTGGAACTGCCGCCCGTGGTGATATTGATGATCGCGTTTGTACGCTCTGCCAGAACCGAACAAATCTCCCGGAAGCGGTCCGGATCTCCCGTAGGGCTGCCGTCTTCGCCGTTTCTGGCGTGGAGATGGAGAATCGCGGCCCCAGCCTCGACAGCCTCTAAGGCACTGTCAACGATCTGGGATGGAGTGATAGGAAGATACTCCGACATGGTTGGAGTGTGAACAGAACCGGTAATAGCGCAGCTAACGATGATTTTGCGATTGTTTTTGGCCATCTTCGGTCTCGAACAGTGTCAATAACCGAATGATTCTAAGAATCGGAAGACGAGACACGACAGGTTCACAGCGGACATTCTCATGTCGTTTTCCGACATCGTGCGGCTGGGCTGGTGAATTAAGGCCTACGCTTAGGGCTTATGTCAGAGTTGTCAGCGCAGTAGTTGTTTTCGCCTTGTCTACCTGATGAGAGGGCTTGATAGGATTCGCATAGAGTTCATTCCTCGTAGCACGATACCGTCGCCATTGCCGCGGCGAATCTCGACTTCGCCTGCCTCTCAGGTAGATAGGGCCCAGTGAGTTCCATACTCGAGATCGATATTCATACCGATTCGACGCGATTGCGTTCTTCAATCGGTCATGACATCTGCGTTTTCCGTTACTCATCCTGCGCTCACTTCTGGATTGCGCGTGATCTGCCCGAGTGAGGGCTACTCGGGGAGCGATCTAGAAGTCTCTGCGCCCGCTTACGCTTTGTCGTTGCAAGAGGCGCCGTAGATAGACAAGACGACATCTTGTAGATTCGACACATGGCGCTCAAACGGATGGATAACGTAGGAATCGTCGTC
>DATHNJ010000097.1:0-26426 GCA_035486155.1 Occallatibacter sp. | reverse complement strand
CGTCGCAACGCTGGTGTGGTGATTAGGCCAGAGGAACAGGATTGCAACAATAAGACGAAGGTATCGGTCGATAACCCAGGATCAGGACGGTGCAGGCTGCCTGAATCCATCCATTCGAAATCATGAGCGAACGCACTTGTTTCGTTTCCATGTGGCTTCTCGAGATCAGATGAGGGGACGATGATTCCCGTTGAATCCGAACTATCCCGCATCAAAGCATGAGGGAGTGGAAGGAATAATTGGACGAAGGTATGGGCAATACCCTCGTATCGATATCTATAAATACTCGCTCGAATGACTCGAGGCGATCATAAGCGCATGGCTATCCGCCGGAGGCCTGCAGTTACTGACTGATGATCATCGAGGCACGGCCCAACCAAGGACGGTTAATCGCCTAATGTGAACAGAGTTCCTTTTAGGCGTGGTTATGCTCGCGGCCCATCTCGCTCCGGAACTTCATTGGCGTGACGCCCACCATTCGACGGAAGACCTTCGTAAAATGGCTTTGATCGGCGAAGCCGGCCGCCGCTCCTGCGCAGGCCAAGCTGATCTTCGGATCGCGCAGGTACTGCTTCGCGCGTTCAATTCTGCACTTCAGGATGTATTTGTAAGGGGGCAGGCCTGTGCTTGCCTTGAATAGCTCGCAGAAGTAGTTAGGACTCATGCCGGCTATCTGGGCCAGCTCCCACAGGCGAAGGTCTCGTGTCAGGTTCTGATTAATAAACTCCAGGGTCCGGTTCAAGCGGATCGTAGGCATGCCGCCGCGGTAATCGGGCTTCGCGCAATCGCGGACCGAATAACGGTTAACCAGATAAACGCCGAGCGCCAGGCCGAGAGATTCGCCGAAGATCGGTCCGGCAGGTGAGCCGTCTTGTAGGTCGGCATGCATAGCGAGCATCAACGTTTGAATATGGCGGTCGCGAAGATTCCAGTGGGTAGTAAGTTCCACATCCTCCAGGTGTGTAGTCTGTTCGAGCGAACGCGCAAGGAACCGCGGTTCCATGACCACGATGATACGAGTCGTCGGGCCCGACCAGGTGAGGCGATCGCGGGTTCCCCCCGGCAACACTAGATCGTCCCAGGGCCATTGTCTGCGCTGCGGCTCTTGCCCTCCGTGGTCCACTGGGCCCTCATATTTCCATGCGTCAGAAGATTCAGGAAGTGCGTCGGATGATCGTGATCCGGAATCGAAACGCCCGGCACATCGCTGAACGATTCCAGGGCGATGCCGTCCCAGCCGGCCCGTTTACTGCTTAAAGAAGAGATCGATGGGATGGGGCACACCCCGCACCCATTGCACATCACCTCAACAGCCTTGACAGGAAGAACCCCAGAGATATCCATCGCTTTACCTCCGCCGACAGAGGACCCGGTAGCAGAATCATACCGCCGTTTGTCCTGTCACCTGTTTTTTTGACCATTTATTCGGAAGAACTGACCAAAACCAGAACATTCGACCAATGTTCTCGCGGTATCGTTGTTCGCAGACATCAATAGCGAACCGAAAGGATGCGCACATTGGCAAGAGCAGAGTAGCGAAAGTCATCGATTCCATCCGCGCGAACCCTGGAGCGAACATTAGCCTCGTGGCCATGGCCGGCATCGCGGGGGTGTCGCCGAACCATTTTGTGTTGTTGTTTACCAAAGCGACTGGCCTAACTCCTCACCAGTATGTTCTGCGGGCAAGGATCGATAGCGCAAAGCTCCACCTAAAGGATGAAGCGCTAAGCATCGCGGAAGTGAGTAGATTAACTGGCTTTCGTACTCAGGAGCATTTCACGAAGGTGTTTCGTAAGATCGTTGGGGTAACTCCACGCAAATTCAGAAGCACGAGTTAGTGCTGGGGCGGGTTCAAATCAGTTACTATAGACCTCTCTGCGGCTCTTGCATTCGATCGCATTGGTCGTTTTCATACCACTTTCACGGAGATTTCGCGTTCGCAAGACGGGCCTTCGAGGAGATCAAGCGCTTGAATAGCTGTCTGGAGAACGAGAACGTGATCCTTCAACGAGTCGATCATCCCAGCAACCCCGGCCTTGAAATCAAACGCCTTCAGCGCTGCATGAATGATCTGGTCGCAGATGAAATCAATCGGCGGGTCGCGGAACGAACGAGAGAGCTCGCCGAGACCAACGAAGAGCTGCGACTCCAGGCTGGACTGCTGCAGCATCTTCCTGTATCCGCCTGGACGCTCAAGCCTGATGGGACACCGGATTTCGTGAATCGAGTTTGGCTTGAATTCTCAGGTCAGACCCTCGATTTCGTCCGGTCGGGTCCGGAGGCTTGGATGACGGCGATCCACCCCGAGGATCGCGAAGCAGCATTGAGGATCTTTTGGGACGGCGTGCGCTCGGGGCAGGGTTTTGCGATTGAAACCCGGTCACTCCGCGCTAAGGACGGGACCTATCGCTGGCATCTCCAACAAGCCGTGCCCCTGCGGGATGCAGAAGGAAAAGTGCTCAAATTCGTCGGTACGACCACCGACATAGACGACCAGAAGCGCGCCGAAGAGGAGTTGCAGCGCAAAGAGGCCTTTCTCGCCGACGGCCAACGCCTGAGTTTGACCGGAAGCTTTTCCTGGCGTTTAGACACGGATGAAGTCGTGTTTTCAGAAGAGGCCTATCGCATCTTCGAATTTCAGCCTGATGCGCTCGTGACGCTCAAGCAGATTGGCAGCAGAGTTCATCTGGATGACATTGCGCTGTTGTCAGAGAAAATGAGCGCGTCGCACACGACCGGCGAAAACCAGGATTACGAGATCCGCCTGCGAATGCTGGACGGCAGGATCAAGTACGTGCACACCGTCTCTCACGCGACCAGGCGCCCGGATGGCCGCGTGGAGTACATGGGCGCAATTCAGGATGTTACAGAGCAGCGGCTCGCTGAGGAAGCCCTCAGCAAGCTTCGATCGGAACTAGCGCACGTGGCAAGGGTCACAAGCCTGGGAGCTCTGACAGCATCGATCGCGCACGAAGTCAATCAACCGCTTACAGGAATCGTCGCAAACACTGGTACGTGCCTGCGCAGGCTGTCCGCCGATCCTCCCAATATCGACGGTGCGTGTGAAGCCGCGCGGCGCGCGATGCGCGATGGCAACCGGGCATCCGAGATCATTGCGCGATTGCGCACTCTCTTCAGCAGGAAAGAAGCCTCCGCCGAAAGCGTTGAGTTAAATGAGGCGGCGCGTGAAGTGATTGCGCTTTGTTCGGATGAACTTCAGAGAAACCGCGTGATTGTGCGGCAGGAATTCGCAAACGACATTCCGCCGATCACGGGTGATCGTGTCCAGCTTCAGCAGGTCATCCTCAACCTGCTCCGGAATGCGTCGGACGCGATGAGCGGCGTCGATGATCGTCCGAAAATGTTGATGATCAGAATCGAAAGAGACGAAGGCGATTGTGTGCGCCTGACGGTACAGGATACGGGCGTAGGCATCACGCCGCAAGACATGGAAAGGCTCTTTGAAGCCTTCTACACGACCAAGAGTGACGGAATGGGGATGGGCTTGGCCGTCAGTCGCTCCATTATCGAGCGTCATGGCGGGCGCTTGTGGGCTACACCCAACGACGGCCCCGGGGCGACGTTCTCGTTTTCTCTACCCTGCAAATTCGATAATCTTGCGAAGATCCAAGCTGCAGGTTGAATTTGATGTGACGAAGCGCAAGCGGAAGAATCTGCAAGAAACTGGATTCCGGACGAGTCACGGCCACTCCGGGGGCATTTCAGCGCCGCACAAAAAAACAGAATTTTGGTCTCAGAAAAATTCCAACGAATATAAGCCAGATTCAAACGTCGTGTTTCTTGAACCGATCGATCAGGCGATCGCAAGCGCGTACAGTGATCGCCATCATGGTGAGCGTCGGATTCTGACATCCAGAAGAAACAAAGCATGCGCCATCCATGGCGAACACATTCTCGACATCGTGAAGCTGGCAATAGGAGTCAGTGACCGAGGTTTTCGGATCGTTGCCCATTCTCGCCGTGCCCAGTTCGTGAATGGCCATGCCAGGTTCCGCCACCGTCGATCGAAGTTCGATGTTCTTTGCTCCGGCGGCCTCAAGCATCTCCGCGGCTGACTCCGCCGCGTCTTCATGCAGAGCCTTTTCGTTGTCTCCATGCGTCATGGAGATGTGCAAGGCCGGAATACCCCACGCGTCTTTCAAGTTGGGATCGATGGCGACAAAATTCTCATCGCGCGCAAGCGACTCGCCAAAAGCGCCTAACGAGATGCGATAGGTTCCAGTCTTCACCGCTTGCTTGAATGCGGCTCCAAATCCTTCGGCGCCCTGATTGAACACCGCGCCGGCCGAGCCCTGAAATCCGTAGCCACGAATAAAATTCTGCTGCTTGGTGCTCTTCGACGTGTTGCGATACCGGATGACGTAGATGCCGTTCGCGCGATGCGGTCCGCTATACGGATCGGGGACATCCTGAAATTGGGGCAACTCTCCGCTGGCGCCGGCGCCGGTCGAATGATCCATCAATCCGCGTCCCAGCAATCCACTTGAATTGCCTAGACCGTGTGCGCTATTGCCAGAGTTCAGAAGAATGCGCGTCGACTCCAGGGCCTGCGCACAAAGAATCACTGCTTTTCCGCGGATGGTCTTCGTCTGGCGAGTCACGCCGTCCACGAATGTCACTCCATTTGCCCGGTTGTTTTTGGGGTCCATCTCCACATGTGCGACAACCGCATTCGTCAACAACGTGCATTTGCCCGTGCTCAGAGCGTCCTTCACTGTGGTGAAGGGACTGCTGAAATAGGAATAGGTGTTGCAACCCCGCTCGCAAGTGCCGCAGTAGTGGCAGGCAGCCCGGCCATTGTGATCTTGAGTAATGATGGCGGAGCGGCCGATGGTGACTGTTCTCCCAAAGTTCTTCGCCATGGATTGGCGGAAATGCACTTCCCCGCAGGTCATGCGCATCGGCGGCAGAAAATGTCCATCGGGGAGCGCGGGATTTCCTTCCGCTGCGCCGCTGATGCCCACATACTCTTCAACGATGTCGTAGAAAGGAGCAAGATCCTGGTACGAGATGGGCCAGTCCTGACCGTAGCCATCGTGGCTTGCGGCTTTAAAGTCCAGGTCGCTTAGCCGATAACTCTGCCGCCCCCAGCAAAGCGTTCGACCACCCAGGATGCGCAGTCGTTGCCAACTGAAAGGCTTGTCCGCCGGGGTGCTGTAGGGATTTTCAAGGTCGTTGACGAACCAGTCGTAGTTGTATTCCGTGCACGCATAACACTGCGTCTGAACCTTCCGCGTCTCCCGCCATGCGCCCGTCCCAGGAAAATTCCGATATTTGAGCTGAAATGCAGGCTTGTGCTCCGTGAATTCTTTGGACGACACGTTGCGTCCCGCTTCCAGAAGGGCGACATTCAGACCAGCTTCTGAAAGTCTCTTCGCAGCCCACCCGCCGGTCGCGCCGGAGCCCACTACGATTGCGTCATAACTATGAATCAGTGGATCATCAGCCATTCCCTAAACCATCTCCCCTTAATTTGCATCCTGGTGTTCGCTGGGCTGGTGTTCGCAACCTTGAAACACTCCTCGCGCCGGCCATCCGTCCCAACCAAGCTCTTTCAGGCCGATCGGAGAACTGTAGTATGCGGCGGCGACCCATGTCTTCATCCTTTCGAAGTGCTCGTGGCCGTCGAAACTGGCGTCGGTACTGCCCCAGCGGGGGTGCGTATGCGGCCATGCCGCCAGATTCAGAAAATCCTGCTTCTCTGCGTCCGACAAATTCACAAAGTTCGCTTTGTACCGCTCTGTGGCGCCGGTGTCGAACCACGCCAGCGAAGTCAGAAATTCATGTTGTGTCTCCGCTGGAAGAACCGACAGAACAAGATCGAGGAACCGGTTCACGAAAGCGGCCTTTGCCCCAGGCGTATCCGTGGCGGGAATGATGGCCTCGCCAAGCGCGATCAGAGTTTCATTCTGTTGTGCGTTGAGAAAGACCGGAGTCCAATCTGGCCGCGACAGCTCGTTCCATGCATTGTCACTCGAAGCAAAGACCAGCGCTTCAACTGGAATATGTACGGTGGCGGCTGCGCCGATGGTCAATAACGAATTACGGATCAGTTCGCGACGATTCATGGGCTGACAGAGAATATTACGCTCCCCCATGCAGACCTGAACACATCCGCCCCAATCTTTCCGCCAAAAACCCTCTGTGTGCCGCGATTCCAGCCATATCTGCAGAGAAAACTTTAGGATTTGTGCAAGGTAAAGCATGAAGGGGCGCTGCAGCAGCTTACTAAGACATGAGCATTTTCGCGCACAAAAAAGGCGCGGATCGTAGAGATCCTCGCCTTTATCTCTTTCACCCGCACATCGATTACTTATCTACTTCCAAAATCACCTCGAGTTCAATCGGGACACCCAGCGGAAGGCTGGCGACGCCGATTACCAGACGGACCGCCATGTTTTGCTCGCCAAAGACATCGCGAAACAGCTCCGAGGCGCCGTCCGCGACTTTCGGCAGGTCCAAAAGATCGCCCGAGGTGACGATGAAGACTCCCATCCTGACCACACATGCGACCCTATCCAACGACCCAAGATGATCCCTGGCCACCGCCAATGCGCCCAGCGCCGCCACGCGCGCGGCGTCGCGTCCCGCATCAGCATCGAGTTCGCCCCCCAGCCTGCCCACGTACTTCGGCTTACGGTCGATAACGGGAAGCATGCCGCTCAGAAAAAGCAGATTCCCCGTTTGCCGCGCCTCAACATAGGCGCCGAGAGGCTTCGGAATCGCGGGAAGTTGAATGCCAAGCTCGTGCAGGCGGCGTTCTGCGCCGCCTCCGCTTACCATTTGCCCGCGCGCGCACTACCATCCACGTGCGCCGCCTCCCCAGCTACAGCATGCGTTTCCACAAGAAAGACCATCATCAACTCCAGTTTACTTACACCGCCGCGACGCGAGCCGCGTCGACGGAATTCCCAGGGATACGGTTCGATGCAAGCCGCCGCCGTGCGCGATGAAGCCTCGACTTCACTGTCGCCACGGTAACATCGAGCGCGCACGCGATCTCCTTCATAGAACACTCTCGCATCATCCGAAGCTGGATCGCCCCGCGCAGATTCTCATCAAGGTTCTGCACCGCGCGCAGCATGCTCACGCAGCGCTGATGCTGATCGAAGACTTGCTCGGGATTCAGCGCGATGTCTTTGATCTCGAAAGGCGTCGCCTGCTCTTGGTCCTCGCACGTAGGATTTACGAAGACCTCTGCCCGTGCCCGGCGTTTGCGAATATTCATCAATGCAGAGTTGATCGCGATCCGCGTCAACCAGGAATAGAACGACGCGCGCCCCTCGAACGTTTCCAGGGCAAGATAAGCACGAAGAAACGTCTCTTGCAGCGCGTCCTCGGCGTCTTCCTGATTCTTGGTGATAGCGATGATCGTTCGGTACAACGGACGCGAGTAGAGTCTTTCAATCTGCCCGAATGCCATCGACGATCCGCTGCGTGCAGCCTCCACCAGCTCCGTGTCGCGCATCATGGCCTGCGTTTTCATCGTAAGACGATCGTTAGAATTCATAGCTCCGCTCCTTGAAATGGTCCCAGTTTGAGAATGTGACAGGCGAAAACTCGATCTCAAGTCGTCAATCGTGGGCGCCGATATAGTCCGATTGTTCTGGACTCCTTACCCACTCGGTGATTAAGCCAAAGTGACTCGGATAAATCTATTGGACAAAGGTATCGGTCAATGAATTTATTAGGTCGTACGACCTATCGGGTGTGCTCCGCTGGGCGGAAATGTTTCTCAGTTCGCGAAGCGAGCAGCAACGCATACCGGGTCCCCGGCGACAGGTCTTCGTCGCTGGGTGAATACCGGGCGTCTGTCAGCGACAAACGACAAAGAAATGGGAGAAATTGGCCCATCCCGAACCGTTGCAAAATCCGTTGATACTTCTTGTCGGCCTCTGACAGAACGATGCGCGCTCTATATGTCGATACGACCTAGGAGTCAGCCCAGTCAGTAACTCCTCTTGAAACTCGAAAACTCAGAGTTAGGCTGGGTCGAGGGCCAAGAGTTATGATGGAAATCGCGCGAAGGTCGGACCACGCATTCTTACGGATCCCTAGCCGGCCGGGGCCATGGGATGCTTCTCGTTCCTCTCGCTTTTTTGCCAAAACTTTCATTCGCGATTTACCCAGGGTTGAGCAAGAAATCGACGGTTTCGGGCCCCCGCAAAAGCAGTATCGGAATTCACCGACTTTTAGAAAGCAGCGGAAAGCGACGTTTCTTGATGGAAACTGCGCCTTGCAGGATGTTTTCGGTCGACGTCAATTCCAAAACCGCCACACGGGTCAACGGAGATCTTTGCCAGGACAGCGGAGGAGATTTACCAAATGAAGAGAAATATGCTTCCTATATCGCTCGCTGGCTCTCAGCTAAGCGAGACCCGCCATGTTTGTGCGTTTTTCTCAAGCGACGACGAAGAGTATCGCGTTCTGCTGCCCTTTATTAAGGATGGCTTTTCCTGTGGAGACAAGGCCGTCCACGTCGTGAACCCCGACCAGCGCCAGGAACACCTGAGCCGATTGGCTGCGGCCGGGCTCGATGCTGCAAGCTTCCAGCAAACCGGGCAGTTAGATGTTCGAACGAATACCGAAACCTATCTCATCAATGGACGGTTCGATCAGAACCGGATGCTGGAGACCTTCGAGAATCTGGCGAGCGGCAACACTCCAGGAGAATTTCCGCTCAGTCGCATCGTCTGCCGGATGGACTGGGCGCTGGGCGATCGATCCCGCATCGAGGAGGTGATTGAATTCGAAGCGCGCGTCAATGACGTATGGAGCCGCCATGACGATGCGGTGATCTGCACCTACCGTGTCGACAAGTTCGGAGGCGATGCCGTGATCGATGTTCTACGCACCCACCCCATGGTCATCATCGGCGGCATTCTGCAACAAAATCCTTTCTTCACTCCTCCCGAAGAGTTCCTGCATGAAATTCGCAGCCGCCCGATCGGTCGCGGCGCCTCACCCATCACGGCGGCCTGATATGGAAGGAGACATCGGCGATCCTACTCTGCAAATCAAGCGCCTTCAGCGCTGCATCAACGATCTGGTCAGTATCCTTTCTCTTCCCGCCGTCTGGGGCGGCGACCTAGAACAAATTCTGAGCATCTTGCTTGACGCGCTCCTCGGCATGCTCGGCCTGGATTTCGCCTGCGCGCGCCTGAGACGTTCGATACAAGAGCCGCCCATCGAGGTTCTCAGGACTGCGCAGGCCTCAGTCCTCGCAAATAATCCGCAATCGATTCGCGAAGCGCTGAATGGCTGGTTTGTGGATGAGCCGAACACATGGCCCCTGTCCGGGCGCAGCTTCATCGGAAACGCGGAGATTTCAATCGTCTCGTTACAACTCGGGCTGCAGAGCGAAATCGGTGTGATCATTGCGGGGTCGGCGCGACCCGATTTCCCCCAGGAAACGGAGAGACTCCTTTTAAGCGTCGCAGCCAATCAAGCGGCGCTCGGACTGCAACAAGCCAGCCAATTCAGCGAGCAGAAGCGGCTAGCCATCGAACTCGATCTTCGCGTCGCGGAAAGAACCGCAGAGCTGGCCACAATCAATGAAGAGCTGAGAAAAGAAATCGCCGAACGCAAACGCACTGAGGAAAGGCTCCACTTAAACGAAAACGCTTTGCGAGCGGCGCACGCGCGAGTCGCTCGAAGCGAGGAGCGATGGCGGTCCGTCTTTGAAAACTCTGCTATCGGTGTGGCGCTTACCGACCTCGACGGCAAATTCATCGCCACAAATCCCGTCTACCAGACAATGTTGGGATACTCCGAAGAAGAGTTAGAGCAGTTATCTTACCTTGACGTAACGCATGAAGAAGATCAGGAAGTGAATCGAACTCTGGTCATCGAGTTATTGGAAGGGCGGCGGCGGCAGTTTCAGATAGAGAAGCGATATCGGTGCAAGAACGGCAGTCTGATCTGGGTGCGCAACAATATTTCGGTTGTGCCGGGCACGGAGCGCCTGCCGCAGTTCATGATGGCGCTCTCAGAAGACATCACGGAACGCAAACGCTTTGAAGAGGCAATGCAGGCCAGCGAGCGTGAGCTCAGCCTGATCGTCGACACCATTCCCACGCTGGCCTGGTCCTGCCCCCCCGATGGCTCCGCGGACTTTCACAATCGCCGCTATCTGGAGTACACGGGCCTTACCCCCGAGCAGGCGCTGGGCTTCGGATGGCACGCAGCCATGCATCCGGATGAGATCGCCGACGTCAGAGACTATTGGGCGCGCATCGTCTCCGGCGGCCTGCTCGGAGAAAAAGAATCGCGTCTCCGGCGGTTCGATGGGACCTACCGATGGTTTCTCTTCCGCGCCAATCCCTTGCGCGACGCATCCGGAGCCATCGTCAAGTGGTACGGAACCTGCGTGGACATTGATGATCGCAAACGCACTGAAGAGCGCCTGCGCCGCAGTGAAGCTTTCCTCGCGGAAGGCCAACGCCTCAGCCGCACTGGCGCTTTCTTCTGGCGTACGGAAACAAACGAGGTCGCATGGTCAGACGAGCTCTATCGCATTTACGAGATCCCGCAGAGCACGCCGGCGACTCTCGATTTGACTCTCATGCGAGTTCATCCGGACGACGTGGCCAGGTTGAATGACATGGCTGCACAAAGCCGCGCGATCGGCGCAGACTTCGAACACGAACACCGCCTGCTGATGCCCGACCGCTCCGTGAAGTACCTGCATATCACCGCGCATGCGACCAGAGCCCCCAACGGCGCCTTGGAATACATCGGCGCGGCCCAGGATGTAACGCTCCGCCGATTGTCGGAAGAAGCGCTCTCCCAGGCCCGATCCGAGCTAGCCCACGTCGCGCGCATCACCAGTCTCGGCGCCCTCACTGCGTCCATCGCGCACGAAGTCAATCAGCCCCTGTCGGGCATCATCACCAATGCCAGCACCTGCCTGCGCATGCTCAGCGGAGATCCTCCCAACATCGATGGCGCCCGCGAAACCGCGCGCCGCACGATTCGTGACGGCAACCGCACCTCGGAGGTCATCGCCCGCCTCCGCGCCATGTTCAGCAAAAAGAATTTCATCGCTGAGTTGGTCGACCTCAACGACGCTGCGCTCGAAGTGATTGCGCTGTCGCAGAGCGAACTGCAACGGAATCGCGTAAGTCTCAAGCATGAGCTCGCCGAGAACCTTCCACACGTCAAAGGAGATCGCGTGCAGCTGCAGCAGGTCATCCTGAACCTGCTGCGCAACGCGCTGGAGGCGATGAGTCCTGTAGAAGACTGGCCGAGGCGCTTGCTTGTCGTCACCGAACTAGAAGCGGAGGATCGTGTGCGCCTCAGTGTGCAAGATACAGGGATCGGCTTCGAACCGCAGGCAGCCGACCGGCTCTTCGAAGCCTTCTACACGACCAAGAACGACGGCATGGGAATCGGGCTCTCCCTCTGCCGCTCCATCGTCGAGGCCCACTCTGGCCGGCTCTGGGCCTTCAAGAACAATGGCCCTGGCGCCACCTTCGCCTTTTCCATCCCCGTCGGGCCTTCATCCGCGGAGCTGACGCATGAGGGCTCCGCCTAGGTCGCGACCAATACCAAAGTACAATGGACCCGCGAATCCGCGCGGCGCATCATAGTTCTTTGTAGGGCCGCAAGCAAGAGAACCCCATGGAGACGAGCTTAGCCGGGCTGTCGATGTGCCGCCAGGATTCATTGTGGCGGCGCGCTTGGATGGCGCCCATCGACTTCTTCAGTAGACGCTGGCGTGAACTGATCGCGCAGTGCGCTGATGAAGCCCTTGGTTGCAGTTACGGCAGGCGAGATTCATGATGAATACGCGTCCGCTGGTGTGCGTGGTTGATGACGACGAGTCCGTGCGCGAGTCGCTTCCTGATTTGCTCAAAGAGCTCGGGTTCTCTGTCTTGGCCTTTTCTTCGGCAGAGCAGTTCCTCGCTTCTCGCCAAACTTCCAACACTAAGTGCCTGCTCCTCGACATCGCCATGCCAGGCATATCCGGTCCTAGTCTTCAACGCGAATTAAAGCGTCGCCGGCAAAACATCCCTATCGTCTTCATCACTGCGCAGCGCGATGAGGGCATACGCGACCATGTTCGCGAACAGGGCGCCGTCGACTGCCTCTTCAAGCCATTCAGCGACACCGCGTTGCTGGATGCGCTCAATGCAGCTCTCAGCCCAAACTAGAAGTTCCAAACATTTCGCAGTGGATATAAGATGTCTTCTGCGAACGTAAGGAACCATCAAGTGAGGACCTTCCGATGTCCCCAGCCTCACCGGTCGTTTTTGTCGTCGATGACGACATCTCTATCCGCGAATCCCTTGAGTTGCTCATTGGGTCCACTGGTTGGCAAGTGGAGATCTTTGCCTCCGCGCTTGAGTTTCTGGCCCGGCCGCGCATCTTTGCTCCAAACTGTCTGGTGCTAGATGTTTCGCTTCCTGGCCTCAACGGCCTCGATCTACAGAAACGCATCGCGGTTGAACGGCCCGACCTGCCCATCATCTTTATGACTGGCCACGGCGACATCCCCATGACCGTGCGCGCCATGAAAGCCGGCGCCGTTGAATTCCTCACCAAGCCCTTCAACGACGAATGTCTCTTGAACGCAATCGCAAACGCTCTCGAGCGCAGCCGCGCCATCGTCGACCGAGAAACGGAGACGCGTATGCTGCGCTCTCGCTATGCGCTCCTCACCTCACGCGAACGCCAGGTGATGTCCCTGGTCATCTCCGGCTTGTTGAACAAGCAGGTCGGCGGCGAACTCGGCATCAGCGAAATCACGGTCAAAGCGCACCGCGGCAGCATGATGCGGAAGATGCAGGCCGAATCTCTCGCCGAGCTGATCAACATGGCCGCGCGGCTTCGGCTCGCCCCGTCTCTGGCGGAAGAAGCTCCGGTCGCGCGATAGGCGCTGCCCACGGCGCGTCAATTGTTAGATCTCTTGTCGATACCGGCAACAACCGCGTCATCAAGGTCACCACTGGCTGGTCGGCTCCTGCGATCGCGCAATCCGCCAACGGAACTTTCTATATCGCAGACACGGAAGACGACAAGGTAAATGCCTTCCAGATCAATACGGCTAGATTCTGCCACGTAACTCTCGGCAGCTCCGGCGCCCGCTCACGTTGACACTTCAGCGTGGCCTCTACTCGACGTTGAACGAAAGATTTCGATTGAAGCGTAAAGACCGTGATGGGTCACGGGGCGTGGAGTGAGGCTACAGCTCTGCGCGCACCAGCAGGCAGGTGATGTTGTCGTGTCCGCCTGCCTTCTTGGCGGCGTCCACCAGGCATCCGCACAACTCTTCCAGCGGCGCATTGCTCGCCAGCAGCGCCGCAATCTTCTCGTCGGGCAGCTCGCGCGTCAGACCGTCGGTGCAAAGCAGGAACAGATCGCCCGCTTCAGCCTCGTGCCCGAAGACGTCCGGCGTCACGTGGGTCTGCGTGCCGAGAGCCCGGGTGATCACATTTTTGTAAGGAGACCGCGAGGCCTCCGACGGCGTCATCCGGCCCATTCTCACTTGTTCTTCCACCAGCGAGTGATCGAGCGTCAGCAATTCAAAACGCCCCTGGCGCAGCCGATAGCACCGGCTATCGCCGACGTTCAAAATCCAGATCTGCTTCTCCGCCGCCGCCAATGCGACCAGCGTGGTTCCCATGCCCGTGAGGCGGGGATTGCGTTGAGCGCGGGAAAAGATCGCGTCGTTGGCCGCATGGATCGCGTCTTCCACCACATCCGGCATCGGCCGATGGCCATTCTCGCCGTGGCCCGCTAGAAGGTGCAACATCTCGTCGACAGCCACGGAGCTTGCTATCTCGCCGGCAGCCGCCCCGCCCATCCCATCGCATACTACGTAGACTCCGTCCTCAATGGAGAAGCCAAAAGCATCTTCATTCGAGGGGCGTTTTCGTCCGCGGTCTGAAACTGCCGCAGCTACGTAATGGAGGACTGCCGTGGCCAACTAAAATCTCCCGCTGCCCAGTTTACATGGGATCAATAGAGGTGGAAATGCGGCGAAGAGTTGTCTAGTGCGCCAGCCCGTTACCGTTTTGCGGAGTCGACTCGATGGCCGGCAGTTCATACACGTCGATCGCGCCTCCGTTCAACACAGCCACGCGCCTGCCGGAGGGCGAGATGGCCACATTGCCGCCGGCGTCAAGAATAGGAGTGGCGTAAGCCTTCAAGTCGAGCTTACCCCCCATGGAGTCATACACTTCCACCATCTGGCTCTTGATGTCGCTGGCGTCAAGAGCCTGCCCAAAGTCCTCAATCGAGTGATCAATCGTCATGGTCTCGCGCGCCACCCGCGCGCCATTCTGACCCGTCAGGAGAATCGGCCAGATCTGGGTCGGCGGCGAGGGCGCGTCCCACAGCGTCTTGCCCTCCGTGGACATGGCTACCAATCTCCGCCCGTTCTGCTGGACGCAAGCGTTGACGATCGCCTCATCCGGCGTAACAAATTCGACGGGCGGCTGGCACGACGAATCGAGCCGGCCCAGAACTCTGCTCCCGCCGGTAAAGTAGTTCAGGTCAAGAATCCACTGCCGCCCATCGGTTCCTCGCAGCGTCTCCAGATAACCGTCGGCGTTGATCGGCAGACGCACCGCCATGCGCACATGGCTCACCAGCATCACCTGGCCCGTCGATCGCCGCAGAATCCGCAGCACGATGTCGCGTTCGTCGACGCTCTTCTCGCTGTTCACCATCACGTCGGCCTGCGCTGCCGCCGAGCTCGACTCGCCCTTCTGCGGCGTCAGATCCTGCGGCTCTTGGGAGTTCGTCACGATATATTGCTGTCCCGGATCCATCTCAAGCGAAAGCAGCGGCCCGGGAAACTGCAGTTGCGGCCGCAATTCCAGCTTGGAGTTTCCCTCCTTGATCGTGTCGCCGTCGCGCAGAAGAAAATACCCCTCGCGCAGCATCCAAAGGTAGCGGCCGCGATCGTGCACAGTCCACAACGCCTCCGTCTCGATCCCACCCTGTGGCAGCGTCAAGACCAAAGCGCGAATCTGGCGCTCAAATTCCCCGGCATTGGTTCGATGGATCAGCCCCGGCACGCGAAAGGTGAACAGAATCCGGTTTTCATCAAGAAAGTCGAGGGAGACCAGGCTCTCACGCTCCCCAAGATAAAACGCGCCGGGGGTCGAGAATCCCAGCGATTCGACCGGAATAGAAAACGCTGCGGGCTGCGACGCCGCGGGTCCCTTGTTCGGCGGAGCGCCGTCCGCCGTCTTGTGCCGCCGAAACGACCCCGCCCCGCTCCCATAGAGACAACACGAACAAGCCGCCAGGGTGAGCGCAACAACCGTCCGCATTCTGTTCCTCTTCATCCGGAGCCGTTTCGCCATCGACACACTATTCTCGCCGATGGCGCCCTGCTTAATCATGTAGGAACCATCGCAGCCATGTATCTTCCGTGTGCGAGAGTAAAAAGAGGAATGAACAGCTCGCCCCAATCTGCGCGCCGCATCGCATTTCTCGGCTATGGCGCCTGCGCGCTGGCCGGCACGCTGTGGGGCACAGGCTTCTTCTTCGGCCGCCTCGCACTCAATGAGATGAGCGTCGAGTCGATGGTGCTGTATCGCTTTCTTTTCGCGTCCCTGGGCATGCTGCCAGTCGCGTTGGCCCATCGCGCGCGCTTTTCCGCCTCCGAGGCGCGCACGCTGCTATTGTCTGCATTCTTCGGAATTCCCGTTCAGTTCCTCATCCAGTTCCATGGCCTGGCCCTTACCACCGTCAGCCACGCATCGCTCATGGTCGGCTCCATGCCCGTATTGCTCGGGGTGGCTGCAGCGTTGTTCGCCGGCGAGCGGCTCGACGCGATCGGCTGGAGCGCGCTTGTGGCCTCCACCATCGGCGCCGGGCTCATCGTCCTCGGCGGGCGCCACGGCCACGCTACGCACGGCGGCCCTTCGCTCGAAGGCGATCTGCTCGTGGTCCTCTCTCTCTGCACCGCGCTGGCCTGGATTCTCCTCAGCAAAAAACTGATGCTCTCGCATCGGCCGCCGGTCGTCACGGCGTACACCATTCTCTCCGGCACGCTGATGCTGTTGATCTGCATCGTCGGTCCCACGCTCGCCAATCCCTGGCTCACCCACAAAATTCCGTTGCCGCCGGTATCTCATATCAGTGCAACCGCATGGACCGCGCTCGCCATCGGCGGCCTGGCCTGCACCGCCACCACCACGCTTCTCTGGAACTGGGGCATTCACCACGTTCCAGCCTCGCGCGCCGGCGTCTTTCTCAATATCGAACCTGCTCTCGGATCGATTCTTGGCGTCAAACTGCTCGGCGAACGCCTCGGCCCCTATGCCTGGCTGGGCGGCGGACTCATTCTCGCCTCCGCCGTCATTCTCACCACACGAGGACACGAAATCAGTCCCGAAGTTGTGCTCGAATAATATTCCAGTTTTTTCATGCGACTAAGGTCGCAGAACGGCGTCACGGAAGCGTCATTGTTGTGCTCCGCCCCCCCATTGAAAATCAGGTACTCAGGGACATGGGGGAATAGTGGACGACGTGGCGTCGCATCCGAGCGCCATCGCCGGCATTCAGGCGATGAACGATCAGCATGGAATTCTTGTAGACACGTTGAACTCGCTCCGCCATCGGTTGGCTCAAGGCGAAGACCGCGAGCGCGTGAACGAACAGATCGCGCGGCTGGTCGAGTTCACCAGCATGCACTTCGGCTGCGAAGAAAGCCTGCTGTGCCGCTACGAATTTCCTGGCGTCAATGAACATCGCGCCGCTCATCGAACATTGATGATCCAGATGCGCGAGGCTGCAAACAGCGCCGAGTTCGTCGATCCCGCGGAACTCGATCGCGTGCTCGCTTACGTCCGCGGTCAATATGTGGACCACATTCAGCAACTCGATCGCGAATACAGCGAGTGGCTCAACTCCAAGGGGGTTTACTAAGCCTCTATGAGAACAACGATTGTGCACATCACGCCACGCGCAGGTCGCGCATCAGGGATCGTTCCCATTTCAGGTTCAATTTCCTTCGCCGGCTGCCGATGTGTCTTGTACCGGCTCTCTCCGGCCTTGGGGGGTGACCTATGAAGCTCCTCGTGTGGGATGAGCGCTTGTCGGTCGGCGAGCCGTCGATCGATGCGCGGCACGAAGCCTTGGTCGAAGCTCTCAACGAGCTCAACGGCGCCGTGATGCGCGGCGCCGAGAGAAACCGCACCGGCACGTTGCTGCGCACCTTCGTCGCCTATATACGAAATCAATGGGCAGCCGAAGAGCGCGCCATGGCGCGGATCAATTTCCCGGGCCTTGAAACGCGCAAAGGCCTGCAGCGCCAGCTTCTGCAAACTGTTGAAAGCCAGCTCGACCGCTTCGAGCACGGCGAAAGTTTGAATCTTGATGCTCTTCGCTCGCTCCGGGACGCATTGGTCAATCACATTCGGCAGATCGAGAGCATCTACCGACCATGGATTGAAGCCAAGGTGAAGGAAGCCGCCCAAGCAGCCGCCCCCAAGCCTCAGACCTCGCCTCAGCCTTCAAAGGAAAGCTGCGTCGAAGCAAACGCGGGCGTGGCCTTGGCCTCCGAAGCCAGGTCGTAGACCAGCCGCTCCAAAACAATCCGCTTGTCCGGCGGTGACGATCGCAGCTCCAGATCGGCCCGCGCAATCAAGCGAAGGGCCCGCGTCAGCTCTCTCCGGCTCTTGTACCGCCGCGCCTGCTTAATCAGCTCATCCGCAGCGAACGGCGGCATGCGGAATCCCTGCCACAACGCCTGCCAGATCGCCCGCGAATCGCGTACGTTCTTCTCCAGAATCACCAGCATCTGCCGGAAGGTCCGCGCCATCATGTACAGATGCCCGATCGCCGCATCCTCGCCGGCGTCCGAGCTGTTCAGCAATCCCTGCAGCAGCGCCAAAGCCCGCGCGCGATTCCGAGAACTGATTGCGTCGGTCAGTTCGTAGAGCGACCGCTGTTTGGCTGCCAGCACCATCGTCTCCACGTCGCCCAGCGTGATGCGTCCGCGTCCTGAGGCGTACAGCAACAGCTTCTCCACCTCCGAGGCAATCAACATCATGTCCGCGCCCAGCGCATCCACCAGCTCTCGCGCCGCATCCGGCTCGAAGCGCGAGCCCGCCTCCTGCGCCGTCGCTACAACCCATCGCATGGCGTCCTCGTCGGTCACACGCGCCAGCTCCACCATGCCGCAGTGCTCGCCCAGCGTCTCCGTCAGCCGCTCATAGCGATTCTTATCGTCCATCTCCATCCGGCGCGCGTCGCTCGTAATGCGTAAAAAATCAGCGACAAAAATAATCAGCGCTTGTGGATTGGGCGATCGAAAGTAGCGGTCCAGCGCGGCAAACTCTTCCTTCTTCGCACCGCGTGTATACAGCTGCCGCACGTTGCGCACAAACACCACTTGAAACGGCGCCATCAGCGACGGCGTCTGCGCGCGATCCAGCACTTCAAAGATGGTGGTCGTAGCCAGGTCCAGGTCAGAGAGGCAAAAATCTCTGAGATCGGCGGGAACAAACGCCTTCAGCACCGCGGCGCGGCAGCGATCGAGAAGAAAAACCTCATCGCCGGCAAGAACGTACCCGGCGCGAAGCTGTCCAGAGCCCGAGGCTGCGGCTTCCATCTCGCTCGTAAATCGGCCGACGGCGCTGAATCCCGCGCCCCATCGCGCACCGCTCATTCGATTGGGCTCCACGAAGATTTTCTGCTCTTGATCAATGCGCGAAACATTTGATTCAGAATACTCCGCCACGCTCGTGCACAACTACGCGCTCGATTGCGGATTTCGCCGCTTCTTCGGCTATATCATCCGCAAATCTCAACAGCGCAAGGATTAACGGTTCGCCACGCTATTGACTAGGAAGACAACAGGACTGGTTACCCACAAAAGCGCTGTGTACTAAGGTAATGCCGCGCCGCGTTTTCCACGCCGCTCAGCCCGATTTCTGATTGCGAGAGCACCGAGTCGCGGCTAGACTGTGATCAGCCTGAGGTATTTGGCTATCCTTATTCCCTCCCCCTCAGAGCCCAAGAGCGGCGCAGCGATTTTCAATCGTTGCGCCGCTTTAGTTTCACAGCCCTTCCAGCACGTCCGCCACCAGCGCTCGCGCAAAATCCCGCGATAACCTCTGCACCGCCCCCGGACTTTCGTCAAAATAGGCAGGCAGATCGGTGGTCGATTGATACTGTTGCCGGAATATATATTTGTCGTTTTCGTAAAGCACGTGACCGTCGCGTCCGGTCAGCTTCACCGAAACCACCATCGTCACCAGAAAGCTCGACGACTGCTGCGTGGCCGCGTTGTACGTCAGCGGCGCCACCGTCTCCTGCAGAATTGTTCCGTGTAGCACCACATCGGGATCGCTATTCGTATCCGGCGTAACGCGAAGCTTGGAGCGCATGGCAAACTCGCGAATGACCGCCTGAGTCATCACCTCTTCGGTGTGATAAGTATCGGTGTGCGTCGCGAACACAGGCACAGCCAGGGTGCGCGCTTCCGGCGGAAGATGCGTGGCCGCTCCCACCGTGTGATACCCGCACCCGCCCAAAAGCATAAGGCAGGCCCCGGTC
The DNA here is from genome assembly GCA_035486155.1 of Occallatibacter sp. Classification (GTDB taxonomy): domain Bacteria; phylum Acidobacteriota; class Terriglobia; order Terriglobales; family Acidobacteriaceae; genus Telmatobacter. Next base: position 6,884 of record DATHNJ010000097.1, on the reverse strand, counting down.
AGCAAAACTAGAAGCACGCGCATAGGACAATCTTATTTCACACCCATGCCGTAGCCAGCATGCCCAGTCCTTCCACTGGCAGCTTCAGTCCGTCGGTCCGGTTCTGAAAGTAAAGCTCATTCAACTGCTCCGAGTTTGTGTGTTCGATCGTGTGGAATCCCGCCGCACGCAGCTCGGCCTCCAGGTCCTCCGGCGTAAAGAAGAGCTGAAACGGCTCTCCAGACGCGGCCACCCGCGCCGCCAGCGCCTCAAACGCGGCGCGCCGTTCCGGGCTCAGCGTCTCTGGCGCCAGCGCATAGTCAAAGCAGACGCCAGTCCCCGCAGGTAGCTTCGCAATCATCTGGATCGTCGATCGGAACGCCTCGCGGGTCAGATACGGAACCACGCCGAGCCATCCGAAAAACGCCGACGCCTGAACGTCGAACCCGGCAGCAGCCAATCCGTCGCCCAGCGTCATGTGTTCGAAATCGAGCGGCACAAACGTGAGCTTTTCCGGCAGATCAAGCCTCGATTCGGACAGCAAGCCGCGCTTCCACTCCTGCGTCGCCGGAAAATCGACCTCGAAAACGCGCACCCCCGCAAATGGGTTGCGATGAGCGAAAGTATCCAGCCCAGCGCCAAGAACAACGTACTGCGCGACGCCTGCGGCGACCGCTCGGGCGAGCTTTTCTTCCGCATGACGACTTCGCGCGGCCATAAATGCGCGAAAAGCCCGCGACACGGGGCTCAACTCTTGTTCTCGGTCCAGAGTAAAGTGCCTGCCGAGCAACGGCACAGCGACCGGATCGACCAGCACGCACGGCTGATCCAGAACCTGATGCGCTGCGCGCCGCATCGCTACGCGAAATGCCGTTTTGCTGGCCCGCCCCGTCTCCACGCAGCCAGTGTACCCGGCGCGTACCATGAAGCACATGGCCGCAGAAGAACAGAACCCCAAAACAAATAGCTTGGAGACACACACATGACGTGGGTTGGATGGGCCATCTTGTCCGCCATCTTCGCCGCCGCCACAGCGCTGCTGGCCAAAATCGGCGTCGCACACGTCGATTCGAACCTGGCCACCGCCGTCCGCACCACGGTCGTCGTCGTCTTTGCATGGGGCATCGCTCTGGCGCTCGGCAAACACGGCGAACTCCGCTCGCTCGACAAGCGCACGCTCCTCTTTCTCACCCTCTCCGGCCTCGCCACCGGCCTCTCGTGGCTTTGCTACTTCCGCGCCCTGCAGCTCGGGCCCGCCTCGCGCGTTGCGCCGCTCGACAAGCTCAGCGTCCCGCTCGTCATGGTCTTTGCATGGCTGCTTCTCGGCGAAAAACTCACCGCGCCGGCCCTCATCGGCGGCGTGCTGATCACCGCCGGCGCCATCGTGATGGTCTTGGGCTAATTGCGCGGCGCCTGTCCATCCGATTTCCTATACTGAAAGAGTAAGAACTCTCGCATTCAAAGAGGAACAGCACGTTTGACCGGCCAGAGCTCCATCGACACGAATCAAAAGACCCGCCGCATCATCCTCACCGGCTTCATGGGCTCCGGCAAATCCACCGTCGGTCCGCTCATCGCAAGCCGCCTCGGCTGGCGTTTCCTTGATGCCGACGATGTCCTCGAAGCTGAAGCCGGCTGCACCATCGCAGAAATCTTTTCTCGCCACGGCGAGACCCACTTTCGCAATCTCGAGCACGCAATCATCGCCCGCCTCATCGCGACCGATAATCTCGTCCTCGCTCTGGGCGGCGGCGCCATCGAACGCGCCGACACCCGCGATCTCTTGCTTCACACGCCCGGCGGCCTGCTCATCCACCTCGAAGTCGAACTCGCCACCACGCTGACGCGCTGCAGCGGGACCGAACAAACGCGGCCGGTCCTGGCCGACCACGCCAATCTCGCCGCCCGCTACGAGCGCAGGCGCCCGCTCTACCGCTCCGCCCACACCTCCATCCCCGTCGACACGCTCACGCCCGACGAAGTCGTCGCCGCCGTCCTCAGCGCCGCTGGTCTCTAAGCAGAACCTCGCCACACCGTCCCGCATCCATCTTGGTATGATCGTGACAGGCGCATCGTTCCGCCCCAAGCCTTCCGTCGCCATGATTCCTGCCTCCCAAGCCAGTCCGGTAGTGCTTCCCGCGCGCGTCGCGTCTATACACGAGGCGGCAGGCGAGTCGGCGATTCACGTCCCCAAGCCCGGAACCACCGCGACCCTCATCAACGATCTGCGCGAGCTGTTCAAAGTCCGCGTTACGGGCATGGTTGTGGTCACAGGGTGGGCTGGTTTCTATCTCGGCTCCATGCATTCCGGCATTTCCACCCTGCAGCGAGGCCTGATCGACACACTCATCGGCATCGGCCTGGTCTCTGCCGGCGCCGGCGCGCTTAATCAGGCCCTGGAGCGTTCCAGCGACGCGCGCATGATTCGCACTGCCGATCGCCCTCTGCCTTCCGGCCGCGTCTCGCTCACCCAGGGCGTGCTCGCCGGCATCGCTGCCCTTGCGCTCGGATCGTGGTGGCTGCTGCTGCACACCAATCTGCTCACCGTTTCGCTCGCGCTGCTTACCGCATTCACCTACGTCGCCGTCTACACGCCGCTCAAGCGCGTCACTACGCTTGCGACCTTCATCGGCGCGTTTCCCGGCGCCATGGGCCCGCTGCTCGGATGGACTGCAGCTCGCGGCCAAATCGAGTGGCCCGCCGTCGCTCTGTTCGCGATCCTGTTCGTCTGGCAGTTCCCGCACTTCATGGCCATCGCCTGGCTCTATCGCGAGGACTACGCACGCGCCGGCATCCGCATGCTCCCGGTCGTTCAGCCAGACGGCATGTCCACCTTTGTCGAAGCGCTCTTCTATGCAATTCTGATGATTCCCGTCAGCCTCACGCCCTGGTGGCTGGGACTCGCCGGCCCCGTCTACGCCGCGATTGCGCTGCTGCTCGGGCTCTTTTATCTCGGCTATACCATTCGCTTCCGGCGCATCCTGCGCGACATCCCGCAATCTGAAAGCCGCATGATCGCGCGCGACCTGTTAAAAGTAAGCGTGATTTACTTGCCCGCGCTGCTCACCGCGCTTATGGTTTGCGCCATCGCCAAACGGTAACAAGATCATGACCACACTCGCCCCGGCATCCAATCCCAAGTCGAGCACGCGTCCAGCGATTGCCGCCATTCTCGCCATCAGCGCAGCAGCTTCACTCTTTCTCTTCTGGCTTATTTACATCCACCCGGCGTCCGCATCCAGCAGCGACTACGCGTTTCTGCCGGCTCTGAACGCAGTCCTCAACGGCCTGGCGGCAACGGCGCTGCTCATCGGCTTCACCTTCATTCGCGCCCGCAATATCCGTGCGCATCGCGCGTCGATGATGACGGCCTTCGCCTTTTCCAGCCTGTTTCTGGTCAGCTATATCCTGCACCACGCATTGCACGGCGACGTGCGCTACCCGATCCAGGCGGCGTTTCGCACGTTTTATCTGTCGCTCCTGGCGAGCCACATCCTTCTCGCTGTGATTGCCCTGCCCATGGTGCTAGTTACTTTTTTCTTTTCTCTCACCGGACGCATCCCGCAGCACCGCAAGATCGCGCGCTGGACCTTCCCTATCTGGCTCTACGTCTCCGTCACCGGCGTAATCACGTACGTGATGTTGCGTCTCGCGCAGGGATAGGCGCGAAATGCCCCAAGGCAGCTCGAACCCAGATTCTCGAAAGCCGACTCCCAGATACGATGGCGGAGCGCGTCAGCTTCTGCAATGGAGCGGTTCGATGGTCGGCGCGGGGCTTGTGTCCGCGCTCCTGCTGGAAACTGTCTTGGGCGGCTTCTCTCCAACCGGAGCAAAAACCAACGCCGGCTGGTTCGCGTTGATCGTCGCTCTGATGTGCCTGCCCTTTGGCAGCATGCTGCTCGCTCTTGGAGTGGCGAAGTGGCTGCGCAATCGGCGTCTGCGGCGCGAATCGTAGCCTCTTTCGCACGCAGTCGCCGCACACTCCAGCCGCCGCTCCGTCGTTATCCCTACACCTGTCTTAGACCGCCGTCCACCTGAACATCGGCGCCGGCAAGATAACTGCTGTCTTCCGATGCGAGAAAAACCACGACGCGCGCTGTCTCTTTCGGATCTGCGAAGCGCCCTAGTGGAATACGTGCGATGCCGTCTCCCTTGATTGCATCCAACTGCTCTTGCGGCAAGCCTAAGGTCTCGAAGATAGGCGTCTCGGTGTAACCCGGACTTATAACATTAACGCGGATTCCAGTATTTCTAAGTTCGGCTGTCCAACTGCGCGCAAACGATCGCACCGCCGCTTTGCTGGCTGCGTACAAGCTCGACGTTGCCATCCCGAGCTGCGCCCCTATCGAACTGTTCAGGATGACGACGCCGCCCGTCTGCATCAGAGGCAACGCCTTCTGAACGCTGAACAGAAGCCCTTTCACATTCGTGTTGAAGATTCGATCGAATTGCTCGTCGTGAATCTGCCCCAGCGGCGCACGCCCGTTGCCCGTACCGGCGTTAGCGAAGACGATGTCGACTCTGCCCTTCTCCAGCTTGACGCGCGTATAGAGTTGGTCCAGCTCCGCGGACACAGATACGTCGCACTGCGCCGCCGTCACATTTCTTCCGATTTGCGCCGCGGCCCTATCAAGCTCCTGTCTGCGCCGGCCCGTAATATAGACATACGCACCCTCGGCGACAAACTCCTTCGCTGTCGCAAGCCCGATGCCGCTGTTGCCTCCAGTGATCACTGCAATCTTGTTTTCTAACTTCCCCATAAGATGGATTCCTCGCGCAAATAATTGTCTGGTGAAAGGTCATCACGGCGCCAACCGCCGTCCACGACAAAGTCCACGCAAGAAAGACAATCTCGCTCCGCGAGTATTCCATTCGCGCGTTACTCGCAATTCGGACCAAAGACTGAATGGTGATCTAACTTCAGATAGGCTGGGCCGGAACTCAAGATGACGTGAGTCCCGGCCCAGCTTTCTAGATCCGGTTTCTGTATCTTTCGAGATGTAACTACTGCACGCTTCCTTGAATCAATTCACTGGAGACTGCGTTCAGATACCCGAAAAGTCCGCCGGTTCCCTGCTTTGGTCCGGCAGTGAAGTAGATCTCCGAGGCCGGCTGCTCATCGGGATCGAAGCTGCTGATGTTCGTCGATCCATCCTCGCTCTGTCCGCTGAGAACGGCGCCCGAGTTAGCCGGACTAAGCGACCAGATCCCATTAATGGCGATTGGATTTCCGTTCTCGTCCTCCAGCAGGCCATCAAGCTTGCCGGTGAACATGTCGTACGCAGCAATGAAACCACTCGACTCAGTATTTCCTCCGCCCGCAAACTGGCCCACCAGAAGATCGTGGCTGAAACGGCCGAAATCTAGCGGCGCCTGCGCCACACCCCATGGAGCATTCAGCCACGGCCCGTGCTCCAGGCGCGTCAGCAATAAGCCGGTCGTCGAGAAGACATCCACATAGCCGAGACCAGGTCCATCCGTCTCGAACTGGGCGCCCGGTTTAAGCAGAACAAAAGTGACGACGATGTCGTTGCCGATCGCCTGCACGTTGAACGGCACAAAGTTCGGCGGCAATGCGGCGTCGTAGAATGGTCCAAACTCAGGCGCGCGATGATCGTTGGCGAAGGGATTGCTCGCAATAAGCTTGAACGGATTGACCTGCTGGAAGGCGTTGTTAAATACATCGACGCGTCCCTTGGCGAAGTTAGCCGCATAGAGATAGCGCTGTCCATTGATCGCCGCGATGGTGAGACCGGTATAGGCCGATCCATCCGTCATCTTCACTTTAGTCACGGCATGTGTGGAAGGCGCCGCCTGCCCGCTCGCTAAGCCCACCTTCGGATTCCATGCGGCAATCGTGCCGTCCGTCGTGGCGAACATGAATATTGCAGGTTCATTCGTGCCCAACAGAAAATCCGTCGTGCTGCCGTTTGCAACGGTCCCTGTCGGCGAGCCGTTTGGCGTCTTCGACGGATTCGCCGGCGGAATTGTCACGACCAGCGACTGCTTGTCGCCCGGTCCGTCATAGAGTGTGGCGACGCCAGTTCCCTGATCGGCAACCCACCAAACGCTGCCCGAAGTGCGCGTCATTCCCCACGGATTGACAAGTTGCGCGTCGGTAGCTTGCGCAACATTCGGCGCATTGGATTGGAGGTTTGTTTGTTGATAGTGCTGCGCGAAAGCCGCAGTCGCTGTGAAAGAAATGGCTGCGCCATGAAAAGCAAGTCGCGAAACGCAATTCACTTGTAGCTCTCCTCAATCATTCATTGCCGCTTGAATCATGCTGCCGCTGCCCAGCCAATGCCGGCGCACACGACTGGAGACAGGCCTCGAGCGGACGATCCGAGCCTGGGCTCCGGACTTCCGATCGTATGGAAGCGCTGCTGGGAAAACACGAGGTGACTAACGCGTATTCCTGTCTCGATGAGAACTGAATAAGTGACTTCCCGGCGAAATCTTCCTGCATATGAGGGAATAAGCAGGAGAGTAACTAGTTCTAAATCGGCGTGATTGAGTTAAAAATATTCACAAAAAACAGACTGTATAGAAAAGAAGGCGCGCCGGATGCGGACAGATTGGTCGTCCATAAATTCCCCTGTGCGCATTAAATTCCGAAGAAATATGGGTGGCCGCGCGACTCTCGCGCAACCACTCACTGCCACCCGCCGCCCAATGCTCCGTAGAGCTGAACCAGAGAAACAGCCTCACTCTCCTGTGTGCTCACAAGATTGAGCTGCGCCGAAAAGAGATTGGAATCGGTCGTCAGTACTTCGAGATAACTCGTCGCTCCACCCTGATAGCGTATGCGCGCCAAGCGAGTTGCATCCTGCGCGGCTGCCACAAGCTTCTCCTGCTCCTCGCGCGCAGACTTCTGCTTATCCACCGAGATCAGCGCATTGGAAACA
>DATHNJ010000096.1:0-6050 GCA_035486155.1 Occallatibacter sp. | reverse complement strand
CCCTCCAGCACCACCAGCTTCTTCGGCTGCGGCGCCTTCTCAAACTGCGCGCGAATCCCCGGCAGCCGCGGTCCGTCCCCACTCACATCGTCGCGCGCCACAATAAACAGCGCCGGCGACTTCAGCTTCTCCGCCGGCAGATTCGGCGCCGCGCCAAGCATCACGATCCGGTCAATCTTGTCAGGCTCGCCCCGCTTCGAATCAATCGACGCATCGCCAGCCGCTGCGCCGCCCAGGCTGCTGCCCACGATCGACACGCGCTTCGCCCCATGCGCGTGCAGATAGCGCACCGCCGCAATCACATCCATCTCCAATTGCTTGTCGCTGGCCTCCATGCCGCCCGGCCCATTTGACTTGCCGCGTCCGCGAAAATTGATCGCCATCACTTCAAATCCAGCCTTCACCAGCACCGGCGCCTGCTTCGCCCAGCTCTCCTTGTTCCAGCGTCCGCCGTGCGCCAGCAGCACGGCGCGCTCGCCTGCCCCGTACACATCGGCGTACACCAAGCCGCCGTCTTCGGTCGCAAAGCTCACCGTTGTCGGCGCCGCATCCGCCGCCAGCGCCACGGGCACAACTCCGCCTAACGCCAGCCCTGCAACCAACGCAATCAAAGCACTCATGCCGACACTCTACTACGCGCCGGCATGCGTTTTTGTGAGAAGCCTCAGTGTTGCGCGCCTGCTGTCGGAGGAGGCAACGGCTGCGTCTTCTCGTAGATGTGGCTTACATCCGCAGTGGGCTGCTTGTTCTGCGGATACGGATAAATTTGGTGACAGACCAGGCAATTGCCAAGCTGCGTGGTAAAGGATGTGTTCGCGGGCTGGAAATAAGTCTCCATCGTCGAATTGCCGATCAAGCTAGTCCCGATTCCATTGCCGCCGGTGTTGCCCGGATTTCCATAACTCGTCGTGGGCGCCAGGCCATTGAGAGTCCAGGTCGATCCCGGCATGAAGTACCTGTTGCGCACATCCGCCGTCGGCGTCAGACTCGAGACGCTGTTCTGAATGGACAGTAACTCAGTATTCGAAGCTGCGGGAGTCGCGTCCTCCGGGTTGGGAGAAGCGTTGCTGGATGCGCCCCAGGCCATGATGCGCAGCGTGTTGCTGGGACTTATCGTCTGGCCGGTGGGGGCCACGATATCGCTACCGTCGATCTTCGCGTGCGAGACATTGAACGGGCCCGCGGCGCCGGACTGCGTGAATAACCAGGCGCCACTCGTGTTTTGCGGAACCGCAACGACCTTGTTCGCTCCATTGATGTATTGATAAGCGCCATTCGGCGTGTTGCCGAAGTGCTCGAAGGTGGACCAGATCATCTCGGGATGGCCGGCTGCGCTGCCGACGACGTGCATGCCCACGAGCGCCAGTTGCGTGGTCTGATACTGCCCCGTCGCTGTCCACTTGGCCGGGTTGCTTTTGTTGAAGACGGGGACCCTGGCCGTCATCCTGACATAGTTCTGCGGATCGGGCAGGCTCGTCGCTTCGACCCACGCGCTCTTTACTTCAATGGCGAGAGCTTCGGGATCGGGAAAAGTTACGCCATACTGTTTCGCGAAGATAATCACCTGGTTCAGTTGCGCCTGCGTGGTCGGAAACGGCGGCGCAGGTTGAAAGTGATTGTCCTTCGCCCAGGTCAGAAAATAGGCGAAGACGTCATTTACCGAGATTGTGTAATACACCAGCGATCCGTTTTGTGCGAGCAGAACATCGCCGGTGGCCTGTCCCTCTTCGGTGTCGACTAAATTTCCGGAAGGATCGATGAAGATTGGCACTCCATTGACCACGAACCGCGTGAGCGCAACATGGGCCACGGCGGCTTCTGCCTTAAGTGGCGCAGGCACTGCCAAAGGCTTCCCCGCCTTGTCGAGCACGCGAAGCTCGCCGTTGACGCGCGACGCGCTGCCGACTTCAACCTTTGCTCCTCCGGCGCCGCGAATCAACGGCCTTTCCCCTGGCGCCGCTTCGCGAAACGGCCGTAACTGGCCGCTTTTGGTTACTACCACCGGCAGGTTTTCGGGGCCGGTCTTCTGATCGCGAATCGCCAGAGTCGGAACGAAGTCGGGCCCATGGGGTACAAGGTGGCGATTCCCATTGTCATCGGGCGGAGTGACATCGAAAAACACGCGCGAGTTCAGAACCAGGTCTCCGCCTCCGTACTCACTGGGCGCCGGCGACGTTAGCCAGAGGAACATCTGCTTGGACCACTGATAGAAGGCGCAATTTGAGTTATGCGAAAAGGTGACGCTGTTGGCCGGATTGACGACGCCATTCACGCTGGGATGGCCGCTGGCATACCAACTGTCAAACTGGCTGCTCGTCACGGTGCACGTCGGCTTTACGTCGACAGGAATGCTTTGGCTTTGAAGGCTCGCCGTCATCCCGAGGGAGAAAGCGATGAGGACAAAGAGCTGCCGACCAACGGCCGATGGGCCCTGGTGATTCTGCATGGGAGACCTCCTGAATTCGGAATGCGAAGAATCGATGAGATGCTATGGGCGCGATTTCTCCCATCCGCATCTACCCAAATACAGGAACGGTAAGTTCAGCCTGTTTCCCTTTTCCTATTTATACGAGTTAATTAAGTAGCTATATAAATTAGGTAAGTTGAGAACTAGTTAAGAACTAAAAGTGTGTGACTTGTATTTACTAAAAAACCCATGAATGAAGATGCCGGCGGATCGAAGTTTCAAGCGCCATAGAGTACGCGCGACCATGATCCGATCCGACAATTAAGCTTCTGTAGTTCGACTAGAATGGCAAGTTCAGATAGAGCTGCCCGAGCGCCGTAAGTTGTCCTGGCGCTCCCAGCAGGCTGTCGTAGTGTGGATCGGGACTGATGCGTCCCGTGAACCACGCGTAGCGAAGCACATCGGATCGGCCTTCGCATGTCGCCACCATGTCTGTCATCTGGGCCTCTTGCTTGGCCAAGGTGTCGATCTGCGCGCCGTCGCTCTGGCTATGCCAGTTAGCGAATTCAGTTACCCAAAATGGCAGCCCATACTTAGTCAGGGCGTTCAGCTGATCGTTCAGGCCATAGTCGTACCAGTGAAAGCCCAGATAATCGATGCGCGGTTTGCGGCCGCCATTCGCAGCTTCGTACGCAGCATAAAAGGCATCGAGCCAATCGACCGGATTCTCGTATCCCGGCATGGTTCCCCAGGTGATCTGCGGTCCAACGATCTTGACCCCGGCGGCCGTGGCTACAGCTTCGTACTGTGGCCATAACTGCGCCGCCTGCTGCGGCGTCATGTAAGCCTGGCCGGAGACGTTCGGCTCATTGAGCACCAGAATGTACTGGATCTCCGAATGCGCCTGAAGGAATGCCTCAACGCTGGCCGCATTGAAGCTCCCATTCCAGAGCATGGGATAAAAATCCATGCCGTAGAGCGCGACGTAATTCGAGGGCGCCGCAGGATTCGGGCTCGCGCTCCAGTTGTACCACCAGCTCACGCCTGGAGATAGCGCCGCCATGTCCGCAGGATCAGCCAGATCATAGGCGATTCCGCGCTTGGCGCTCTTCGTCGGTGCAGGAGTAGGGGTTGGAGTCGGAGTGGGATTCGGCGCAGAAGGCGGAGTTGGCGTCGGTGAAGAGGGAGGAGTAGGGGAGGGACTCGGCGAAGGGGTGGTCGAGATTGCGTTGTTTCCGGTCAGGATCAAATGCCCGCCGCAACCCGATGCGCCTGCGCAGGCCACGAGAAGAAACACGAAGAGCAGAGGTTTCGCTTTCATTGCTTCATAATCCTGTGAACGAAGCCGAGAAGAGGCGCGCCGAGGCGGCCGTTATGAATGATGGTCAGAGTCAGACTTAGCGGATTCGCAAACTCAGCATACGTGTCGACGGCTCGCGCAACGCGCTACGCTGCGATCGGGGGCGCGCTCTTCACGGTACGTAAGGAGGTCGTGAGTTACAGACTTTTGATAGGAGTTGAAAGGAAGTGCAGTAAGTTAGCGCCGCTTCGCGCAGCGGAGCAAGTCAGCGAGTCAGCCGTGGAACGCGAATTCTAGAGCTGCTCTTCAGCGTGCCTTGCGGTCGTGCGTATCCTGCTTTTCCCATGGATCGCGCAGCAGCGATGCCAGCCCCAGGTCATTGCCGTATCGTTCCACCTCGACCGCCGCCATGTGCAGAAACTGCGGCATGCTCTTGAACGCCGGCACGGCGTCGGACCCCATGATCTGCGGCGACACAAACAGATGCACACGATCGACGAGCCCCGCCGCCAGCAGCGCCGTGTTCAGGCGCGTCCCCGTCTCCGTGATCACACTGAGGATTCCTTCTTCGCCCAGCTTGTCCAGCACCTTGCCCAGCGGCACACGCCCCGGCTGCCACGCCTGCGGCGAAGATCTGTCGCTGGGCGCTCCGTTGTCGGCAGGCAATACTTCAACCCGCACGCCGAGTTTGCGCAACTCTTCCACGCGCGCCTGATCTTTCGACACGGTAAAGATGACTACATCATTCTGCGCGCCCTTCACCATCTTAGCGTCCAGAGGCATGCGCAGCGCCGAGTCCAGCACCACGCGCAGCAGAGGTCTTCTGCGGCGAAACCCACTGCGATCGGTCAATAGCGGATCGTCTGCTAGAACGGTGTCCACGCCGACCATTGCCGCATCGGCCTGCCATCGCAGCGGCTGCACAGCCGCCCGCGAAGCTTCGTTCGTAATCCAGAACGGCTCATGAGCGGTGTGAACCCCCGCCGGCGGCGCAATCCGCCCGTCGAGCGACATTGCCACCTTCATCAACACAAACGGCCGCTTGTGCTGGCTCCAGCGCGCGAACCCCTCATTTAACCTGCGCGCCTCGCCCTCACAGATTCCCACCAGCGTCTGAACCCCCGCCGCATTCAGCACCTCTAGTCCATGCCCGGCTACATTGGGATTTGGATCGATCGTCGCCGCCACTACCCGCCCGATGCCTGCCGCGATCAGCGCCTGCGAGCACGGTCCTGTGCGGCCGGTGTGATTGCACGGCTCGAGCGTCACGTACGCTGTACCGCCTCGCAGCCGATCTTCGCCCTGACGCGTCAGCGCATGGCGTTTGGCCTCCTTCAACGCCGCCACTTCGGCATGGTCCAGAAGGTCGTACTCGTGCCAGCCCTCGCCCACCACTTGTCCCGCGCGATCCAAAATCACGCAACCCACTGCAGGATTCGGCGAACTCACGCCAATGCCGCGCCGCGCCAGCTCCAGCGCCCGCTTCATCCAGTAAATATCTCTGTCGAGTGTTTCCAATGCGCTCATCGAAGTTACCGCTGACTCTCTAAATAGAAGTTGATCCGTTCTTCGCAAAGAAGGATTCAGCTAGCCCCTGATCCCTGTTCCCAGACCCCTGTCTTTCACCCCACCAACGCATCCACAAATGCGCCGGCTTCAAACTCCAACAGGTCTTCCATCTTTTCGCCTACACCTACAAACCGCACAGGCAGATTCAATTCCCGCGCAATCGCTACCGCAATGCCGCCCTTCGCCGTGCCGTCGAGCTTTGTCAACACAATCCCCGTTACCCCTGCTGCCTGAGTAAACAGCCGCGCCTGCTGCAATCCGTTCTGTCCCGTCGTCGCATCCATCACCAGCAGCACTTCATGCGGAGCTCCGGGGATCAGCTTTGCCGCCGTCCGGCGCATCTTCTCGAGCTCATCCATTAATCCCGACTTTGTATGCAGCCGTCCCGCCGTATCCACAATCAGCTCGTCGATGTTGCGCGCCTTGGCCGCGCTTGCCGCGTCATATAACACCGCCGCCGGATCGCCGCCCTGCCGCGTCTTGATCATCTCCACGCCCGACCGCTTCGCCCATACTTCTAATTGTTCGATCGCCGCGGCGCGAAACGTATCCGCCGCGCACAGCAGGGAAGTGCGCCCCTGCGCTTTGTGCCACGCCGCCAGCTTGCCGCTCGTCGTGGTTTTGCCCGTGCCGTTCACGCCCACGAGAAACGTCACCTTCGGCGGCGTCTGCGGCGCCACGACAGGCCGCGCCGAGCTGTCCAGAATTCCGCGAATCTGTTCCTTTAATAAGTCTTTCAGTTCGGCGCCGCCTGCGATCGCCTGCTTCTTCGCC
>DATHNJ010000095.1:0-5977 GCA_035486155.1 Occallatibacter sp. | reverse complement strand
AACTTCATCTCCTACACATTTCTTCAGCGCATTCACGCGCGCGACGTCCGCATAGGCCGGGCCGACGACTTCCTGATCGGGCAGATCCGAATCTGCATCAACTTCGCCGCTACTCCAGTCGCCCTCGCCGGCCTCATCTTCTTCCTGCGCGAACGGCGCTATTGCATGCTCGCGTGGATGTATCTCATCCCGCTTGCGCTCTTCTACTTTGGCAAAGGCCGTAACTACTATCTGGCGGCCGCCTATCCAATGCTCATCGCAATGGGCGCCGTAGGCATAGTGCGTTGGCTCGCTTCCCTGCCGAAGATCGCACGGCGATCCATTGTTGCGGTCTTCTATGCGGGCTTAGCCTTCTGCGGCGCCTACATCTGCGCCATCATTCTTCCTCTCGCGTCCTCGGGGCCACTGCGCGACTTCGCCCTCAAGCGCAACGGCGATCTGCGCGAAGAGTTCGGCTGGGATGAGCTCGTGCGAAAGGTTGCCGGCATTCGTGATTCCCTGCCCCCCGATCAGCAGGCGCATCTCGGCATCGCGGTCGGAAACTACGGCGAGCGTGGCGCGATCGAATTGTTCGGGCCCGCCTATCATCTGCCGCAGCCCATTAGCACCGTGAACTCGGCGTGGCTGCTCGGCTATCCTACGCAGCCGCCCGCGACAATCATCGTGCTGGGCAACAGCGAAAAGAGCGCGAATGAGATCTTCACCGCGTGCCGCTTAGCTGGTCACAACGCAAACTCCCTCGGCATACCCAACGAGGAAAGCGACGATCACCCCGACATCTTCGTCTGCGGACCGCCACGCAAATCCTGGGCCGATGTGTGGAAAGAGCACCAGGACTTCGGTTGATTCAGTACAACAACACCGCAACCCTGTATACCGTGAACGCTTCTTTCACGTCGTGTGGCGCGCAGCTCCCCACACTTGCCTTTTGATAGCGCTCGACCGCGAGCTGCTCCAGCACCTGTTCGGGTAACTGTGTCACATCCGGTCCTTGCCAGCGGAAGAGAAAGCTCGGCGGATCGAAGCCGTGCCATTTGTCTTCCGACATGCAGTAGCGCCGCGCATCCGTCGTATTGCCGTCAATCTTGAGTCCGTGCGAATGCAGCAGCGTGGCAAACTTCGCCTCCACCTGCGCCGGCGTCAACTCATCCACGGCGCGCGAAAAATCCGTCACCGCAAACAAAATCCCACCGCTCGAAACCACCGCAATCCCAACGTGATCGACGGCCGGATTGAGCAAATTGGCGCGATGTTTAGGAGAATCCAACCAGCCTTGATGGATCGTTTGAAGATGAGATCCGACCGCGATGTTCTCTTCGACTAAGCTGAAGTGCGCGCCCGCGTCTCCGGCGCGCGCCGTAAGATCGGGCTCGCCATCGTAACGATGGGCGATCGGCCCTTCGACCGCCATGCGCTGGCAATGCTTCATCGCAGCATCGGCCAATGCTGGATCCCATAGCAACGGCCTAACTCCGGCGGAAACGCGGGCGTCATTTGCCAGTGCGAAGAGCTGCTGCGCGATGGCCGATTGAGCCTGGACTGACTGTTGCGGCAAGACTGGCGAAGCGGCCCCTACCATGAGGACCCACGTTCCCAAGAGCGCCGGAAACGGCCGAAGTCGCATGACTCGTTCTACAACCGAACACGCCGCCGCGGCAAGATTCCCTTCGTCGGGCTAGTACAACAGGACCGCCACGCGATACGCCGTGAAGTCGCCCTCGACATCCTGTGGCGGACAACTGCCGATCTCTGCGCGCCGGTACTGCCCCGACGCCAGTTTCTCGGTAAGCGGTTTCGGCAACTGCTTCAGATCCGAATCCTGCCAGCGCATCACAAAGCCAGGCCGCAACTGTCCCTGCACCTCCGGCATGCCCTCCGACCCGCACGCCGCACGCGCCTGCGCATTGTCCTCGAGAATTGTCACGCCGCTCACGCGCACCAGGCTCGCCACCTGCGCCTCCGCCTGCTCCCGCGTCAATTTCTGTACGCCGCGCGCATAATCCGCAGTCGCATAGAGCACTCCGCGCACTGCAACGACTGCGATCCCCACACGATTCACATCCGGATTGAGCAGGTTCGCGCGATGTCCCGGCGAGTGCATCCACTCGTCGTGAATCTCCGCTGCATTCGACCCCACCGCCACATTCTCTTCGATCAGATCGAAGTGCGCGCCCGCCTTTCCGGCGCGCGTCGACAAATCGTCCTCGCCGCCATATCGATGCGCAATCGGACCCTCGGCGGCCATACGCAAACAGTGATCGCGCGCAGCTGCAGCCAATCCCTCATCCCACTGCAGCTTGCCTGCGCCCTGTTCCGCGCGCGACTGGTTGGCCAGCGCCATCAACTGCTCGGCCGCTTGCGGCTGCAATTGCCCGGCCGGTTGCTGTGCATCCGCGCCGAGCGCAACAAATGCAATTCCCGCCACTCCAATCCCACATACGCGAAGAAACTGCCGTCTCATCGATCCCATATCTGCTCCAACACTACTACTCCCTTTCAGCATGTCGCGATATTCTTGCTGTGCCAATGGCCTCTGCCGACGCAAGCTCTTCAACTCTTCGGATGCTCCTTCGCCGCCAGCCGCTGGCTGTCGTCGGCGCCGTTCTTCTGGCGATCTTTGTGCTAGGCGGCCTAGCCGCGCCGTGGCTCGCGCCCTACAATCCTGCCTCCATCGATCTCACCCATCGCCTCGAAAGCCCATCCGCCGCGCATCCCGCAGGCACAGACGAGCTCGGCCGCGACACACTTTCGCGCCTGCTCTGGGGCGCGCGTCTGTCCCTCGCCGTCTCCGTCACCGTCGTCGCCATCTCGCTCACACTGGGACTCATCATCGGCGGCCTGGCAGGTTATCTCGGCGGCTGGATCGACACCGCCCTCACCACCTTCGCCATGAATACGTTTCTCGCTCTGCCCGGCATCCTTTTGGCCATCGCCTTCGCAGCTTTTCTCGGCCCCGGATTTACTAACTTGGTTCTGGCTCTCGCCATCGGCGGATGGGCCGGATACGCCCGTTTGGTCCGCGCGCAGGTCATGGCTGTGCGTGAGCGCGAGTACGTCGATGCAGCCCGCGCGCTCGGCGCAAGCGGCATGCGCATCTTCGTCCATCACATTCTCCCCAACATCGTGCAGCCGGTGCTCGTGCAGGCCGCAATCGGCATGGCTGGCGTCATTCTTGCGGAAGCGACGCTTTCGTTTCTCGGTCTCGGCCTTCCTTCGCCCGCGCCCAGTTGGGGCTCAATGCTGAACGACGCGCGCCTGCACTTGTTCGATTCTCCACATTTAGTTCTCTTTCCGGCAGCCGCCGTAGCCGGCGCCGTTCTCGGCTTGAACTTCCTCGGCGATGCTCTGCGCGACCATCTCGATCCCCGTACGCGCCTCGAAATCGGGCTATGATGGTGCCATGTTTGCGCTGCACAAAGGCGACTGTGAGCATTGTCTCCGCACGTTCCGCTATACGCTTCTTCACGCGGGCTTCGGCGACTTCTCTTATGCCTATTGCGACTGCTGCGGCATGCTCGCAACGTTCGGTTATTCAAATAGCGCGTTAGTCAAAATGCCGCCGCCTTCAGCCCCGCATCAAGTCATCGATCCCGAGTGGGAGCCCCATCTCGACCCATGCTCCTGCGGCGGTCATTTTCGTTCTGGCTCTGCGCCGCGCTGCGTCTTGTGCAACGGGGCCCTCTCCGCCGATCACGCCGCGGCTCACATTGAGCGCAACGCCATCGGCGCAGGCCGCGGATGGCGTTGGCAGAGAAACTGGACAGACGTCTATTGCGTGGCGTTGGAAGACCCGCGCGATCCCGGCAGCCTGCGCCAGGTTGAAGATCCGTTCCTCGAACACAGGCCGCGCCAGGACAAGCCGCGCAAGGGCTTCTGGTCGCAGATACTCAGCTTCGGCCGATGAAGATCGGCGTCATCAGCGATACCCACGGCCTCTTGCGCGCCGAGGTTCTTCCCGCGCTTAAAGGCGTCGAGCATATCCTGCATCTGGGCGACGTCGGCGACGCAGCAATCCTCGAAACCCTGGAACAGATCGCGCCCGTCCACGCCGTGCGCGGCAATGTCGATCGCGATGGCCCATGCAGCAACCTCCCCGAGACAGACGTTCTTCTCTTTGAAGACCACTACATCTATCTGCTCCACGACATCGGCGCATTACGACTCGATCCGGCCGCGGCGAAATTCTCCGCCGTTCTCTACGGCCACTCGCACAGGCCAAACATAGAACACAAGAAGGGCGTGCTTTATTTCAATCCCGGTTCATGCGGCCCGCGCCGTTTCGATCTGCCCATCTCCATCGGAATGCTCAATCTCAAATCCGGCGCCGCACCGGTCGCCGAACTCATCGAGCTGAACATATAAAACTTTGCCCGCGTACGAAGCCCAACGCATCCGCAGCGCATCCATAGGCCATGAAGATCACTTCGATTGGCGGTCCCACGGCGCTTATTGAAATCGACGGATTCCGTCTGTTGACCGATCCAGCCTTTGATCCCGCAGGCAGCGAGTTCACCAACGGCCCCAGTACTCTCTACAAGACCGCCGGACCAACGATGACGCCCGAACAGGTCGACCCTGTGGATGCGGTCCTGCTAAGCCACGATCAGCACTACGACAACTTCGATCGTTCAGGCCGCGAGTTTTCGCTCCGCGCGCCACGCCTTGTGACCACCCCAAGCGGCGCCAAACGCCTCGGCGGCGCAGCGGTCGGACTGTCGCCATGGGAGTCGACGAAACTCGCAACGAAGAACAGCTCCGCTTCTCTTACGATTACCAGCGCTCCCGCGCGTCACGGCCCTCCGGGTATTGAGCCAATGTCCGGTGCAGTGACCGGATTCATCGTGCAGCCTGGAAATGAGCGCGAACCGACGGTCTATATCACGGGAGATACGGTCTGGTACGAAGGCGTCGCCGATGTCGCGCAGCGGTTCGACGTCACGGCTATTGTCTTGTTCGCCGGCGCGGCGCGCGTTCCTTCCCGAACTCCCGAGCACCTCACGATGAATGTCGAAGACGCAATCGCAACCGCGCGCGCCTTTCCCAAAGCGCGCATCTTTCCCGTGCATCACCACGGTTGGAAACACTTCAGCGAAAATCTGCAATCGCTTGTGGATGGATTTGTGAAAGCTGGACTCAGCGATCGCCTGCAACCGATGATGCCGGGCGACTCGGCCGATTTGATCTTCCAAGCATGATGGGAGCGAGGCGGGGTTTCCCGCAAATGCTGTGCGTGAATGGGAGGGCTTTAGCCCGGGAGAGATTTATCCGCGCATCCGCGGGTTAACCACGCGATACGCCACATCGGTCAGCAGATTCACCAGCACATAAGTCAATCCGATCGACAGCAGACTTCCCTGCACCAGCGCATAGTCGCGATTCGAAATCGCATCGACCAGCAATCGCCCGAGCCCTGGCCAACTGAAAATCTTCTCCGTGACGATCGCGCCCGCCAGCAGCGCGCCGAACTGCAATCCAACCACAGTAATGATCGGCACCAGCGCATTCGGCAGTGCATGTCCCCACACTACCGCCGATTCGGCCAGTCCTTTCGCGCGCGCCGTGCGGATGTAATCCTGTCCGAGTTCCTCGAGCATCGCCGTACGCACCATGCGCGTAAGAATCGCGGCCAGTGACGCGCCCATTGCGATCGACGGCAGCACCAGATATTGCCAGTCGATTGCGCTGTGCCTGCCGCCGCTGCTTGCGCCCGACACCGGCAGCCATCCCAGCGAAACCGAAAAGATCAGGATCAGCACTGGCCCCAAAGCAATGCCCGGCACGGAAAGACCGAACAGGCTCACCACCGAAAGCGACTGATCGATCCAGCGCCCGCGCCGCACGGCCGCAAGAACGCCCGCGGGCAGAGCCAGCACAAGTCCCATCGCCAACGCCGTAGCTGCAAGCGCAAGCGTATACGGATACCGCGCCGCGATCAGATGGCCCACCGTATCGTGCAGGCGAATCGAACTGCCCAGGT
>DATHNJ010000094.1:0-6070 GCA_035486155.1 Occallatibacter sp. | reverse complement strand
CAAAGGGTCTGGTCCCAAGCGCGGGCATCGCAATCGACTATGGTCCTGTTGAGATCGCCGGCAAGAGCTACATCGGTCCGATACGCAGCGTCTCCCAGTTAACCGCGCATACCGCACAGCCCCACGGCATGTACTCACAGGCTCTCTATGAGGGCCCTACGAAGACGTTTTTAAACAACGCGGTCTACGACCAATACCGCCGCTTCGGATCTGAGACACGCATCCTAGCCGGCGCCGCGGAGCCTGCCCAATAACGAACCTATTTTTCATGAAAGAAAATTACGCCGCAGGCCCGCTCATCGCAAACGTCTTCTGATGCGCAGCCGGCGCCACAGCAGGAACCAGCGTCTCGGTGCAGCGCTCATGGAGTTCATTCAGCAGCCGCGCACGATCCGGCAACTGCCGCGCGTGCACAATCTTCACGCCCTGCTTGCTGCTGATCTTGACCTCGTCGCGCTTCTCGTCGACCGTCACCTTGGCCACGTCCTTCCATGCGATGCGGTTGCTCCCGCGCAGCCAATACTTCTGCTCAAGGCCATCCTGGTCGGCGACGATCGTTCCCGGAAACGCCATCGTCAATAGCGCGATGAACCCGGTGCAGAACAATGGCACAATCAGGTCGAGGCCCGATCTGAGCCCACTCGCCAGGCCCCCGACAATCACATAACCCAAAAATGCGATGAACGCATAGATGCCCCAGAAACTCCGCCGATTCGGCGCGAACTCAAGCCGGCCGTCTGTCTCGGTCGCATTCCTATCGTCGGCCGCGCTCACGATCAGCTTCGCGAGCACCATCAACACAACGACCACCGCAAAGAGCGGAAAAAACACTTTCAGAGGTTCCATGCGCAAATCTTATCCCTGCGTCAGGTCGCTCTTCTCTACCTATTTCGTGTCGCGAGGTTACAAAAGTCAAGGCTGGCGCCCGTTTTGCGCGTGTTTAGAACACCCAGGGTGATAGGGCGCACGGCGCTGACAGGTCGTCGTTGGGCGGCCGCCCCGCCGCCGTGGCCGCATCCGGCTCACACCAGGCCGGTTGCATATTGCCGCATAGCCTGCGCAAACTGTCTTGATCGCGCCAGGAAACAAGGCAAAACGCCGCCCGCAAAATGGGAGGAAGGCGGGGGTTCAACCCCCGCAAATGCCAAGCATTAACGAGAAGGGCTTTAGCTGTGGATCTGTCCTCGAACGAACGTTCTATAGGGGCTGACCGAGCCGCTTTTCCAACTGCGCCCGATAGGTCCGGCTCACGCGGGTGCGCGATCCGTTCTTGAGCACCGCCTCAAACTCGCCGTGCGACATCGGCTCAAGTTGCACGATGCTCTCGATATTCACCACCGCCGATCGATGCACCCGCACAAAGCGGCGCGGATCAAGCCGCTCCGCCAGATCGTTCAGCGCCGCGCGGTAGAGCAGCTCCTTGCCGCCCACGTGCAGCGTCACGTACACGCCCGCGGCTTCAATCCAATCAATATCAATGGCGCGAATAAATCGTGTCGAACCCGCCGACTTCACCACCAGCCGGTCCAGCCTGCGTTCGGCAGCCGGCGCCGCCGCAACCATCTTCAAAATTCGTTGGCCGAACTCTCCAATTGAGCGCTCATCCAGCCGCGCCTTCACGCGCGTCATCGTGGCCTCAAACCGTTCGTCGCTGAACGGCTTTAGCAGATAGTCCAGTGCATTGGCTTCAAATGCCCGAATCGCATGCTGGTCGTACGCCGTCACAAACACTGTCAGCGGCATCTGCGCCGCGCCAATCGCATCGATCACGCCCAGCCCATCCAACTCCGGCATCTGCACGTCGAGAAACACCAGGTCCGGCCGTTTCTTCTCGATCGACTCGACAGCCGCTTCGCCATCCGCCGCCTCGGCCACGCTCGAAATCTGCGCGTCCTTGGCCAGCAGGTCGATCAGCCGCTGCCGTGCGGGCGTTTCATCGTCGGCCACCAACACATGAATAGGTTCAGGCGAGCGCGCGTCCATCTTCTTCCTCTCCCACCAGCCGCAACGGCAGCAAAATCTCCACCTCCGCGCCGCCCTCTGCGCGATTCCGCAATTCGAAGCGGCTTTCTCCATTCGGATGCAGCCCCGCAATCCGCTCGCGCGTAATTGACAGTCCCAATCCAGCCGAACTCCCCATCGTCCAACCCTGCGGCAACCCGACGCCATCGTCCAAAACGCGCAACGCCAGCCGCCCGCCCACCGACGCCGCCTGCACGGTCACCGTTCCGCCGGCAGCTCTTCGCGAAATTCCATGCCGAATCGCGTTCTCCACCAGCGGCTGAATCACCAGCGCCGGAACCGCGGCGAATCGCACCTCCGGATCGACCTGCATCTTCACCTTCAAATGTGCGCCGAATCGGATCTTTTGAATCGCCAGATAGTGCTCCAGGAACGATAGCTCCTCGGCCAGCGGGACCTCCTGCTTGTCCCGTGACTCCAGCGACAGTCGCAGCAAATCACCCAGATGCTCGATCATCCGCCGCGTCAGTTTGGGATCGCGTTCCACATGCGAAGAAATCGTATTCAGCGCGTTAAACAGAAAATGCGGATCGAGCTGCATGCGCAGCGCATTCAGCCGCGCCTCGGCGAAGCTGTGCTCCAGCCGCTCCAGCCGCAGTTCGCTGCTGATATAGCGCTCATAGTAGGTATAGGCTTGAAGCCCGCCCACGATGATCCAGTACACCAGCCAGTACCAGACCTGCCATCCCAGCACTGTCGCGCTGAATTGTTGATTCAGTTGCAACGAACTCCACGGCGTCACCCCAAAGGTCGCGCGCAACACCGTGAAGAGGTAGAAGCAGACCATAGTGAAGACGACGCTGAGCGGCAAATGGGCCACCAATCGCTGCCCGAGTTCTCTCGGCGAAAACGGCAGTCTGTGGTCCGCAGCCATAATCGCTGGAGTCAGCAGTCCCCAGGTCCACCACTGGGCGAGGTAGATGCGCAACTCCATGAGCCAACCGTTGGTGCCCAAGCTCGGAAGCGCGAACAACACGCCGAGCGCGCTCCATCCTGCGGCGGCCAGCAACGCCCGCACAATCCAGCGCCCCATCAAGCGGCGAATCAGCGAGGGCTGCGCGGCGCTCGCCGCCGCGCCGATCCATATTCCCGCTTGCGTCCCGGTTTGTGCGCTCGAAGCCGCCATCTTCCTCGTCGCGCCCAGCTACACTGTCTCCGTGCGCCGCGCATCCTATTCACATTAGCGCTTCGCCCGCCGCCGGTCCATTGCGTTGTCGCCATCGGGACGAGCCGCCCCACAAAATGGCCTGCGGCATGGTCCGGCCGATGGCCGATCCAGACCCAGATCCGCGATCGATCGCGCCCCTTTCCAGCGGCGCGCGCCTTTCTTTCGCGCTTCATTCCCTGCTACCATTGAATTCGCAACGCCCGCAGGCGCGGGCAGCCCGAATCAATCTGACGGAACGAGGTTTTCTCAAACAGTGGCAGACACAAAAAAGATCGAAGATACGCAGGAGCGCAAGAAGGTCAAGCGCGCAGCCCGCAAAAAAGCCGCGCCCAAGGCCAAGCGCACCACGCCGCGCGGCTCCAACAAAAAGAAGGTCAAGAAACTCGTGCGCGGCCAGTCGAAGCGCTAAGCTTCAGCTTGTCCAAAATGCTTCACTCCGGACCGGCTTTTATGCTGGTCCGGAGCACTTCACCTATCCTCCGCTCGATCCCTCTTCCTTATAGAATCTGCACTGCGCTCACGCGGCCATCCGCCCTCCAATCCTCATCATGTACACTGCGGCTTAAGCTTCTCACCATCGACGGAATCGCTCGTCTCTCTTTCTGTCAGCTCAAGGAGAATCGCGCTGCCAAGCCAACTGCTTGCCTGCAAATCCATCGATAAGCTCATCCGCGACTCGGAAGAGCCCGAGCGCGCGCTGAAAAAAACGCTCGGCCCGTTATCACTCACCGCTCTCGGCATCGGCGCAGTCATCGGCTCCGGCATCTTCACCGTCATCGGCACAGCAATCTCCGGCAGCAAAGCCTCGATCACCAGCGTCGTCAACACGCCTCTGGCCGAATACATCATTCACCACACCGCGCTCGGCGGCCGTCCCGGCGCCGGCCCGGCCATCTCGCTCTCGCTCATTTTGGTTGCGATCGTCTGCGCGCTCACCGGCCTTTGCTACGCCGAGCTCGCCTCCATGATCCCCATCGCGGGCTCGGCGTATACCTACACCTACGCTACCCTCGGCGAACTCATCGCATGGATCATCGGCTGGGACCTCATCCTTGAATACGCCGGCTCCAACATGACCGTCAGCGTCGGCTTCGGCGCGCACGTGGTCGACTTTCTCGACTGGTTCGGCCTGCAACCCCCGCTCAAATGGATCACGCCTGCTTATCTCTCCGACGGCATGACCGATCTGCAGGGCAACACGCTCTACAATCCCGGCTGGCACTTTGGCTTCAACATTCCCGCCTTCATCATCGTCCTGCTGCTCACCGTCATTCTGGTGCGAGGAATTCGCGAGTCGGCCAGCGTCAACAACGGCATGGTCGCCATCAAGATCGTCGCCATCCTCATCTTCGTTATGGCCGCGCTCGGCTACCTGCATCCGTCCAACTGGCATCCTTATATGCCCAACGGTTGGTCCGGCGTGCTCACGGGCGGCTCCATCATTTTCTTCACCTATATTGGATTCGACTCCGTCTCCACCGCCGCTGAAGAGTGCAAGTGTCCGCAGCGCGACCTACCCATCGGCATCATCGCCACGCTCATTATCTGCACAGTGCTCTATCTCGCCGTCGCGGTTTGTTTGACCGGCTTGGTCCCGTGGCAATCGATGGTCGACGACGCTGCTCCGGTCGTCAATGCGCTCAAGAAGCTCTCACATCTGCCCGGCGGCCATCCGTTGCATTGGGTCCGCCTGGTGGTCCTCATCGGCGCGATGATGGGCATGATTTCCTCGCTGCTGGTCTACCAGCTCGGCCAGTCCCGCGTCTGGTTCTCCATGTCGCGCGACGGCCTGCTGCCCAAGATCTTCTCCAACGTGCATCCGGTATTTCGCACCCCGGCGTTTTCTACCTGGGTTGCTGGCTTCCTGGTCGCCATTCCCTCAGGCCTGTTCGACATCGAGCTGCTTTCCGATCTCTCCAACATCGGCACTCTCTTCGCCTTCATGCTAGTGTCGATCGGCGTCATCATCCTGCGTTACCGCGATCCCCATCGCCGCCGCGGCTTCCGGGTCCCGTTTGGTCCGGTCATTCCGGTGCTGAGCGTGCTCTTCTGCTTCCTGCTCATGGCCGGCCTGCCGATCATTACTTGGATTCGCTTCTTCGGCTGGCTCGCGCTCGGCCTGGTTATCTACTTCTTCTATTCGCGCCATCGGACCGAGTTCGCACGCCCGCGCTAAATCAACGCCCTTATTTTCGAGGGCCAGGGCGGAAAGCCCACCGAAGAGAATCCGCTTTCCGCAATGCTTCGATCAGTTAGAAAATGGGCGCCCTATGTCTCGAAGAGACGTGGGAAAGTACGAACCTCATCCAGCGACCGGCATCCCCAGCAACCCTGGCGTAAAGCGGAACCGGAGCCGAGGGATCCGGAATTGCTTTTTTGCCGGGCCACGAAGAACACGCGCCTGGGCGTTTGTGTGGATGGGCCACTACGCCCCAGCAGCCGCCACCATCACACTAGTCAACTTGCGCAACCGCGTCGCATCAGCCGACTTCACCTTGCTATCCGTCACCACGATGTCGCACTCTTCCAGCGAGCAGAGCTTATAAACAGCTTCCACGCCGATCTTGCTGCTGTCGATCACCAGCACCCGCTCGCGGCCCGCACGTAGAAACGCCTTCGGCATCTCCGCGTCGTAGTTCATCACGCCCTTGTGGAACGACAACGCCGCCGCGCCGAAAAACACCTTGTCCGCGTGAATGCCGCCCAGCGAATCGAGCACCGCGTTGCCGGAAAGATCGTGGCTGCTCCGTCGATACACGCCTCCCGTCAGACGCACCTCGACGCTCTGGCTGCCCGCAAGCTCTTCGAGGACCGCAAGCGAGGTCGTCATCACGGTGATATTTTTCTTCGTCGCCAAATAACGCGCAATGTAGCGCGTCG
>DATHNJ010000093.1:0-2423 GCA_035486155.1 Occallatibacter sp. | reverse complement strand
TTCAATCTGCTTGCGGAGATGAATGCCGAGCCCGCGCTTCCCATTACGCTGGTAATGTCGATCTACAAGTTCGACCGTATGGAGTGGGCGATCGAAAAACTGACCGAGCTCGGCATCGCGGAGATCGCGCCGGTGATCGCGCGGCGCAGCGAAAAGCATCTCTCCCATGCTTCGGAGAAACGCGTGGAGCGTTGGCGCCGCATTGCGCACGAGGCTTCGCAGCAAGCCCGGCGCTCCGATGTGCCGGTGATTCACGACCCGGTGATGCTCCCAGAGCGCGTGAGGACAGAATCGACAGCCAAGCGCATCGTACTCGCCGAGCAGGAGCGCTCGACGACCTTACGCGCAGCGCTGGAGGAGGCGATCGACAGCGCCGGCGTCCAGATTCCGGCGATTGAGATTGCGATCGGGCCGGAAGGCGGATGGGCGCCGGATGAGGAAGCGCTCTACGACGCGCATGGGTGGAAGGCGGTCTCGCTCGGACCGCGGATCCTGCGCGCAGAGACCGCAGCGATTACAGCGCTCGCTGTGGCGGCGTCGTTACTCGAGTAAAAAACTCGTAAAGGTGCGGCGGAACTCAAATTAATTCTGTCCATTTTTTCTATAGCGAAACGCCGCGCTTCCAGGGAATGAAATCGTTCTGCCCCAGCAGCTCGGCCTTGGTGAAGCGCTCACCGCTGGCGACCTCGATACAGAGATCCAACAATTGCTGTGCGCAGGCTGGAATGGTGGCTTCGCCGCTGACGATGCCGCCGGCGTCGAAGTCGATGATGTCGGCCATGCGCTCGGCGAGGGTCGAGTTGGTGGAGATCTTGATCACCGGCGCGACGGGATTGCCGGTGGGCGTGCCGAGGCCGGTGGTGAAGAGAACTAAATTCGCACCGGCGCCTGCTTGCGCCGTGACGCATTCGACATCATTGCCCGGCGTGCAGAGCAGGCTGAGCCCGGTGGTCCTGGCGTACTCCGGAAAATCGAGTACATCGCGGACGGGCGCAACGCCGCCCTTGCGCGCGGCGCCGGCTGACTTGATCGCGTCCGTGGTCAGACCGTCTTCGATGTTGCCCGGCGAGGGATTCATCTCGAAGCCCGAATGAACGGCCTTGGCGCGCGCCGAGTATGCCTGCATGAGGTCATAGAAGCGTTGCGCAAGAGCATCAGTGGCGCAGCGATTGATCAGCTCCTGCTCGACGCCGTGCAACTCGGGGAACTCTGACAGCAGCGTCTTGCCGCCTAGTTCGCCGAGCAGATCCGACAAGTAGCCGAGCGTCGGGTTGGCGGAGATGCCGCTGAATCCATCCGATCCGCCGCACTTGAGTCCAATGGTGAGCGCGGAGAGCGGCGCAGGCGTACGCGCGACCTGGTTTGCCTTAACGAGCGCGTCGAAGGTCTGATCGAGGGCGCGCGTCATCAGCGCCGACTCGCGGCCGGACTTCTGCTGATCAAAGACCAGCACAGGCTTGGTCATCTCAGGATCGCGGGCGCGCAATTCGTCGAGCAGCATACTAGCCTGCGCGTTCTGACAGCCGAGGCTCAGCACGGTGGCGCCTGCGACGTTGGGGTGATGGATGTAGCCGGCGAGCAGACCGCAGAGAGCCTGTGCATCCTGGCGCGTTCCGCCGCAGCCTCCTTCGTGGGTAAGAAAACGGATGCCATCGATGTTGGGGAAGATGCGCTCGGCGCGCGACTGCGCCTGCTCATCCGCGCGAGGTCCGCCGCCGCTGGCCTGGCGCCGGACGAGATCACGGACGTGGCCTCGATAGCTGTTGTGCGAGCCGCCGTAGCCCAGCTCTTCTTCAAGGGCCTCGCGCATGCGCTCCACGTTGCGGTTCTCGCAGAAGACGAGCGGAAGCACGATCCAGTAATTGCGCGTGCCGACCTGGCCGTCGGCGCGGCGGTAGCCGCTGAAGGTTCGCGATGCCCAGGCGCCAGGGTCCGGCAGCGGGAAAGAAGCGGGGAGACGCTTTGCGGTGTACTCACCGGCACGATGGCGGATGGTTCGCGTCGAGATGAGGCCGCCGCGTGGAATGGGGACGACTGCCTCGCCGACGACCATGCCGTAGAGAAAGATGAAGTCGCCGGGCGCCAGATCGGCGATGGCCAGCTTGTGTTTGGCCGGAATGTCTTCGACGATCTTGCAGGACTGATTGCCGTAATGGACTTCGGTTCCGGCTTTGAGCGGCTTGAGAGCTACGAGGACGTTGTCACAGGGATCGATTTGCAGGACGTCGGCGATCATGGATTCCTTGGATGCGGAGGGTTGAGGCATGTACAGCCCTCGACAAGGCAAGAATACAGCGGCCACGCTGCGGGCGAACAGTTGCGGGTTGGTCTATCATCGAGCTTCGCGAAAAAACATGCCAGGAGCAGCGCAATGAAAGCCGTGGTGTTAGAGGGTACCGGTCGAGCGGCAATTCATGAAGCGC
>DATHNJ010000092.1:0-2701 GCA_035486155.1 Occallatibacter sp. | reverse complement strand
AACGCGACGACAAAGGAATCGTCACGATCGAGGCGCGTGGCCTGGAGTTGCAGGCGCCGACCGCACCGCTCGATTGCGGTAACTCCGGATCAACCATGCGCATGTTGTCCGGCATCCTCGCCGGACAACCGTTCAGCAGTGTGTTGATTGGCGATGCGTCGCTGTCACGGCGTCCGATGAAGCGGGTGATCGAGCCGCTGACCCAGATGGGCGCGCAGATTAAATCCGCCGAAGGAGAACGCGCGCCGCTGGAAATTCATGGCGCAAAGCTGCACGGCATCCAGTATCGGCCTGCCGTCGCCAGCGCGCAGGTGAAGACCTCTGTGCTCTTCGCGGGACTGCTGGCGGAAGGCAAGACGTCGGTCGAAGAGCCGGCGCGAACGCGGGATCACGGTGAGCTGGCGCTGCGTGCCTTCGGTGTCGAAGTCCAGCGCGATCGCAATACCGTCAGCATTCAGGGCGAGCAGACTGTGCAGGCGCTGGAGGCGTACGTTCCCGGAGACATTTCCTCCGCCGCATTTTTCTTGAGCGCGGCTGCGATCTTTCCCGAGTCGAACCTGGTGATCGACGGCGTGCTGCTGAACCCAACGCGATCGGCGCTGCTCGATGTGCTAAGCGCGATGGGCAGCCGCATCTCGATGGTGCGCGTCGAGGAGAGTCACGGCGAGTTGGTCGGCACCATCGCTCTGGTGCCCGGGCAGGGAAGACATGTGCTGATTGAGGGAGCGCTGACGGCGCTGCTCATTGACGAGTTGCCGGTGCTGGCCGCGATCGCGCCCTACACCGTGGGAGGCCTGGAGGTTCGCGATGCCGGCGAACTACGCGTGAAGGAATCTGATCGCTTGAGCGCGGTCACGAAGAATCTCCGAGTTATGGGTGCCGAGGTCGAACAGACCGAAGCAGGCTGGCGCATTCCCGGAGGCCAACGTCTGCATGGCGCAGAGATCGAGAGCTATGACGACCACCGCATTGCTATGGCGTTTACCATTGCAGCTCTCAGAGCCGAGGGCGACAGCGTGATTCACAACGCCGAGTGCGTCGCGATTTCGTATCCCGCGTTTTTTGAAGATCTGGAGCGGCTGCTGGAGCGGTAAGGTTCTCGCTTTAGCTCAGCGCATTCCCTCTCACAAATTGTCATCACGAGCGCCGTGTTCTGGCGCGAGGGATCTGCTGTTCGCCCATAGGAAAGCAGATGCTTCCTTCACGATGACAGCCGGGTGCCCCATGTCTCGCGCATTTCGAGACATGGGAGTTTTCTGCACAAGCTATGGGACATCCTCCCATGTTTCGAACCCCGCGAAACCTGGGGCACTCAAAGTTGATCACTGCGACAACAGAAATTCCACCTCGCGCTCAATCTCCGAGATCTGTATCGTCCCCTGCCCCGCCTTTTTCAGCGACTCATTCAGCCGGCTGAGCTGCTCGCTCTTGACTCGCGTCCAGTCAGCTATCCCGCTCTTAGCCACGCGGTCCGCTTCCTGATACAACTCGATCGCCTGCGACGGTATGGCGCGGTCGCTATTCTCCACAACCCGAAGAGCAGCGCCCAGGCCCATCGATGCCGAATCGAGCCCGCTGACCGCGCCTGGCGCAGTCTTCTCGCCTTTCTCGATTCTCTCGATTTGTCCGTTCAAACTCGTCACCTCCCCGAGCGTCTCCTGATGCTTCGACAGGAACTGTGCCGGCAACGCGGCGATCTGTTTCTTCACCGCGCCGATCTCGGCCAGCGCCTTGCGAGTCGCCCGCAGCTCGGAGAAGATTTCCAGTCCCAGTCGCAACTGTTCGTTCAGCTCAGCCACCGTCGCTTGCGACCGCGGATCCATCGTGAGCTTTAACGGTTGTGTAAGCGTGCTGCCATCGACCGTCAGCTTCAGCTGATAGTTTCCCGGTGCCGCCCGCGGCCCGCGCGGAGCTCCAAAGCCTTCTTCATCGATCTCGGCGTTCGCGCCCGAGCTGCCCCAGCGCAGGTCCCACACGAATCGATGCGACCCCACCGTATTCTCCAACACGACCGGCTTGGGAATCCAGATCTCGGCGATCGCCATCGGCGGATGCGGTGCCTGCTTCTTTTGTCCCGCGGAGAAGCTGCGCACCAGCTTGCCGGTGGAATCGAAAATCTCCAGCTTCACGCTCTTCGCCGCGCTGGGCAGGTAGTAGTCGATGATCGCGCCGTCCGGCGGGTTCTTGGCGATAGGCTCCTCGGGCGGAAGCGGCGATCCCAGGAACACATCGTTGTCGATACGAACCGCCATCGACGGCTTGTACAGCCGCGGCGCACCTGCCGATTGCGAACTCATCTGCCGCAAGAGCGTGATGTCGTCCAGAATCCAGAATGAGCGGCCATGCGTCGCGATGATCAAATCGTCCTGGTGAATCGTGATGTCGCGTACCGACGTCACCGGCAGGTTCAACTGCAGCGGCTGCCACTGATCACCGTCATTGAACGAAACATAAATCCCGAGCTCGGTTCCGGCGTAGAGCAGGCCCTTGACTTCGGTGTCCTCGCGAATCGCGTTCACGAAGGAGTTACCGGCAATGCCATTGGCGATCGGTTGCCACGTCTTGCCGTAATCACGAGTGCGATAAATGTACGGCTTCTGATCGTCGAGGCGATGGCGATCGACCGCCACGTAAGCTACCCCCGGGTTGAAGCGCGAGGCTTCAATCATCGCGATCTTGCTCCACGGACTCAGGCCCGGGG
>DATHNJ010000091.1:0-3999 GCA_035486155.1 Occallatibacter sp. | reverse complement strand
CACTGGGCCGCTGTTATCTTGAGATGGGAAAAGCAGCCATCGAAGGGCTTTTGCGCATAGCGCCCGATGGCGGCAGAACCTGGCAGCTTGCCGCGGAACAGTATGAAGCCCGGGGAAATAAGGAGAAGGCGCTCCAACTCTACGCAATCGCCCTTCAGAAACGACCGGACCTCACCGCCTTGCATGACAAAGTCGTGGCCCTCGGTGGATCATCCACGGCAAGCAATGCGTCGCAGTCCTCTGACCCCGCTTCCGCAGACCAGCTCTACGAGAGCATTCACGAAGACGAAGCCAAGGCGCGCGAGGCTTTCGAGCGAGTCTCGCGAATGGATGCGGATTCCTATCGCGCTCACCAGGTTCTTGCCGACTCCGCCGCGGCTTCCGACGACTTCGATGAGGCAATTCGCCAGTATGGCATTGTCATCGAAAAGAAGCCCGATCTTCCTCGCATTCACGGAGATTTATGCAACGCCCTCTCCCACACAGGGCGCATCCAAGAGGCGATCGTCGAGTGCGACTCTGAGCTTTCCCTCTCGCCGTACGCGGCCGATGCCTATGTGCAGGCAGCCCGCGTCCACCTTCTCTCGGGAGACGAGACGCACGCGCAGCTACTGCTGCGCAAAGCTCTTGGGCTCGATCGTCCGCCTATCGCTGCATACAGGCTCCTTGGCAAAATCGATCTCGGTCAGAAACGGTACCCATCGGCCATTCAGGAACTTTTGAAGTACGTTGGCGTTGAGACAACCGATGCGAGCGCCTGGTTTCTGTTGGCTCGCGCCTACAAGGCCGTAGGCGATATGCCGCGAATGGAGCAGGCCATTGCGGCATACAAACACAATTCGGACTTTACAAAGGCAAGCGAGGCTCGGGAAGTGCTTGATACGCGCACTCAGCAGGACAAGTCCTCGGATGAAGACGACGGAAAGAATCTCAAGCCGTTATGAGATCGCAACAGTTTGGGAACAGGAACGAGGGAAAAGTGAAATTTAAAACGATTGTGGGATGCGTTGTCATGCTATCGAGTGCACTCGCTGTCCAGGCTCAGAGCCCTTGGCAGCAAAAGGTCAAGGATGAACTGCCGTTGTTGGGTCATCGCAACTGGATCGTCGTTGTTGATTCGGCCTATCCGTTGCAGAGCGGAGCGGGCGTCGAGACAGTGGAGACGGGCGCAGATCAGCTCGCCGTTATTGACTACGTGCTCGATTCGATCAAGAACTCCGAGCATGTTCAGCCTATCGTCCACACCGATGCGGAGCTGCAGTATTTGCAGGAGAGCGAAGCTCCGGGCGTAGATCGATACCGCCAACAACTGAAGAACCGGCTCGCAGGAGTTTCCGCCGACTCGGTCTTGCATCAGACCCTTATCGATCAGGTCAATGATCTCGGCAAGAGCTTCCACGTCCTCATTCTTAAAACCAATATGACCATTCCATACACTTCGGTATTTCTTCAACTGGATTGCAAATACTGGGGCGCTGAATCAGACGCAAAACTGCGCGCCAGGATGAAAGCGGCGGATCACGCGCCGGCCGCCAGTTCCGCACACTAAGCCCCGCTTGCGCATAGAACGATCAACAAGAGCTGCATAGCTCCAGGAGAAAGCTCGATGGCATCTCATTATCAATTACCGTTTATCACTGAACCGGCGCCTGTCGCAGCCGATGAAGTTATTTTGATTGCAAGCGGCGATCTGCGCGAGTCTGCAAACCAGATGTGCTGGCCCGCGCAATCCAAAATGGAGGCGAGCGTCATCGCGGCGTTTGCAGCCGAAGGCATCAAAGTGCGTCGCGGCCACGGCTGCGACCCCGCGCGCGGCCACGGCTTCATCTCCAGCCAGCGCATGGGAATGGATGTCTTCATGACCATCCACCCCGAGGCCCCGCTTGTGGTTGCCGAAGCTGTCTGGCAATACAGCCATAACGTGCTGGCCGGCCTGCAGCATCACCGCGGCCCTATTCTCACTGTGGCGAACTGGGCCGGCGAATGGCCCGGTCTGGTCGGGATGCTCAATCTCAATGCGAGCCTGCATAAGGCAGGCGTAAAGTTCAGCACCCTTTGGAGCGTGGATTTCACCGACGACTTCTTCCGCAACGGCATTCGCCAATGGCTCAAGGAGAAGAAGATCACGCATGACTTCAGCCACATTCGTGACCTGAAGCTCGCAGAGCTGCCTGAGGCGGAACGTGCGCTTGGCGAATCCCTCGCGGCCGATCTGAAATTTCGCCATGCGATTCTTGGCGTCTTCGATGAGGGATGCATGGGCATGTACAACGCCATCGTCGAAGACTCTCTGCTCAACAATGCCGGCATTTACAAGGAGCGCCTCAGCCAGTCAGCCCTCGTCGCCGCCATGCTGCAGGTTCCCGATTCCGAAGCGCAGGCTGTTCGTGAATGGCTCGATGATCGTGGCATGACGTTTGTTACTGGAAAGAACTCCGCCACCGACCTTACCGACGAGCAAATTCTTGAGCAATGCAAGATGTACATCGCCGCTCTCCGCATTGCAGGCAGCTTCGGATGCGATGCGATTGGAATCCAGTATCAGCAGGGTCTTAAGGACAGCGTCCCCGCATCCGATCTGGTCGAAGGGCTCTTGAACAACGCCGACCGCCCGCCGGTGAAAGGCGCCGATGGACAGGAACTGTACGCAGGCGCGCCGCTGCCGCACTTTAATGAAGTGGACGAGTGCGCAGGCGTCGACGCGCTGGTGACCAATCGCGTTCTCACCGCGATGCATATCGATCCCGCGACGACTCTCCACGATGTTCGCTGGGGCGAGCACTACAAAGGCGCCGGCGTAGACGACTACGTGTGGGTCTATCAGATCTCCGGCGCCGTTCCTCCATCACATATCGCAGGCGGTTACGCCAAGGCGCGCAGCGAGCGCCAGCCTCCTATGTACTTCCGGCTCGGCGGCGGCACGCTCAAGGGCGTCTGCAAGCCAGGGGATGTGGTCTGGAGCCGGGTCTTCGTCGAGAATCATCAACTGCACGTAGACATGGGCCGGGCCACCGCGCTCGAACTGCCGGAAGCAGAAACCCAACGGCGCTGGAGCCTCACCACTGCACAGTGGCCGATGATGCACGTCGTTCTGCACGGCGTAAATCGCGATCAGTTTATGGCGCGCCACCGGGCCAACCACGTTCAGGTCGCCTATGCGCCGTCGCCCGAAGAGGCCGACAAGGCGCTCGCAGTAAAAGCCGCAATGTTTGCGGCGCTCGGAATTCACGTTCACCTCTGCGGCGTATAGAGGATGCGGCCTGCCGTCTCTGGCGAGTCGGCGCTATCTTGTTCAACAACGATCCTCGCGTCGAAAACGGATACCACAATGCCGATCTCCAACCTGCCTTCCTCGAGCTACCGCGAACGCCCCTCCGGCGTTCGTATGATCCCTGCGGGATTCCTTGTTCCATTCCTGTTGGTGACCGTGCTCTTTGCGCTCTGGGGCATTGTCAACAACCTGAACGACATTTTGATTCGCCAGTTCATGAAGTCTTTTGCCATTACCCGACTGCAAGCGGGCCTGGTGCAATCGGCGTTCTACTTGGGCTACTTTCTGCTTGCTATCCCTTCCGCGCTGCTGATGCGCCGTTGGGGATACAAAGCCGGTTTTATGGTGGGCCTAACGCTGTTCGCGATCGGCTCATTTCTCTTCTGGCCCGCGGCTCTGGCGCAAAGCTACTCCTTTTTTCTCTTCGCCCTGTTTGTGATTGCGGCGGGCGCATCTTGTCTTGAGACGGCCTCCAATCCCTTTATCGCGCAGCTCGGCGCTCCGGCCACATCAGAACTCCGTCTCAACTTCGCGCAGGCGTTTAATCCGCTCGGTTCGATCGCCGGAGTCCTCGTTGGCACGGTTTTCATCTTTTCCGGCGTCGAGCTGAAACCAGCGCAGGTCGCGCAGATGCAGGCTGCGCATCTTTACGACGCCTATCTACGTTCGGAGACGCTGCGTATTGTCAGGCCGTACATGTTGCTCGGGGTCATTGCATTGGTGTGGGC
>DATHNJ010000090.1:0-24585 GCA_035486155.1 Occallatibacter sp. | reverse complement strand
GAACTCTTCGGCGCGATTGAGATTCGGCTTCTCGGTGAACCGGCGGACGTGGAGCGCGCTGCCATCGCGGGTGTGATCGCCGGTTTCGATATAGCCGTAGCCGGTCTCTGGGCGCGTGGGCTCGATGCCGAGGACGATGATATTGTCGCCGGCTGCGGCGAGAGCAATGCCCTTATGCAGGGCTTTCAAAAAGCGCGGCTCATCGGCGATGACGTGATCGGAGGGAAAGATGCCGAGGATCGCGTCGGGATTCTGCCGCTCGATGAGAAATGCGGCGAGGCCGCAGGCTGGCGCGGTGTTGCGCGCGACCGGCTCCTTCACAATCTGGTTGACCGGCACGCCAGACAGCTGATCGGCGATCTCATCGGCAAGATATTCGTTGGTGATGACCCAGGTTTTTTCGGCGCTGGCCAGCGGCTTAAGGCGCTCGACGGTCTGCTGGATCATGGAGCGCTCGCCATCGAGCGCCAAAACCTGCTTGGCATGGGCCCGGCGGGAGCGCGGCCAGAAGCGCGTTCCGCTTCCGCCGGCAAGAATGACTGGTCGAAAATCGATCGCATTCGGCATGGAAGACCCATCCTACTTGAGTTGGCGCCGGTTTGCCCAGACCCGGAGCGGAATCAACACACCGGGGGTGGGCCGTGTCATCTTTTGAAGATGCTTGCGGTCGAACGACTTGATCTGGGGGTTGTTAGGCGAGCTTAGTCAAATACTCGCCCATACGCCGCGTTCCTTCGTCGATGCTTTCTTTCGTGACGGGATAGGACAGGCGGATGTGCTCGCTGGTGCCGAAAGCCTCGCCCGGAACCGTAACGACTTTGGCCTCATGCAGGAGCTTGGTGGCCAACTCGGTTGCGGTGCGGATGCCGCCTTTGCCGAGAAAAGCAGAGATGTTGGGGTAGACGTAAAAGGCGCCTTCGGGCTTGGTGCAGGTGACGCCGGGAATTTCGGAAAGCCTCTTTAGCATGTGATCGCGCAGCTCGATGAACTCGGCGCGGAACTCGGCGACGCAGTCCTGCGGACCAGCTAGCGCGGCGGCTGCGGCCTTCTGCACGAAGCTGGTGGCGTTCGAGGTCTGCTGCGACTGAAGCTTGTTGAGATTGGCGATGATGGGCTTGGGCGCGAGCGCATAGCCGGCGCGCCAGCCGGTCATGGCGTAGGTCTTGGAGAGCGAGCCGAGAACGACGAGATGCTCCTTGGCCCAAGTGAAGGAGCCGCCGGAGACAGGCTTCCCGCCATAGTTCAGATAGACATAGCACTCGTCCAGGATGAGATAGATGCCGCGCTCATGGGCGAGGCGGACAATTTGTTCGAGATCTTCCGCGGACAGGATGGAGCCTGCCGGGTTCGACGGCGAGTTGAGAATGATGGCCTTGGTGCGCGGCGTAATGGCCTTTTCGATGGCGTCGGCGGTGATGCGGAAGTTTTCCGCTTCGCTGGTCTCGAGGAAGACGACCTTGCCGCCGGCGTACTGAATGATGTCTTTGAAGCTGACCCAATAAGGAACGGGCAGAATCACTTCGTCACCGTGATCGACCAGTATCTGGATGGCGTTGAACAGCGCGTGCTTCTCTCCAGTAGTGAAGATGGCTTCGTCGATGGAGTAGTCGGAGCCAAAGTCGCAGGCGTGGCGCTCAACGATGGCCTTGCGCACCTCGGGGATGCCGGGGACGACGGTATAGCGTGTGAAGTTGGCCTCGATGGCCACGATGGCTGCGTCTTTGATGTGGCGCGGCGTCGGGAAATGCGGCTCTCCGGCGCCGAAATCGACCAGGTTAATGCCTTGGGCGCGCAGTTTGGCGGCCTCGGCGGCGACGGCCATGGTGGCGGAAACTTCAATGCGGCCGATGCGGTCGGCAAAGATCTTCGCGGGAGCGGCGACAGTCATGATGCTTCTATTTTTACAGATTTTTGGGGCGGGGGGAACCTTCAGCGGTCTTAGACAGGCTGCGGGCGTTTGTCGGTCCAGTCCCGGATGAGTTTACGCTCGATGAAAAACCACGCGCCGTTCTCGCGCACAAAGCGGTCGTAGTAGCGAATTCCCAGAACTTCAAGTGTGGTCTTACCCTGGTCTTCGGAAAGTTGGTGGGCCAGGCAGTATGTTTCTCCCACTGCGTGACCGCCGTTGATCGCAATGTCGCTCTGCCCATTCATGTGAAGCGTGGCTTTGTATTGATTGAGCACGGCCAGAGCTTTGACGATCTCCGCGCGGCCTCGGAGAGTCGACGTTGGGGAATGACTTTCCGGTTCGCCCTCATAGTTGTAAATAACCCCGTCTGGCGTGAACAGGCCTGCCTGGCGGTCGGCGATGCGGCGGTCGGCATAGTGCGCCCAGGCATCGACGAGCTTGCGGATACAGAGGCGGTCGGCAACCTCACCCTGGAGAGTTGTGGAGGAGAGCGTGCTGCTGTAAAGCGCATCGACGGCGAACGCAGGGGCCGGTTCGGCAGTGAGAACGGCTTCAGCTTTATTCCCGATGAAAGCCGCGGTCGCAGCTGCGAACGCCGATTGCAGGAAGGTTCTGCGACGCGTTGGGTTGGAGAGATTCATGTTATTCCTCCTGTTCTATCAATGGAATGCACTTGCGCAACCGCCAGTCCCGTCCGTCATGGCTTGCTGGCCTAATATACCCGGTGCACAAACGATAAAAATGCGCTGATTATTTGCGGAGGAAGCTCGGCGTGGTTGCGCGGGCTGAGCAGTTCATGGCCTGCGCTTGGAACCGAGAGCAGTTCTGTTTGCGCGGAGATGAGTTTGAGTGCGGCTTCGATTTCGGCGCTCGTGGCGAAGCCGTCGCGTGCGCCGTGCACAAAGAGCGCTGGCGTTTTGAGGCCGGAGAAGTGGCTGGTGCGTAGTTGGTCCGGGCGCTTGGGCGGATGGAGAGGATAGGAAAGCAGGAGGAGCGCGTCGACGAGCGACGGACCTTCGGCCGCCAGCATCGAGGCTTGCCGTCCGCCGTAGGAGTGGCCGCCGAGAAAGATGCGGCCTGCGGTCTCCCGACGCACGGCGACGACGGCAGCTCGTAGACCGGCTTGATCGCGTTCCGCGCTGCCGCGTGGTGGAGGGCCGCTTGGACGCGATTGGCGGAAGGGCAGATCACAGCGGAGGACGGTGACGCCTGCGGCGCAGAATGCTTCGGCAAGCGTGACGAGCAGAGGCGCCTGGCAGTTGGCGCCGGCGCCGTGGGTGAGGATGAGGGCGTTTGCGTTGGGATCGGCGGCGCGGTGAAGAAAGCCGCGGACGGGAGCATCGGGAGTGGAGGCGTCGAAGAAAGGTGACGAGGCTGCCATAACCAACTCTAGGAAGGCGCTCTTCAACTGCCGTTGATGCGGGTACGGAGGCGCTTGAGGACGTTGGGCGGCACCAGCCCAGTGACGTCTCCGCCGAAGCCGAAGACCTCCTTGACCATGCGCGAGCTGACGAAGGAGTAGCGGCCGGCGGGCTGGAGGAAGACAGTCTCGATCTCAGGCGCCAGGCGGCGGTTCATCAGGGCCATCTGAAATTCGTGCTCGTAGTCGGAGATGGCGCGGATGCCGCGCAGCACGGCTGTGGCTTCGAGGCGGCGGGCGAAGTCGACCATGAGGCCGTCGAAGGTGGCGACGGAGACATTGCCGAGAGAGCCGGTTGATTCGCGGAGCATCTCGACGCGCTCTTCGACGGTGAAGAGGGGATTTTTGACCGGGTTTTTGAGGATGGCGACGGTGAGATGTTCAAAGAGCTTGGCGCCACGATGGATGAGATCGATGTGCCCGTTAGTGGGCGGATCGAAGGTCCCGGGATAGAGGGCTTTGACGCTCATGGATGCGGCTCATTGCGATTCTACGGCATGAGAAGCGAGGGAACATGGATTAGAGATCAGTGGCTGCGGCCGGATAAGTTAGATGCTTTCCAGCTGAGCGCGCCCCGACACGCGCTATAGGAACGCAATCCAGCAGCGGGGATCAGCTTGTTTGCAGGGCCTGCTCGTTGGCGGGGTGGGCGGCGCGCGAGGCGACATAGAGAGAGACGACGGTGATGTCGTCGGTTTGACCGAAGCGCTGCGCGGTCTGTGCGATGTAGCGGGCCGGTTCGTGGCTGACCTGCTGGGTGCGCTCGAAACCAAAGAGTTCGCCATCGGAATTGGTCGCTTCGACGACGCCATCGGAGAGAAAGACGAGACGGTCGCCGCGGTTGAGCTGAAAAGTTGTCTGTTCGTACTGCGAATCGGCGATGACGCCGAGAGGCAGGCCGGGCGGCAGTTCGAGTTCGCGGCCGTCGCGGTACGGACTAAGATGCCCGGCGTTGGCGATGGTCAGCGTTCCGTCCGCATAGACACGTGCGCAGAGGCAGGTGGCGAAGCACGGGGCCGAATCGAGGCCGGGGACAGCGCCGGGCGTGGAGACGGCGCCGAGCAGAACGTGATTGAGGTGGTCGAGCACGATGGCCGGGTCGTGCGAAAGCTCATTGCGCAGCGCGCCGACCAGCGTGCTGGAATTCATCGCGGCCTGCAGGCCTTTGCCGCTGACATCGCCGACCACGATAAGCAGCGAGTCGTCTTTGAGCGGCAGGACCTGGAAGAAATCGCCGCCGACGCCGTTGACCGGCAGGTAGGCGCTCTCGAGCATGAAATTCTTGTTGGACGGCAGCTGCGTGGGAATAAGCAACGCCTGCACGCTACGGGCGGCGGAGATTTCAGCGGTGGACCGCTGCTCGATCTCGCTGATGCGGATGAAGCGGTAGAGGATGACGGCGACGAGGCTGACAAGGAAGACGATGTAGGCGATGGCGCCCGTGCCGAACGCGATGGGGCCGAGATGGAAGTGATGCGCGGCGAACTGCTCGGGCAGCCAATGACGGCTGACGACGTAGTCGAATACGGTGTCGGCGGAGTCGGCGATGGCGGCGAGGAAGAACGGCAGAAGCATGACGCCGGCTTCCTGACGGCCGCGGCGCCAGGCGCGGAAGAGCAGCACGCAGACCAGAGCGCAGAAGATGACTTCCGCGGCGACGGCAAGGATATCGTAGATCTGGTCCCAACCGGTGATGCCGAGGATGGGCAGAACTAGAACGCCGAACTGCACGCCGCGCACGATGCGGCCGGGCGGTGTGGCCGTGAAGCGCAGAACGAATTCCAGGGTGATGGCCATGAAGACGCGGCCGGCGATGCTGGAGAAGATGTGCTCGAATGACGCGGAGACGACGCCCAAGCCGAAGGCGGCTTCGGCAGCCGCATCGGCAGCAACGGAGAGGCAAAGCAGCGCGAGCCAGAGGTACTCGGAGTGATGACGCTGCGCCCAGTAGAGCGCCGCGCCGAGAAGAGCGACACAGAGGAAGAGAAAGGTGACGAGGAGGGCTGCGGTGACGCGCTCGTTCCACTGACGATCGATGGCCACGGCGAGCCGGTCGGCGATGTCGTCGTGAACGCCCAGCTCCACGCGCGTGAGCAGGCCGCGGCTGACGGTATAGGGCGCCGCCGACCAACTGCGAATGGCGATGACAATGGGGCCTTTGGCGCTTTGGGCCGGCAACGGCACGACGAACGGCGGCGATTGGTACAGGGCGGGCTGTTCCGTCATGCCGCGGGTGTGAGCCGCCTCCACGCCGTTGACAAAGACATCGAGCTGACCGACCGAGTTGCCGGTGATGAGCAGCTCCAACCCGCCATGCGCAGCGGGGTCGGCGAACTGCGCGAACTGCTCGGGCTGAAGCTTGAGGCGATACCAGGCGTAGCCGCTGTAGGTATCGAAACCCTGCGCGGCAAGCGAGTCGCCAAGCGTAACCGGCTGCCATTTGGAATCGTCAAAGGCGCTCTCGGCCCATTCGAGGTCATCGCCTACCTCGAAACGCCAGGGGCTGTTGAGACTCAGGATGGGGCGGAGATCGGTGAGGACTGTGGGCGCCTGCGGCGCAGACGTAGGTGGGACGGACGTAGGGGCCGACGCTGGTGCAGTGGTTTGCGCTGAGAGAGGTAGAACAAGGGCGCAGACGAGCGCAGCGCAGTTGAGCATTAACCGAGGAAACAGCCGCAACGGCCTTCGCCTGGCGATCTTCATGCGTGGTTCAAGTGTAGAGCAGAGGCAATCATTTCATGCCGCAACAGAGATACGAACTGCATTGCGGCCCGGTTCCGATTGGGCGGGCGCCCCATTGCAGACGCATCGTCCCCCCACCTCAAAAGACCTTCCCCTGCAGGTCGGCAAAAAACTTGATCCCGGGAATCGATAATTTGCGCAGATCTCCGTCATTGGTAAAGAAGAGATCGACGCCGGCTTCAGCCGCAGATGCGAGATGAATTCCGTCCGCCTGACTCACGCGATTCGCTGACCGAATCATGCTATATCGGTCGGCGGTTCTCTCTGTGAAGGGCAGAACCTCTACGGCGCCGTTCAACATAGGCCTTGATGGCATAGCGGGTTGTCTCTTCTGTCGGCTTGCTAGAAGTGCCCATACATGACATACATTACTTTCACTACTTTGGACGGTCAAAAAAGAGCGGCTGCTCGAAAGCAGCCGCCCAATTACCCAATTAATTGATATACAAAACTTACCCTTTGCGGCCGCGCACGACTTCCTTGGCCTCAGCCGGCCCGGCTTCGGGAACTTCAGGAACGTCGGCTGCGGCGTGGGCGCCGATGCCTAGCTTCTTACGGACCTCGGCATCGATCCTGGCGAAGGTCTCCTTGTTTTCTTTGAGATAGCCGCGGGTGTTTTCGCGACCCTGGCCGATGCGCTCGCCGGCGTAGCTGTACCACGCGCCGGACTTCTCGACGATGTTGTTGTTGACGGCGATATCGAGCACATCGCCCTCACGGCTGATGCCTTCACCATAGAGGATGTCGAACTCAGCCTCGCGGAAAGGAGCGGCGACCTTATTCTTAACGATCTTGACCTTGGTGCGCGAGCCGACGACGGTGTCGCCTTCCTTGACAGCGGCGATGCGGCGGATATCGACGCGAACCGAGGAGTAGAACTTGAGGGCCCGGCCGCCGGTGGTGGTCTCAGGGTTGCCGAACATGACGCCGATCTTCTCGCGGATCTGATTGATGAAGATGAGGGATGTGCGGGATTTGGAGACCGTGCCGGTGAGCTTGCGCAAAGCCTGCGACATGAGCCGGGCCTGCAAGCCCATATGCGAATCGCCCATCTCGCCATCCAGCTCGGCCTTGGGAACCAGGGCGGCGACCGAATCGACGACCAGGACGTCGATGGCGCCGGAGCGGACCAGGGCTTCAGTGATTTCCAGGGCCTGCTCGCCGGAGTCCGGCTGCGAAACGAGGAGATTGTCGACGTCGACGCCGAGCTTTTTGGCGTAGCCGGGATCGAGGGCGTGTTCGGCGTCGACGAACGCCGCCATCCCGCCGTTGCGCTGCGCTTCAGCGATGACCTGGAGGGTGATGGTGGTCTTGCCGGAGGACTCGGGACCGAAGACCTCGATGACGCGGCCACGCGGGAAGCCGCCCACGCCGAGTGCGGCGTCGAAGCTGATGGAGCCGGTGGAGATGACCGAGATCGGCAGCAGGGCTTCTTTGGAGCCGAGACGAACAATCGACCCCTTGCCGAACTGCTTTTCGATCTGTGAAAGGGCAAGTTCTACGGCTTTGGCGCGCTCATCAAGAACAGGCATGGCGAATACTCCTCTAAAGAGACTGGCTCGCCAAGCGCGACTTCGAAATTTGGGCAAAAAACACGCGGCGGCTTCTACGGATTCGATGGGATTGTAGCAGGGGGCGACCCGTGCAAAACTGGAAAAAGCGAAGAAAAAGGGAAAATTAGTAAACAGGAGCGATAGATATCACAAAAGGGTCCCAGCCGAGTCTTTCCTGGCCGGCAGACAGTCCCATACCCAGGAGACACTATGATGCGACTCTGCCCTTGGAATTACGCGGGGATTGCTGCGCGATTTATCCTGCCTGGATTGATTGCCGCGGGCGCGGCGGCCCAGACGCCGCAGCCCAATACGCCTGGCCAGCCTGTGCCGGAGACGGATCCGCACAGCATCACGATCAACGTGTCTGTGACGGACAAGGCCGGCGAACACATTCGCGGGTTGAGCGCAGGCGACTTCACTCTGTTCGACAACAAGCAGCCGGTCAAGCTCACCGGCTTTCGCGCGCTGGACTCGAAAGCCTCGCCCGCTGACCCTGTGCACATCGTGATCGTTGTGGACATGATCAACACGGGTTTCGACGCCGTAGCCAGGGAACATGTGGAGCTCGAGCAATTCCTTAAAGAAGATGGCGGCCGGCTCGCGCATCCGACCTCGATTGCCATTTTCTCCGATAGCGGCATTAAGGTGGAGCAGGGATCGACGAGCGATGGCGCAGCTTTGCTGGCGGTCTTGAACAAACAGGGGCCGGAGCTGCGCATTGTAGGCCGCAATACGGGATTTTATGGCGCAGCGGAGCGGCTCGAGATGTCGCTGAATCAGCTCGCCCAACTGTCGGCATTTGAGGCCAAGCAGCCGGGCAAAAAGATGATCCTGTTCATCAGCCCTGGCTGGCCCATATTCGCGCGCGCTGGCGATGAATCGGATCTCAAGCAGAGAACCTGGGTATTCAACACGCTGGTGCGGCTGACCAATGGGCTGCGCGAGGCCAACATTACGCTCTATACGCTTGACCCATTCGACCTGGGAAGGACGGACCCGTTCTACTATCAGGCCTTTTTGAAGCCGGTCCAAGCCGTCAAGAATGCGGAGTATCCCAACCTTGCATTGCAGGTGCTGAGCGAACACTCAGGAGGCAAAGTACTGATCCAAGGCCGGGATATTACCGGAGAGTTGAACACCGCGGTGCGCGATGCAAATGCAAGCTACGAGCTTACCTTTGCCGCGGCGCCAGGGGATCGCGCGGACGAGTACCATGCCTTGCAGGTGCAGGTGGACAAGCCAGAGGCCGTCGTTCACACATCAGCAGGTTACTACGCGCACACGATGGAGCATTGAGCAACGCGCAGGGATCAGACTGCGTAGGCGCCGATACGCGTTTCGCGGCTGACGAGGGGATCGCAAGAGCGATCGATCGACTCGTACTCGGCATCGTGCTCTTTACGGAAGGCGCGGAAGGCTTCTTCACTGGTCCAGCGATCGATGGTGAGGTACTTGCCGGAGTCGTAGGCGCCGCGGAGCAACTCCGTGCCCTTGTAGTCGGACGATTTGCCGAAGAGCTGCGCCCACGGGCCGTCAGGGCCATAGGCGGCTTCAAAGGCGGCGATCTTCTCTTCAGCAATTTCGAACTGCCAGACGACGACGAACATGCGAGGCCCTCGGGAGTGAACTTCCATGGTAGCGCAGGGCGATGAAGGGTTAGCGAACAGGGATCAGTCAGGCCGGCAGGTTTTGAGCTGATGTCCATTGATTATGGCCATAAATTATGGCTATAATTTGGGACATGGAAGTGAGCACTGCCGTCGCCAAAAACCGTCTCACCGAACTGATTCGAGCCGTAGAGAATGGCGAGCGCGTGATCATCACGCGCCACGGCAAGCCTGTGGCTGAGATTGGTCCTCCGCCTGCGTCTAAACGCCGCAAGGTGCGGCTAGGAGGGTGGGAAGGTCGCATCAAGTTCAACCCGGGCTGGGATGCTCCGATTGATCTGGATCGTTTTCTTGAAGGCGATCTGTGAGCGGCAAACTGCTCGACACGAACATCGCCCTTTTCGCACTGGGGGCTCCGGGACGTCTGAGCACGGCAGCCAAAACAGCTCTCGAAACCGGGCCCAATCTGCTCAGCGTAGTCACGTATTGGGAGGTCACTCTCAAGTGCGCGAAAGGGGCGCTGGATATCGACGACCCGAGGGAATGGTGGCAGGATGCGCTCGTACGGTTGACCGCGACGCCGCTCGCTCTGCGCCCGGAACACATCTCTGAAGCCCATCGTCTGCCGCAGCATCACAAAGATCCTTTCGATCGGGTGCTCATTGCGCAAGCGGTTGCAGAAAATCTGGCTCTGGTCACGAGCGATCGGGAGCTCTCTCGCTACGCATCGCAGGATCTGAAGGTCATTCGCTAGTCAATCCGCGCGAGGACCTCGGCAAAGTGCAGAGCGCGCTTATGGCCCAGTTGGGCGATCTGTTCGCGGCAACTGAAGCCGTCGCTCACGAGGATTGTGTCGGCGCCGGCGGATCGAATGGCCGGAAGCAGACCTTCTTCGGCGATGGCCTTTGATACATCGAATTTTTCGCGCTCGAATCCGAACGGCCCGGCCATGCCGCAGCAGCCGGCTTGAATCGGCTCGACAACGGCGCCGGCGTTGCGCAGCAGCGCGATTTCATTTGCGGGTCCGCCGAAGACAGCCTTGTGATGGCAGTGACCGTGAATGAGGATGTGCTGGCCTGTGAGCGTGCCGGCGCCGAAGCCCGGCGCCTTCTCCGCGAGAAAGTCGGCGAGGAGCCAGACCTGATCGCGCAATTTGCCGGCACGCGGATCGTGGGGAAAGAGTTCCGGGAGTTCGTCCTTGAAGACGCTGGCGCAGCTTGGCTCAAGAAAAATGAAGGGCAAGCCGGCATCAATATGCGGCGCCATCTGAGCAAGTACGTTAGCGAGATAGGCGCGCGCGGGGCCGAGCAGGCCAAAATCGTAAAGCGGACGGCCGCAACAGATATGACCCCTCGGGCTCTCAACGCTGAAGCCGGCGCGGCTCAGCAGATGCTCGGCGGCGACAAGCGTTTGCGGGTGGTAGTAGTTATTCCACGTATCAGGCCACAAAAGGACTGGCCGTCCAGGCAACTGCGCCACCTGCGGTGGGGCAGACCGCGCTTCGCGCGTCGACGCTTTCGCGCCGTATTTTGTATAGGGTACTGAGGCGAGTCGGGGCAGCTCCCTCTCCTGCGCAACGCCGGCGATGGCCTTGACGATCGAGCTGGTGAGCGGCCCAGTGAGCATTGCGTTGGTCAACGTCGGCGCCAGCGAG
This sequence comes from Occallatibacter sp., assembly GCA_035486155.1. Classification (GTDB taxonomy): domain Bacteria; phylum Acidobacteriota; class Terriglobia; order Terriglobales; family Acidobacteriaceae; genus Telmatobacter. Next base: position 13,697 of record DATHNJ010000090.1, on the reverse strand, counting down.
CCCCAGCGCGCGAGCTTGTCAGCAAAGCCGAAAACATAGTGCTGCAGCGGATGCAAGCGGCCCTTGTAGTGCTGCGCGAGGAACTCTGATTTATAGGCGGCCATATCGACCTGCACGGGGCACTCGGTCTTGCAGGCCTTGCAACTGAGGCATAGATCGAGCGCTTCATGCACGGATTGGCTGCGAAAGCCTTCTTCGCGGAGTGAGCCCGCAAGCATCTCCCAGAGCAGGTGCGCACGGCCGCGAGTCGAATGCTGCTCTTCGCCAGTGGCGCGGTAGCTGGGACACATGACGCCGCCGACGGTTTTGCGACACGCGCCGACGCCGACGCAGCGCTCGGTGGCGCGCGTGAAGGAGCCTTCGTCTTTCGCGAACACAAAGTTGGTCTCAACGGCGAGACTGGGGTAGCCCGGTTTTCCTTCTGGAGCTAAAGCCCCCTTATCTACATCAGCTCCTGCCGCACGACTGAAGTCGTGCACCGACACGGCGGGACCTTGGGAAGAATTGGCCGAAGGCGGTTGGCCCCACCGCAGGTGGTGGCGCAAGTTCTCGATGGGATCATAGACACGCACCGCATCGATCAGCTTGCCGGGGTTCATGCGGTTGTCGGGGTCCCACAGCGCCTTGAATTCGCGGAAGGCCTGCATTAACTCCGGCCCGAACATCTTGGGCAGAAGAACGCCGCGGGCCTGACCGTCGCCATGCTCGCCGCTCAGCGAGCCGCCGTAGTCAAGAACAATGTCGGTAGCGCGATCGAGGAACTCGCGGAAGTCGCGCAGGCCTTTCTCCGACGCGAAATCGAAGTTGATGCGCATGTGCACGCAGCCCTGGCCATAATGGCCGTAGAGCGGGCTGCGATAGCCATACTCGTTCATCAGCGTCGTGATGCTGCGCAGATAGCCGCCGAGTTTTTCCGGCGGCACGGCGGCGTCTTCCCAGCCTTCGTAGCGATCGGGCTCCCCGGGAACGAAGACCACGGCGCCAAGCGCGGACTCACGAACATGCCAGACGCTGGCGGCTTCTTCAGGCGTGCAAATGTGTGCGGCTGGAACGACCGGCCAATCGCGGCAATCGTGGATGAGGGCCTCGGCCTTGAAGCGCGCTTCTTCGGCCGTCCAGGCGCCCAGCTCCACCAGAAGATAGCCGACGCCTGCGGGAAGCTGGTTGAGCTCTTTGAGAGCCAGGCCCTTGCGGCGCATGAACTCGACGAGCAGATGATCGAAGCCTTCGAGGCCGATGGGACCGTGCTTGAGCGCCGCGGGGACCGCGTCGGCGGCCAGAAAGCCGTCGGCAAATCCAAGCACGACCAGCACGCGATGCGGAGGACTGGCGGAGAGGTTGAGGGTCGCCGAAACGACGGTGGCGCAGGTGCCCTCGCTGCCGACCAGCGCACGCGCCACGTTGAAGCCGTTTTCGGGAAGCAGTTCGTCGAGGTTGTAGCCGGAGACGCGGCGCGGGATGCGGGGAAACTTTTCCCGCACAAGGTCGGCGTAGCGGTCGCGAATGCGCGCCAGGCCCGCGTAAAGCGCCCCTTTGCGGCCGCCCGCGCGGATAATGCTTTCGAGCTCCCCCGGATTGGCGCGACCGACGGTCATGCGCGCGCCGTCGTAGAGCACGATGTCGAGCGATTCAACATTGTCTGCGACTTTGCCGCCGAGAAGTCCGTGCACGCCGCAACTGTTGTTGCCGATCATGCCGCCGAGAGTGCAGCGCGAATGCGTGGCCGGGTCGGGCGCGTAAGTGAGGTGATATTGCTCGGCGGCGTCACGCAGGCGGTCGAGCACAATGCCCGGCTGGACAGTGGCCAGCTTTGCGTCGGGATCGATGGCGCCGAGCGCGTTCATATAGCGCGAGAAATCGAAGACGACAGCGACATTGGCGCATTGGCCGGCGAGGCTAGTGCCGGCTCCGCGCGGAAGAACGGCGGCGCCGGTCGAACGACACGCGGCAAGCCCGGCTTCCACGTCTGCCGCATCGCGCGGATAGACGACGCCGATGGGTAGTTGGCGGTAGTTCGAGGCGTCTGCCGCGTAGAGAGCGCGCGATCCCGGATCGAAAAGCACATCGCCACGCACGGTGGACTTCAGCTTCGCTTCGAGCTCGCGGTGAGCGCCGAAGCGCTCATGCTCCAGCGGGGTGAACTGATTGAGAATCGGGAACGCAGAATTGCTCACATGGGGAATAGTAGCGCGAGGCGCAAAATAGCGTCTGAAAGCGAGACAGAAGCAAGGACAAATAAAGGAATCTCATTACTTTTGAGATGACACCAAAGTAGGAACGACGGGTCCCTTTGAGACCGATATCTTTTACTAAGTATTACCTGCGTCGAACTCCGCTGCTCCCGCTCTGAAATTCGACGCGCAAAACGGGCCTCAGGGCTGTATCAAGAGCCACACGGGGGCGACTTCAGGAGAAAGATAGGTTGCTCACCGGGAGCTACAACACGTGGCTTGTGTTCGCTTCGCTGCTCATCGCAATCTTAGCGTCGTACACAGCATTAGATATGGCAGGCCGCGTCGCCGCCGCGCAAGGCCGCGTCGCGCGCGGATGGCTCATCGGCGGATCGGTCGCCATGGGAATCGGCATTTGGTCGATGCACTTCCTCGGCATGCTGGCTTTCAACCTGCCCATCCCGATGGGATATGACCCTGCGATCACCTTTCTCTCGCTGCTGATCGCGATCGCCTCTTCGGCTTTTGCGCTGTGGATCGTCTGTCAAAAGAAGCTTTCGTGGATGCGTTTGTGCCTGGGCGCCGTATGGATGGGGACGGGCGTCGCCAGCATGCACTATATGGGAATGGCGGCGATGCGTATGACGCCGCGGATTCAGTACGTCCCGTCACTGTTCATTCTGTCCATCGCGATTGCGATTGTAGCTTCCGGAACCGCGATTTGGATCGCATTCCACCTTCGCGAACTCACGTCTCGGACCCGGCTGCTGCGCGCCGTTGCCGCTGTCGCCATGGGGCTTGCCATCGCGGGGATGCATTACACGGGAATGGCCGCAGCCAGATTTCCCATGAACAGCGCATGCGCCATGGTCCATGATGGATTTTCGCCGCCACAACTGGCGCCGTTGATCCTCATCTTTGCTCTCGCGGTTCTGTCCATCGCGCTGATCATTTCTCTGCTCGATTTTCGCCTGGAAGCGCGCACCGCGATGCTCGCCGAGTCGCTTGACCGAGCCAATCAAGAGCTCCAATTCATGGCGCTCCACGACAGCCTCACTAAGCTGCCGAACCGCGCGTTGCTGGAAGATCGGTTTGCACAAGAGGTAAAGAACGCACAACGCCAGCAGACGTGCTTCTCTGTTTTGTTCCTGGACTTGGACGGCTTCAAACAAATCAACGACGCGTTTGGCCACCATGCCGGAGACACGCTTCTGGTCGCGGTTTCCGATCGCATTCGAGAGAACATCCGCGCTCGCGACACTCTTGCCCGCATCGGCGGGGACGAGTTCGTGGTGCTGGCCAATGCGAGCGAGCCAGCGGATGCAGCGCGTCTGGCGGAAAAGCTGGTCGCGGAGATCGCGAAGCCGTTTGCCGTATCGGGACGCGAGCTTCGTGTCTCCGTAAGCATCGGCATCGCCATGTACGGAGCAGAACAGGAGCAGCAGGACCTGCTCCGCAACGCGGACGCGGCGATGTATCACGCCAAATCGGTAGGCCGAAGCAGCTACTGTTTCTTCGACGTCTCGATGAACGAAGATGCGCAGAAGGAACTGCAGCTGGTGAATGATCTTCGTCAGGCGCAAGAAAAGAACGAGTGGGTGCTTTACTATCAGCCCACAATTGATGCGCAAAGCGGAATGATTGTCGGCGCTGAGGCGCTGCTGCGCTGGAATCATCCAACGCGCGGCATGGTCCCGCCAAATCTGTTCATCCCCACGGCGGAAAAGACCGGATTGATCGTTCCCATCGGCGAGTGGGTGCTGAACGAAGCCTGCCGGCAGATGTGCGAGTGGCGCGCGGCTGGGCTAACGACCAGAACGATCGCCGTCAATCTTTCAGCGGTGCAGTTCAACCACCCAGGGCTCATTCAGATGGTTCGCAGTACCCTGCAGCGGCATGCGCTGGAGCCAGACTGTCTGACGCTGGAGATCACCGAATCCACTGCAATGCAGGACGTCCATGCCAGCCAGGCCATTCTGCAGCAACTCGATGAAATGGGCGTGCAAATCTCCATCGACGACTTCGGCACAGGGTATTCAAGCCTGCTGTATCTCAAGCGGCTGCCGGCGAGCGAACTCAAGATCGACCGCGGATTTGTGTGCGATCTGGCGCACGACGCTGAAGACGCCGCCATCATCGCTGCGATCGTCGCGCTGGGCCACACGCTCAATTTGAGGATCGTTGCGGAAGGCGTAGAGACGGCGGAGCAACAGGAGTTCTTAAGCCGCCTTGGCTGCAACATTCTTCAAGGTTATCTGTTCGGCAAACCGATGCCGGCGGATCAGTTCTTTCAATTCGCGGCCAGTTCCGAGATCAGAAATCAAATCAGGCTCTCGACAAAAAAGAGGGCATAGCAGAGCGACGCGTCAGCGCCCCGGCCACTCTTCGACGACGATGCCGAGGTCGTTGAGCTGCTGGATGGCGGCTTCGACATTGCGGCGAATCTTGGGGCGATCCTTGGCAGCTGCTCCGGGCGCTTCGGCAACGGCGATGACACGGCCATAACGCCATGCCCCGGAGGGCAAGGCGACGACGGCAGCGGGAAGATCGGCCAGATTGAGCTGAATCTCCTGGCGGCGCGCCGCGGCCGGCCGAAGGATGGTTCCTTGCCCGACTGGGCTGGGATTCGCGTCGGCGAGGTTCACGCGAAGGTCAAGCGTGCTGGCCTCGACGGAGAGAAAAGGATTGGCCCAGGCGCCAGGCTCATGGACGTCGATGTAGAGGCTCTTGGTGGGGAGCGGAATGCGCGCCAGCTCGGCGCGCTGCTTGTCGCGCAGGGTCGCCTTCTCCTGCGCCTGACGCTCGGCGTTGGCGGCTTTCTGGGCCACGCCTTCCACTGCCTGCTCTTCCCTATGGCAAGCGACGATCGCCACCAGCAGCAATAGCGCCATCGCTACGAAGCCCTTGATTCGAACGGCCTGAGTCACGTCCAAAGAATACCAGCAGAAAACGCGTCTATCGCCCGCTCCAGACAGGGGGGCGCTTAGTTAGGAACGCCTCGACGCCTTCGGCTTTGTCCGCGGTTCCGCAGAGATGGCCGAAGCAAGCAGCCTCGCGATCGAGAGCCTGGTCGAGCGGCAAATCGAGACCCTCGTCGACCGCGCGCAGCGTCTCGGCAATCGCGAGTGGTGCATTGGCGGCGATTTCTTTGGCGAGAAATTCGGCGCGCTTCATCAGCTCCGCGGCGGGGACGACTTCATCGACCAGGCCAATGCGATGCGCCTCGTGTGCATCGATGACCGCGCCGGTGAGAAGGAGCTTCAATGCGGCGCCGCGGCCGACCAGGCGCGGCAGGCGCTGCGTGCCGCCGTAGCCGCAGACCACGCCGAGCTTGACCTCCGGCTGGCCGAGACGAGCGTTGTCGGCGGCGATGCGCAGGCTGCAGGCCATGGCCAGCTCGCAGCCGCCTCCGAGAGCAAAGCCATGAATGCAGGCGATGACCGGCTTGCCGAGGGTTTCGATCTTGCGGAAGACAGCCTGACCGCTGAGAGAGAATTTGCGGCCCTCATCGGCAGTGAGCGGCGCCAATTCGCGAATGTCGGCGCCGGCGGCGAAGGCGCGGTCCCCGGCGCCGGTGATGAGGACCACGCGAACGGCGCTGTCGGCGGCCAGATCGTCGAGCACAGCATCGAGTTCGGCGAAGGTCGCGGCGTTCAGCGCGTTGAGGACTTTGGGGCGATCAAGGGTGACGATCGCAAGCGGCGGACGCTTTTCGAGACGAAGATTTGCGGTGTCCATGCGAACAAAAGGCTAGCAGAACTGGGAGTGGATGTTGTCGCCTCTCCGGCAGTATCAGAAAAAGCGACTCCGCTTTCAAGTTGCGACAACGCGCAATATGGCTGCCTCATCGTGAGAGCTCGCATATCCAGTTCACTTCCCATGTCTTTCCGCCATCCGGCGAAAAAGACTGCTCCATGCGCGAGGATTGCGGCGAAATGTTGAGCCACACATAGCGCACAAGCACTGCGCGGCCTTCCCAAATTTGCTGATTGTAGAATTCACCGCGCTTTCCATCAAACTGGCCCACAACGGGCGGAATCTCGAGAGTTCCCTTGTCTAGATCCACCAGGTAAATGCTCCATTGGTGCGAGTCGGGATTGTAGAGTCGGAGCGTCTGCGCTTTGATGCGAAGCTTTTTGTCCTGGCTGGAGACATCGAACTCTTCAAAGTTGGCGTTGCTGTCGAGAAGCTTCTTATGGTTTGAGATTCCATCGTATTCAATCCAGACATGCGATCCCTTCAAGCGTTCAGGGAGTCGACGAACGTGCGCCTTCCAATCCCCGATCACAAAATCGAAATCGTGAGATCCATCTCTCTGCGTAGCCATCGGCCCGTTGGCTGAGGCCTGCGCATTCTGAGGTGCAGGAAGCGCATGAGTTTCACAGTTCAAGAGCACGGCGCCCATGATCGCGGGCGTGATAAATCGCTGGATGAATCCAGATTGAATTGATTTCATGCCTGCCATACTCTCATGGCCATGAAAACAAAGACAATGTCGAAGATGGCGCTAAATTTTCCGTTCACGCTGCGCGGGGGCAATGTTTTTCGTCAGAGTATGCAAGACTTCATCCGTCTTCTGTCCCTGACGAACCCAGATTCAACGAAGTAATGGATGTATCCATCCCGGAGGACATTCATCATGCGTCCGTGGTTCTGGCAAAGGCCTTACAACCCGAATCGGAGCTGATCACCCGCGTTGTATTCCCGCACAGATTGCGCCTACTCGCCTCACTGCAGCAAGCTGGGCTCGATGATCCCGTAGATCTCGTCCGACGCGTTACGCACCTGGTTGACGATCTCGCGCAGCTCGGCGGCGTCCATCACGCGCACGCTGCCGTCGATGCGGACCGAAAGATCGCCTTCGTGGTCGTAGCCGACTTTGACGCGGTCAAGCTCGTGGTTCTGTTCGAGCAGGGTGCGCATAAAGTCGGTGGTGACGGGCAGATGCTGGCCCTGGGCAAGAGTCACGAACGCCACTACGGTCGAGTCCTTCACTGTGACGACGACCCGGATGTCTTTCATGTGATCGCCGGTGAACGGAATCATCCAGACAGTGGGCGATTTGGTGCTGACATAGTTATAACTGTCAGCATTCATGAGGGTTACAATCTTGGCCGCGCTGGCGTCCGTCGTGGTGGTCACTAATGTTGGGATTCTCACTGTCCCGACGTCCGCGGAGAGGCCGGCGGCATGAGCCGCAACCGGCAACAGAGATAGACACACAACCAGGCACAAGCGCGCCGAACGCGCAAAACGAAGCAAATCCATGGGAGTCGCTCCTAAATTAGATAGAAAGTTGATCCATCTTAGCCCGAACAATGACCCAGGGAAACAGTACGAAGGGGCCACGCGGACGCTGAGGTCACTTGGGGATTTTGAATCGGCAGCGCGGAAAGAAAATGGGTGGCTGCCTGCGAGAGGAGCCACCCGATAGTAAAACCCTGTGATGTAAGGCAAATTCAGGAGACAAGAGCAGCCTAAAGCTTTCGCGGCGCGGCGTCTTGCGCCCATCGAGCGAGACCAGTCTCGTCCAAAAGTTGGAGATTTAAGCCAACCCGAGGGTCGCCCGGTGGCAAATCGGCAGAACGGGCATTAGTGTGGATATACGCCGAATTACGGTGAGCGGAAGGCCTGAACTGCGGTCCCGCACATCCCTATTGAATGACTTACAGGCCAAAACGAGCGCGGAGACCAGGACGAGACGCTCCTGGGGCCGCCAATATCTCGCCGCCGTGGCGCTGGCGGCCGGCGCGACTCTGGGTTCGGCTGCGGCTGGCGCGCTTGAGCCCACGACGCCGTTGGCCGTATTCGGCCGCCAATCCTGGGTGATGGAGAACGGGCTTCCGCAAAACAGCGTGCACGCGCTGGCGCAAACCCGCGATGGGTTCCTTTGGCTGGGAACCGAGGCCGGGTTGGTCCGGTTCGACGGGATCGCGTTTGCGGTGTTCGATCACAACACGACGCCGGCGCTGCCCAGCGGAGACATTCGGTTTCTAGTGGAGACGCGCGATGGGGGCCTGTGGGTTGGAACAGCCGAGGGATTGGCCCGACGCAGAGAAGGCGCATTCGCCGGATTCGGCGCACGCGAGCGGGTCCCGGCGGGAGCGGTGACCGCGCTGCGCGAGATGCCCGATGGACAGCTTCGCATGGAGACGCAGGATGAAGCAGCCGAGTTCAGCGGCGGCGGATGGTCTCGCGCGGAGGGGCCGCACAGCGCGACCAGCGACGCGGTTATTTTTCGCGTACAGCTCCTCGACGGCGCCATGGCGACAGCGACGCGCAGCGAGGTAACGGTGATGCGCGGAGCAACTCGGGTCGCGGATTTGCGTGTGGACAAGCAGCTGCCGGGATCGCGCATCCAAGCGCTGCTGGCCGACCGCGAAGGATGTCTGTGGATTGGAACGAACAGCGGCCTGACGCGCTGGTCGGGCGGAAGGGCGCAAACCTTGCCGCTTACAGACGTGCTGGCGAAGGCATCGGTGCTGTCGCTGCTCGAGGACCGTGAGGGAGACCTGTGGGTAGGAACCGAAACCGACGGACTGCAGGTGCTGCGCGATACCCGCTTTCTCAATATTGGAGCGCGCGAGGGGCTCTCGTCGGACCTGACCTCGACGGTTGTGGAAGACGGCGTGGGCACGATCTGGGTAGGGACCAACGGCGGAGGCTTGAATGTGGTTCGGCGCGGCATAAGCATTCCGGGATTTGCGCCGACCTATGCGGTGCGCGACGTGCTGTTGAGCGACGTCATCCTCTCGTTGGGAGCAGGAAAAAACGGCGAGTTGTGGGTGGGGACGGCGGACGGATTGAATCGCATTCGCGGAAGCGCGGTGGATTCTTTCACGTCCGCGGACGGATTGCCGGATGATTTTGTCCGCTCGCTGCTGGTGGATGCGGACGGTTCGTTGTGGATCGGCACGCGGCGCGGGCTGGCGCACTGGACGTTTGTATCGGAAGCAAGAACTCCGGTGCGTAAAGAGATTTACACACAGGCGAATGGGCTGGGTAGCGACCTGGTGGGCGCGATGGCGCGCGATGCACGCGGGAATCTGTGGATCGCGACGCTGGCCGGGCTGTCACGGCTGAAGGGCGGCAAGATCACCAACTTCACAACCACTGACGGGCTCTCAAGCAACGTGGTGACGGCGCTGCTGCCGCGCGCCGGCGGCGAACTGCTGGTGGGAACGCGCGACCATGGATGGGATCTGTGGGATGGAACGAAATTTTCGCCCGTGAACTCGCCCGCGCTGAAGAACATCAGCGTCCACGCCATGCTGAACGATAGAAGTCATCATCTGTGGTTTGCCACGGCGCACGGCATTGCGCGCTGCGACGAGTCCGCCACAGCAGATTGCTCGCATTGGATCGAGTTCGGCCCCGCGGATGGATTGCGCAGCCGGGAAACGGCGACCAACAGCCATCCGTCCGCGTGGCGTTCGCGCGATGGGCGGCTCTGGTTCACAACGCCCAGAGGGCTTGTTGAGATTGATCCCGAGCATTTTCCCGTCAATGAGGTCCCACCTCCGGTGGTGGTGGAGCGCTTTGCAGTCGATGATGTGGACGCGCTGCAGCATAGGACAAGCTCATGGCCGAAGATTCAGGCTGGACGCAATCATTTTCAGTTCGAATACGCAGGGTTGAGCTTTGTGGCGCCGCAGAAGGTGCGTTATCGCTATAGGCTCGATGGGTTCGATCACGACTGGACCGACGCAGGAGCGCGGCGCGTGGCGTATTACACCAATATTCCGCCCGGCCTGTACACATTTCGCGTTCAGGCGGCCAATAACGATGGCGTGTGGAACACGCAGGGAACGTCGCTCGAGTTTGAACTGGCGCCCCACTTCTACCAGACGATTTGGTTTTACGTGCTGCTGGCGGCGGCGATCGCGGGACTGGTGGTTTTGTTCCTTAGGAGACGGTTGCTTGTAGCGGAGCGCGAGTTCAAAGCGGTGCTCGGCGAGCGTAATCGCATTGCGCGCGAGATTCACGACACCCTGGCGCAGGGCTACGTGGGGATTTCGGTACAGTTGGAAGTGCTGACCGAACTTTTGCGGCATAACAAAGTGGACGCAGCCTCGCAGCAGCTCGACGCGACGCGCGCCCATGTGCGTGAAGGGCTGGCGGAGGCGCGCCAGTCGATCTGGGCGTTGCGTTCGCAGGATACCAATGAGAGCACGCTGCCGGTGAACCTGCGACGCGTGACCGAGCGGGCCGGGGGGCGCGGATTGGAGGCCAGCTTCAGCGTGCACGGAGCGTATCGGCCCCTGGCCGCCGATATCGAGCGCGAGGTTCTGCGCGTGGCCCAGGAGGCGATCCATAATGTGCAGAAGCACGCGGAGGCGAAGCATCTTTGGGTTCGGTTGGATTATGGGCCGGCGGAGATTGCCCTGGAAGTGCGCGATGATGGACGAGGGTTTGTTACAACCAACGCAGCTTCCAATGCGGCGGGACACTACGGGTTTACGGGGATGCGGGAGCGGGCGGCGGCAATTGGAGGCGTGCTGGAAGTAACCAGCGAGCCGGGCCAGGGAACGGGCGTGCGTTTGCATACGCCCGCGCCGAGAGAGGCGGAGTAAGTGGAACACGAGAAGATTCGCGTACTGGTAGTGGAGGATCATCACGTCGTTCGGCAGGGGCTGGTGGCGCTGCTGAAGGTCGTTGACGGCGTCGAAGTCGTGGGCGAAGCAGCCGACGGCGTGGAGGCGATCACGCAGTTTCGCAAACATCTGCCGAACGTTACGTTGATCGATCTGCGTTTGCCGCGCATGGGCGGCGTGGACGTGATTCAGCGACTGCGCATGGAAACGCCGCAGGCGCGGTTCATTGTGCTGACCACCTACGACGGCGATGAAGACATCTACCGGGCGCTGCAAGCGGGCGCCAAGGCCTATCTGCTCAAGGGCATGACCAGCGATGAGCTGATTGCGACGATCCGCACCGTGCATGCGGGAAAGTCGCACATACCGCCGGCCATTGCACAGAAGCTCGCCGAACGCATGGGGACCGAGGAGCTGACGCCGCGCGAGTTCGACGTGCTGGAGCAGATTGTGCACGGCAAAAGCAATAAGGAGATCGCGACGGAGTTGGAGATCTCAGAAGCGACGGTGAAGACGCACATCAACAGCTTGCTGGGTAAGCTGGGCGTAACGGACCGCACGCAGGCAGCGACGGCGGCGATTCAGCGTGGGATTGTGCCGCTGGAGTCGCTGAGGAAACCCAAGTCATGAAGATGGGGGCAACGAAGATCAGACACGGCGCGCTTTTATTTTTGCTGCTTCTGGCGCCGATGGCGCGTGGTGAAAAGATAGTGTGGCGGCAGGCGACCGATGCGGAGCTGGCGTCGCTGCTGCCCGCTCGCGCCCCGGTGGAAAAAGAACACATTGAAACCGAGATGCGCACCGCCAGCGGCATTGTGGACAACGGCGGCCGGTTCATCGCCGGCGTTGTCCTGATCACGGCGGGCTATTCGGCGGACGGCAAATACTCGCACTACCTGATCGTGCAGGCGCCGATTCGCGTTGGCGGAGTGGCGCTGAAGCCCGGCGAGTATGCCTTCGGCTACACGCACGCGGGCGACGAGTTGCAGGTGCACTTCAACGTAGCCGCGACGGGCGCGCTGGTGGGAACGACCGAAGCGCATCTGCTGACAGGCGTGCGAGGCATTACGAGCCTGCATATCTGGCCTCCCGGCGCGCGGCAGGTCATCCAGATCGGGCGATTTGGGATCTCCTACGAGATCGGGCACGAATAAGGTTGCCTCGTGTTAATGCGCGCTGCACGGAGGCCGCGCCCTTGTCTTCTCGCATCCAATGCTCGCAGGAGAGAACGGCATGCGAGTACGGAGCACGAGATTTGCGGCTTTGGGCGGGGCGATTCTATTAGTTGCTGGCTGTCACACGAACACGGTCGACAAGGAAGCATTCAAGTCGGCCATCAACGATTACTACAGCGGCAAACAGGAGTGCGTGTGGAGCGCGCCGGTGAAGTTACCTGCGCAGGCAGACACGTCGAACGACGAACAGACGAAGGGATTTGACGCGCTGACGGATGCCGGCCTGCTGACGCGCAAAACCGCGGAGAAGGGCCGATTTCTGATCGGATCGAAACAGGTGAACGATTACGACGTCTCCGATAAGGGCCGTTCGACGTGGACGCCGGATCAGTCGCAGCCAGGCTACGGCAACTTCTGCTTCGGCCATCTTGCGGTGAACGTGATCGACAGCTACACGCCGCCGGACGCGAACGCAACACAGTACAGCGTGACCTATCACTACGGCATCACAGGCGCTCCGGACTGGGCGAGCACGCCGGAGATGAAGACGGCGTTTCCCAAGATCGCTTCCGATGCCACGAGTCAGCGCGTGGCGACGGCTACGTTGATCAAGAGCGACAAGGGCTGGCTGGTGCAGAACACGCAGCCTTCGGTTCCGGCGAGCTAGATTCGCTGAGCAAACATGTCGGCATCGCCGTTCACGATTGGATGACGACCGCATGGTAGTCTGCCCGTGTGCGAGCGCAGAGAGAATCCGGTCTGGAAGAAGCAGATACAGGACAAGGCTCATCTCCTCCAGCCGCTTCGAGCAACAAGTTCACCGCATGGCATGGCGCAACGCTGGCGCTGCTCGCCTTCGGCTACTCCGGCTACTATTTCTGCCGCTCGAACCTCTCCGTGGTGCTGCCGGATCTGATTCACGGCCTGGCGCGCCACGGAATCTCCGCCAATGAAGCACAAGTGCGGCTGGGCTTTATCGCGTCAGCAGGCACATTGGCCTATGCCGTCGGCAAATTCATTTCTGGTTCGTTCGCCGATTTGTTCGGCGGGCGGCGCAGCTTCCTCAGCGGCATGGCGGGCTCGATCCTGTTCACAATTCTCTTTGTCTTGAGCGGCGGTTTTCCGCTGTTCACGCTGGCGTGGGTCGGCAACCGCCTGCTGCAGTCGATGGGCTGGGTGGGGTTGGTGAAGATCGCCTCGCGCTGGTTCGCGTACTCCACTTACGGCACAGTGATGGCGATCCTGAGCCTGAGCTTTCTGTTTGGCGATGCGGCTTGCCGCTGGGTGATGAGCGAGCTGATGGCGCATGGCGTAAGCTGGCGCGGCGTGTTCGTGTGGGCCGCCGGATCGCTGGGCGCATTGCTGGTGGCGAATCTGCTCCTGCTGCGCGAGACGCCGGAGGAGCGCGGATTGCCATCGCCCGAGGCGAATCCGCTGAATGTCTATGCCGAAGACGGACAGCGTGGCGGCGAACGAGTTGGACTGCTCGCGATCCTGAAGCCATTGCTCACGAGCCTGCCCTTCTGGCTGGTATGTCTGCTTTCCCTGGGCACAACGCTACTGCGCGAGACGTTCAACTTCTGGACGCCCACCTACTTTGTGCAATACGTCGGCCTGAGCAGCAGCACAGCGGCGGCGCGTAGCGCATTGTTTCCGCTCTTCGGCGGCGTAAGCGTGCTGCTGGCCGGGGTGCTGAGCGACAAGCTCGGACTGAATGGGCGCAACGTGGTGATGGTGGGCGGTCTGACGGCGAGCAC
>DATHNJ010000089.1:0-38974 GCA_035486155.1 Occallatibacter sp. | reverse complement strand
GGTGAATGTCTCGGGCGAAATCCTTCAGCTCAAGGACACCATCAACACCATGGTGGACCAGCTGAACGGCTTCGCCGCCGAAGTCACGCGGCTCGCGCGCGAGGTCGGCACCGAGGGCAAGCTCGGTGGCCAGGCCCTCGTTCCCGGTGTCGCGGGCACCTGGAAGGATCTCACCGACAACGTCAACTCGATGGCCTCGAATCTCACCGGCCAGGTTCGTAACATCGCCGAAGTGTCGACGGCTATTGCGACGGGCGACCTTTCGAAGAAGATTACCGTCAACGTCAGCGGTGAAATTCTGCTGCTGAAAGAAACCATCAATACGATGGTGGACCAGCTCAACCGGTTCGCCGGCGAAGTAACGCGCGTGGCGCGCGAAGTCGGCACCGAAGGCCGTTTGGGCGGCCAGGCCAACGTGCCGGGCGTGGCTGGCACCTGGAAGGATCTCACCGACTCGGTGAACTTCATGGCCGGCAACCTTACCGGCCAGGTGCGTAACATCGCCGAAGTCACAACGGCCGTGGCCAAAGGCGATCTATCCCGCAAGATCACGGTGGACGTGAAGGGCGAAATTCTCGAGCTCAAAAACACCATCAACACCATGGTGGACCAGCTCAATGCATTCGCCGGCGAAGTAACGCGCGTGGCGCGCGAAGTGGGCACCGACGGCAAACTCGGCGGCCAGGCCGTTGTGCCGGGCGTCGCGGGAACCTGGAAGGATCTGACCGACTCGGTGAACTTCATGGCCGGCAACCTTACGGCGCAGGTTCGTAACATTGCAGAGGTCGCGACAGCCATCGCCAGCGGCGACTTGTCGCGCAAGATCACGGTCGACGTCCGCGGCGAAATCCTGCAGCTCAAAGAAACGCTCAACACCATGGTCGAGCAGCTTCGCTCCTTCGCTGCCGAAGTGACGCGCGTAGCCCGCGAAGTCGGCACCGAAGGCCGTCTGGGCGGTCAGGCCAACGTGTCAGGCGTGGCTGGAACCTGGAAGGATCTTACGGATTCTGTCAACGCAATGGCCGGCAACCTCACAGGCCAGGTCCGCAACATCGCCGAGGTGACCACTGCCGTAGCCCGCGGCGACCTGTCGCGCAAAATCACGGTGGACGTGAAGGGCGAAATTCTCGAGCTCAAAGACACCATCAACACGATGGTGGACCAGCTCAACGCCTTCGCCGCCGAAGTTACGCGCGTGGCCCGCGAAGTCGGCACTGAAGGCAAGCTCGGCGGTCAGGCGCAGGTGCAAGGCGTGGCCGGCACGTGGAAGGATCTTACCGACAACGTCAACGTCATGGCCGTCAACCTCACCGAACAGGTCCGCGGCATTGTGAAGGTCGTGACCGCCGTCGCCAACGGCGCTCTGAATCAAAAACTGACGGTCAACGCCAAGGGCGAAGTCGCTGCGCTCGCCGAAACCATCAACAACATGACCGACACGTTGGCTACCTTTGCCGATCAGGTGACCACCGTGGCCCGCGAAGTCGGCGTCGAAGGCCGCCTCGGCGGCCAGGCCAATGTGCCTGGCGCCGCCGGCACGTGGAAGGATCTCACCGGCAACGTCAACCTGCTGGCTGACAACCTTACCAACCAGGTCCGCGCGATTGCAGAGGTCGCGACCGCCGTGACCAAGGGCGACTTGACGCGATCGATTCAGGTGGAAGCCCGCGGCGAAGTCGCCGAGTTGAAGGACAACATCAACACGATGATTGACAACCTTCGACTCACAACCGACCGTAACACCGAACAGGACTGGCTCAAGACCAACCTCGCCCGCTTGACCAACATGTTGCAGGGCCAGCGCGATCTTGCGACCGTGGGCCGGATGCTCCTTTCCGAGCTTGCCCCGCTCGTCAATGCCCAGCAGGGCGTCATCTACCAGATGGGCATCGAATCCACGGCTCCGGATGGCAGTCTTGTGCTGCTTTCGACCTATGCCGATACGCCGGATGGTTACTCGAAAGAAGTACGAATCGGCGAAGGCATGATCGGCCAATGCGCTTCGGAAAAGCGCCGCATGTTGATTACCGAGCTTCCGAAGAAGACAACGCCGATTCGGTCGGGATTGTTTAAGTCGGTTCCGAAGAACGTTATCGTGCTGCCGGTGCTGTTTGAAGACCGCGTGAAGGCCGTCATCGAGCTCGCGACGCTGAGCTCCTTCACGGCGTCGCACCTTTCGTTCCTGGAACAGCTCACGGCCAGCATCGGCATCGTGCTCAACTCCATCGAAGCAACGATGCAGACCGAAGGCCTGCTCAAGCAGTCGCAACAGCTTGCCACCGAGCTGCAGACCCAGCAGAAAGAGCTGCAGCAGACCAACGAGCAGCTCGCGCAAAAGGCGCAGCAGTTGGCCGAACAGAACTACGAGGTGGAGCGCAAGAACCAGGAGATCGAGCAGGCCCGCCGCGCACTGGAAGAAAAGGCCCGCGAGCTTGCTCTCACGTCGAAGTACAAATCCGAGTTCCTGGCCAACATGTCGCATGAGCTGCGCACGCCGCTCAACTCGATCCTCGTGCTGGGCCAGCAACTCGCTGAAAACCCCGACGGCAGCTTGACCGCCAAGCAAGTCGAGTTCGCCCGCACCATTCACGGCGCCGGCACCGACCTTCTCAACCTCATCAGCGACATTCTCGACCTTTCCAAGATCGAGTCCGGAACCGTCTCGGTCGAGGCCGAAGAGATCTTCTTCGGCGCGCTTCTTGAAACCGTGGCGCGCCCATTCCGTCACGAGGCGGAAAACCGCAAGCTCACGTTCGAGGTCACCAACGATCCGCAGTTGGGCCGCAGCCTCGTCACCGATTCGAAGCGTCTGCAGCAGGTTCTAAAGAATCTGTTATCGAATGCGTTCAAGTTCACCGAGCAGGGCGGCGTCAAACTCACTGTCTCCAGAGCTTCCGGCGGTTGGAGCCCCGATCACCCCATTCTCAGCGGCGCAGGTTCGGTCATCACCTTTGCCGTCTCTGACACGGGCATCGGCATTCCGCCAGAGAAACAGCGCATCATCTTCGAGGCCTTCCAGCAGGCCGATGCAGGCACCAGCCGCAAGTACGGCGGAACTGGCCTCGGCCTCGCCATCAGCCGCGAACTTGCCAGCCTCCTGGGCGGCGAGATCCAGTTGAAGAGCACGCCTCGTCAAGGCAGTACATTCACTCTCTACTTGCCGCAAACTTATGTTGGTCCAGCGACGCCCAACTTGCCCAGAGCGGAAAAAACCGGAGGCCCCCAAACCGCGAATCCGATCTTTATCACGACAGTCACAGCGGTCGAACAGGAAGCCCGCATTGACGACGATCGCGACAATTTGCAGGAAGGCGACCGCATTCTGTTGATCGTCGAAGACGATCCGCACTATGCCCGCGTCCTCTGCGATCTGTCGCGCGATAAGGGCTTCAAGGTTCTATCCGCCATGAGCGGCGCCGAGGCTTTATCCCTCGCCCAGGAATTCCATCCGACGGCGATCTCGCTCGACGTCTTCCTGCCCGATATGCTCGGCTGGACCGTCCTGAATCACCTCAAGCAGGACGCCCGCACCCGCCACATCCCCGTCCAGATGCTCACCCTTGACGAGGATCGGCATCACGGTCTGTCGCGCGGCGCTTTCGCGTTTGTCACGAAGCCGACTTCGACCGAAGAGCTCGACGCGGCGCTCTCGCGCATCAAGGACTACTCCAGCCCGCGCCGCAAGAGGCTCCTGATCATTGAAGACAACGCTGCCGAAGTGCTCAGCACTCGGGAGCTGCTTGGCCATGAGGACGTCGACATCGATTCGGCTGACTCCGGCGCAGCTGCGCTCGAGGCTCTTGATAAAGGCGGCTACGACTGCGCAGTGCTCGATCTTCGTCTGCCCGACATGACAGGCTTCGAGGTTCTCGAACAGTTGCGCGATCGGCCCAATCTGAAAGACCTTCCTGTCGTCGTCTTCACCGGCAGAGATCTGTCGCCGGAAGAAGATGCGCAACTGCGGACGCTGGCGCGCAGCGTCGTGCTGAAAGACGTCGAATCGCCGGAACGGCTGCTGGATGAAACAGCCCTGTTCCTGCATCGCGTGGTCGCCGATCTGCCGCAGTCCAAGCAGAACATGCTCGATCGTCTGCACCGCTCCGACGATGCGCTCGCAGGCCGCAAAGTCCTGGTGGTCGATGACGACGTGCGCAACATCTTCGCTCTCAGCAGCGTGCTCGAACGCCGCGGAATGACGGTGCTTTCCGCAGGTACGGGTCGAGAAGCAATTGAGACCATCGAAAAAACTTCCGATCTCGCCATCGTTTTGATGGACATTATGATGCCCGAGATGGACGGCTATGAAACCATGCAGGTCATTCGGCAGAATCCGTCGCTGCGACGTTTGCCCATTATCGCGTTGACTGCCAAGGCGATGAAGGGCGATCGCGAACGATGCCTTGAAGCCGGCGCCTCCGAGTATCTGGCCAAACCAGTGAACACCGAACAGTTGTTGGCTGCGTTGCGTATGTGGTTGCATCGCTGAGAATCGATGCATAGAATCCATGCATTGTGCTTGAAGAGGATAGCCAAGTCGATCGAAGAGGAATTACTCATCCGGCGAGTTTGTTGTCTCTCTCATTTTGCCGGCGCCAGCGGTCCCCAGGAGTTGTAAGGAGCAGGAAGCGATGACGTCCGAGCAGAAAATTAATATCCTGATGGTCGATGACCAACCGGCAAAGCTTCTGAGCTACGAAGTTATCCTTGGGGATTTGAATCAGAATCTCATCAAGGCGAACTCCGCCAGTGAAGCTCTGAATACTCTGCTCAAGACCGACATCGCCGTAGTCCTGATGGACGTGAGCATGCCAGACGTGGACGGCTTTGAGCTGGCCGACACCATTCGCCAGCATCCGCGCTTCCAGAAGACGGCGATCATCTTCATCTCCGGCGTCGCTCTTGCGGACTCCGACAAAATCCAGGGCTATCGCAGCGGCGCCGTGGATTACATCTCTGTTCCCGTCATTCCAGAAGTGCTGCGCGCCAAAGTCGGAATCTTTGTCGAGCTGCATCGCAAGACGCGCATGCTGGAAAGACTCAACGCCGAGCTTGAGCAGCGCGTGCAGGAGCGCACCCAGGAGTTGCAGCAAAGCGAAGCGCGATTCCGCACCAAGGCCGACCTTCTGGAGCTCGCCACAGAAGCCATCATCGTACGCGACCTCAACGGCGTAATTCAGTTCTGGAATGGGGGCGCGGAGACGCTCTACGGCTGGAGCAGGGACGAAGCCATTGGTAAGGACCTGCATCGTTTGCTACAGACTGTTTTTCCCGTTTCCCGAGAGCACGTTGAAACGATGCTCGCGGAAAAGAGAACCTGGGAAGGGAATCTGACACAGCAAACCCGCAATGGTCGAGAGATCGTCGTCGCGTGCCGAAAGACGCTCAACCATGATGGCGCCTCGGTGCTCGAGGTCAATCGCGACATCACCACACAGATCAGGGCCGAAGAAGCTCTGCGCGAAAGCGAGAAGCTGGCGGCCATGGGCCGCGTGGCGGGAATCATTGCGCATGAGATCAACAACCCGCTGGCTGCGATCACCAACATCTTCTACTTGCTGCGCAATCACCCCTCCCTGAGCGACGAAGCGCGCAGCTACGCCGCAGCCGCGGAGCAGGAATTGGTGCGCGTCTCGCACATCACGCGCCAGACGCTGAGCTTCTATCGCGAATCCAAGCAGCCCACGCCGGTGCGCGTGCATGAGCTTCTCGATGATGTCGTCGAGCTGCAACACCGCGCCTTCATAGCAAACAAGATCGCACTTAATAAGAAGTACGCGAGCGCAAGTAACGTCACCGGTTTTCCTGTCGAGCTGCGCCAGGTGTTCATGAACCTGATTGCGAATGCAATTCAAGCCATGCCGGAGGGCGGAACTCTTCGCCTGCATGTGAGCGAAGCGACCGATTGGGTATCCAAGCGGCGCGGCCCTTCGATTTCGGTCATCGATACAGGCCTAGGCATCAAGCCCGAAGACGCGCAGCGGCTCTTCGAACCGTTCTACAGCACCAAAGCCGCGAAAGGCACGGGCCTGGGACTCTGGATCAGCAAAGGGATTCTGCAGAAGTACAGCGGCCGCATCTCCTATCGCAGCTACCGCCGCGACGATAAGTGCGTCACCTGCTTCCGCGTATTCATTCCCGGCAACGGAACGCTGAATCTGGTTCCCGATATCGTCGACGAGTCGGAGACGAGCGCGCGCAAGCTTGCTTCGAAGAACGAAGAGCCGGGATGGCAATCGACCACCGAGGTTCCGAATCGCGCTGTGTCTGCTGCCCGTTAGACTCTCGCAATTCGATTGATCATTCGGTTCTGGGAAATGCCAACTCTCAGCCTGTTTGCGCAAAGCACAGACGCGGTCGCTATAATTCCTCACATGTTCGACGATTTCGCGGGTGGTTCCCGCCTGCGAACCCGTTGCGCATTCCGGAGGGCTGAGGGATGCAAGTCGAGTTGACAGCCAGACATGTGAAAGTCTCCAAGGCTCTGCGCGCGCAAGCCGAAGAGGGCATGGATCGCATCGCCCGGGTACTCGGCAAGATGACCAGCGCCAGCGTGATCTTTCGCGTGCAACGTCACCTTCAAATTGCCGAGCTGACGGTGAAGGCGCGTCTGCAGACCATCGTCGCCGCGGGCCAGTCCGATTCGCTGGAGTCGGCGTTGCGCGAGGCGCTTGCGCATGCGGAACATCAGGCGCTCCGCTATCGCGATCGCCATCTCGCACGCAAGCGCATGCCGAAAGAAGAAAAGGTGCTCACAGCGCCGCCCGTCGCGCGTCCAAAAGCCAGGCCATCGGAGTTGCGTCAGGCGGAAACGAACGGAAATCGGGCATCTTCGAAAGTGCGCGCCGCAATCGCCGTTCATTCGTTTCCTACAAACTCGACGCTGGTCGAGCCGCATATTGTCTCCAGCGCCGAAGCTATCTCCATCAAGCCGATGACCATCGAAGAGGCCGTCAAAGAAGCGGAGTTCCGCGATCGCGACCTGCTTGTCTTCCGCAATCCTGGCGGTGAGCTGTATGTGCTGCATCGGCGCAGGGATGGCCAGATGGAGCTTGTGGCGATTCCATAGAATGCGTTACTAGGGATAGTCGTCCGGCCCTTCGGGCGCAACGATTCCTGAGGCAATCCCTGTACAATTCCATTACCAAGGCTCGCGTTTCATCACCGATCAACTCAATTCCAATTTGATTCGTTGTACGATGTGCCCATGACATCTTCGCCCCAGATGTTTCCGGCGCCGACGAACCGACCGTCTGTCGATCACGTTACGCCGATGAAAAAGCCGAAGAAGGAACTGGTCATCGTGACCGGCATCTCCGGCGCGGGCAAGGCGTCTGCGCTGCGCAACTTCGAAGACCTGGGCTACCATGCGGTCGACAATCTCCCTCTGGAACTGCTTACCGAGTTTGCGGGCCTCATAGGAAAGTCTCCGGAGATTGAGCGCGCGGCCATCGTCGTCGATGTGCGCGAAGGGCAAACGTTGGACCAGTTGCCGGAGATCCTCAAGCAGGTCAAGCAGATTATTCCTACCCGCGTCGTGTTTCTCGACGCGCAGGATGCTGTGCTCGTTCGGCGTTATTCGGAGACGCGCCGGCCGCACCCATTGCGCAGGTCCGAGACCGTGGAGCGCTCCATCGTTGAAGAGCGCCAACTGCTGGATCCGATTCGCAACGTCGCCGATACGCTGGTCGATACATCCAACTTCAACGTGCATGAGCTGCGGGCGCATATTCAGCAGCGGTTCGGCCAGGAAGATCAAGCCAAGCGCTTGCTGGTGAGCTGCGTCAGCTTCGGTTTCAAAAACGGCGTGCCGCTCGATGCCGACCTGGTCTTCGACGTGCGCTTTCTTCCCAACCCGCACTTCGTTCCCGAGTTCCGCAAGAGGACCGGCAAGGATCCGAAGGTCGCCGCCTACGTGCGGAAGTTTCCGCAGACCAAGGAGTTTCTCACCAAGGTCACGGATCTCCTGCTCTATCTATTGCCTCACTACATCGAAGAGGGAAAGAGCTATCTAACGATCGCCTTCGGCTGCACCGGCGGCCAGCATCGCAGCGTGATGATGGCCGAAGAGATGAGCAAACGGCTGCGCAAAGAGGGGTATCAGATCAAAGCCGTCCATCGCGACATCCCACGCTAGGGCGTCTTTTGCGCGGCGCTCAGATCGCCCAGCCACCGCGATAGCCCAGTCTCATAGTCTGTCGACCTGGCAGGCGAATCCGTCAGCCAGACGCGCAGCTTCCGCCCCTGCGCCGCATCGTACGCATTCGCGCTGGTCGACTGCGCTTTGGCCGGCGACGCCGAAAAGAACCACAGAGACGGAATCCGCAATCCCTTCGCCGCTGCGGCGACATCCCATCGATCGCTGACGAGCCAATGCGCGGGAACCAGCCGCGCCCGCGGATCGCCGAAGATGACTTGTTCCGGTGAGCCGATCGGATCTTCGGCGACAACGCCGGTCAGCTCCGGATGCGCGGCCGCTGTTTCGAGAGCGAGATTGGCTCCCAGCCCGCGCCCCACCAGCACAATCGATCCCGCCGTGATGTGCCGCGTATTCGTCAAAAATTGAATGGCCGATTCTGCGTCCTGGCGCCAGTGCTCTTCGCTCGGACGCGCAAATTGGCTCTCGCCATAGCCGCGATAGTCGAATGCGAGCACGTTCATCTGCGCCGCGTGAAGAAGAGCTATTTCATCGACCGCGTCGCCGATGTTTCCGTCCGCGCCATGCAGATAAATCGCAGCGAATCGACTGTCCGGCGCGGCGGCAATCCACCATCCGTGAAGCTGAGGCTGCCCCGCTTCAGTCACCGCGAAGTCAACCGAGTCGAAAGGCAGTTCGAGGCCCGATGGCCTCTGCGCGATCTGTGCCTTTGGGTGATACAGCAATTGCCAGCTTCCCTGCCAGAACAGGAAGCAGAATGCGCTCCACACGCACAATAATGCGGTCGCGACCGCTACCACCGATGCCGTCAGGATCCATCGCCCGGAGACTGTCTTCGCCGGCTCGGCGCCGCGCGCGAGCCGGGAGCCGGCTGCTGCTGCCGTCGATCTGCCGGTCTGTTTAACGTTGCTCATCTTGCTTGCCGCCGTCGGACGCCGCTCCTTTATGCTAATTGGGTCGCTGTGCTACGCGAGACCCTACGCCTTACGAGGAGTTCATCATGTCGGAGTTTGTTCGCATCTGTTCGCAAGCCGAGCTGCCAGCTACCGGCCAGGTGCGTGAAATCACCTTCAGCGGGCGCGCGCTCTGCGTGGCCAATGTCGATGGGAACATTGCGGTGCTCGATGGAACATGCCCGCATGAAGGCGGTCCGCTAGGCGAGGGAACGATCGAAGAGGGAAGAGTCGTGTGCCCGTGGCACTCGTTCGCCTTCGATGTGCATACAGGGGTTGAAAAGGACGATCCGTCGTTGCGCGACGAAGTGATTGAAGCGAAGGTGGAGAACGGCGAGCTGCGCGCCAAGCTGTAAGCGCAGCGAAGCTCTCCTCGCAGCTAGGATTTCTTCGCCGGAACTTTTTTGCCTTCTTTTCTGGCCTTTGAGAGCCCGATGGCGATGGCCTGCTTCGGGTTCGTCACCTTCTTGCCGCTGCGTCCCGACTTGAGCTTGCCGGCCTTCATCTCCCGCATCTCGGTCTCGACGTTTTTGCCCGCGGACGGCGAATACTTACGGCCGCTGCTCTTTTTCGTGCTGCCCTTTTTCGCGCTACTTGACTTCTTTTTTGTGGCCATCTCGCCTCTCCCTCGAAATTCTGATGGCCCATCGCGCAAAGCAGGTTGTCTCAAGGCCTGCAGGCGGCAACACCGCAAGATCTTGGCGGTCAGATCACATGCCGAACTCCCGGCATGCGCACCGCGACATCGGCAGCGAGCCATGTCGCGATGCAGGTCAGCGTTCCTGTCGTTGCAAACTTCACCAGCGCGGGCGCCGACCATGGATGCAGCAGAAGGCCCAGCGCAACCAGAACAGGAGGATGAAGAATGTAGACCGCGTAGGCGCGGCGATTGAGCCACGACCAGAAGCCTGACGGCCGATTCATTGTGGCGCGAAAAACCAGCAGCCATGCGGCAATCAGGCCCCAGGCCACAAACGGATCCCAAAACGCGTAAACAAGAGCAGGCCAGGACAAACCGCCCGCGAAGTTGGCTCGTTCATGCGATGCGTGAACCAGCGCAATCGCCACAGGCATCGCTGACCACGTCGCCAAAAGCCCTATGACGAAAATGCGTGCTTGTTTCCATTCCAGTCGCTGCAGCCAGTCATGCCGCCAGGCGTAAATGCCGATTGCGAAGAGAAAGATGTAGCTCGGAAAGTATGCGAGCTGTAAGCCGAACACGTTCTCGCCTACAGGAACGAACTGGCGAACGCCCACGTTCGCTGCCCCAACCGCCAGAGCGCTGACGAGCCACCAGACCAACCGTGGCACCGGTCTGGCCTCACGCGTTGTATCGGCGAGTGGTCGTCCTGCAACCGCGCGCCACGCGCAGTATCCAAGCGTGAACAGCAGCAGAGCCTGTGCGAACCATAGCGGGCCGTTGATAATTCGCTTGTTGACCCAGAGATAGTTGATTGCTGTCCAGAAGCCTTTACCGTCGCCTGCGTTCGCGATGCCTACAGTGAGCGGCGCAAGAATGATGATGAATGCGAGCAGCGGCAAGCCCAGACGAAGAAAGCGATCCCCGAGAAACCGGCCGTAGCCCTTGCGCTCCAGAGAAGCAGGCGTGAAATAGCCCGCGAGCAGAAAGAAGAACCCCATGAAATAGGCCTGGTTTGTCGACACGAACAATGTGAGCAGAAGGCTCGCCGGAGAGCCGGAGGGATGCAGTTCATACCAGAACCAACCGCCGGGCGCGCCATACGTGATCGCCGTGTGATGCAGCAGCACCAACGCCGTCATCACGCTCCGCAGCCGGTCGATGTAATAGAGATCGCGGGGCGCAGACGCGTTGGCGGGCGTGGACACACGCCCAATCGGTTGGACAGAGGCCGAATGCGTCTTCCCGGGCATGTGGCATGATTACATACTCGGGAAAACGGATGCAGTCGGACCCTAGTCCCGTCTAAAACGCCAGTTCCACAGCAAAAGGGTTGCGGCCGCGAATATGATTGCCCAAAAAAGATGCGACGCGACGATCGCCTCGATCTGAGTCCATGAGCCATGAAATGGCGGCGGAGAAAAGACAAGCCGCACCGTAAAATATCCGCCTGTCAGACTACAGAATTGTGGCAGACCCCAGGCGCTTCCGCGCATCGTTGTCTCCTCGGCCACGGCGCGTTCAGTATTTGACGATGGCCGTAAACGAATCCGGCTTCAGACTCGCGCCGCCCACCAGCGCTCCATCAATCTCCGTCTGCCCCATCAGGGCGCTGGCGTTCTCCGGCTTCACGCTGCCGCCGTAGAGAATGCGCATCTTCGTCGCCACATCGGATCCCAGCAGCTTGGCCACTTCCGCGCGAATAATCTTGTGCGCGTCGGCGGCCATCTCCGGCGTCGCCGTTTTGCCGGTGCCGATCGCCCACACTGGCTCATACGCGATGACGATGGTTTTGCATGCGTCGACGCTGATCCCGGCGAACGCGCCTGTCACCTGCGTCTTCAGCACGCTCTCGGTCTTGCCCGCTTCGCGCTCTTCCAGAACCTCGCCGATGCACACCACCGGAACGATTCCGTGCTTCAGAGCGGTATGCAGCTTCTTGTTGACGATCTCGTCGGTCTCTGCGAAGTACTGGCGGCGCTCCGAATGGCCGATCAGCGTGTGCGTTCCGCCGACTGCCTTCAACTGGCCAATGGAGGTCTCGCCCGTGTACGCGCCCTCTTCGGCGAAATGAATGTTCTGCGCGCCAACCGCGACATGGGAGCCCTTGGCTGCTGCAATCACAGTAGGCAACAGAACAGGCGAGGGAAAAAGCGCGATCTCATCGCGATCGTGTCCGGCGACGAGCGGCAAAAAAGTCTCGACAAACGTCTTGGCTTCGGCAGGCGTCTTGTACATCTTCCAATTGGCTGCAATCAGTTTCTTACGTGACATGCTGTCTGGAGTCCTCAGAGCGATTTTATCGGACAGAAACCTGACGGCCTCATGACCGAGCGCGCCGGGCGCACGCGCACAATGGCCTTGGATATCGAAAGTCCACTGACTGGGCGGCCCAATTTCAGATATCAGCGACGGTCGCGCACCTGAACCCAGCGCGGCGCTTTGCCAGGGACAGTCTCCGCTTCCAGAATCGGAAATGGCGAAGACAGGGAGGCCGCCGGTTTGCGAGCCGACCCCTGACGCGTCTTCTTCCACCACTTTCCGATCCGATCCGAAGTCATGAACAGATGCCCCGCGGTGAGCGGCCCGGCGACGCGATGATTGCCGACGGCGGCCAACACCATGGAGGCGATGCAGCCGCATTGCGAGCAATCGGGATCGCCGCCAAACTGGCAGGGCGTGATGTTTGTCCTGAGATCGGCTGAAATCGTTTCAGTCGTCCGCGCAAAGATACACGCGTCGGGGCTGCTCGGCGGCCGCTCGAACTCGCGGATCAGACCCTCCGGCATCTCCAGCACCGGATACTTCACGCGCAGACGGCGCAGATCGGCGACCGTTGCGGCTCGCTGCGAAGGGGACAGGATTTCGATATCGGTGGCCCCACGCTGCGGCGTAAAGATGCTGAACCACACGCGCGCCACTTCCGGCTGCCGGCTCCAGAAGGCGAGAAACTCATCCAGGTACCCGGGGCGTTCCGCGATCTGCGAAGTGATGGTGCAGTGCACCGTGATGCGCGCGCCTTTGATGGTCTTGAGAATGCGCTCGTAGGTGGCCGGTTTGCGCCGTGCATCGTGTTCAGGCTGCAGGCCGTCGATCGAAACGACGACATTCAACTTCTTCAGGCTCGTCCATGCAGCGGGAATTTCGCGGAAGGCGCTGGTAACGACCTGAGTATGAATGCCGCGGCTCTCCAACTGGGGCAGCAACGCTTCCAGTTCGCGATAGCGGACCAGCGGATCGCCGCCGACCAGCGACACGTGGAGCGGTTTGCGTTCATCGACGAGGGCGAGCACGCGCCGGACCAACTCGTCGCCTTTGAAGTCGGAGAGTTGACGGAGTTCGGTCCCGCCGCCGAGATGCGCGGCGTCGAAAGCGTAGCAACCGGGGCAACGCAGAGGACATTCTTTCGTGATCTCGATCGATAGGGAAGGAGCGCGCCCGGCCAGAATTGTGGCCCAGGCTTGAAGAACTTCAGATGTTTTCATGACCTCTCCGCAGCGTACGGGTGGGGGGGAATTCGTACAAATCGACGGAAGCGAATGCTCAGGACGAGCAATTCACACAATGCATTCGCAGGGAAGCCGAATCAGACTTGAAGCGGCAGGCTGTAGAGGCCCAGAGATAGATCTCCCAGGCGTTTCGTTCGGAGGATCAATGACGCGCCAGCCACGGGAGTGCGGGCCAGCATGCGGTCGCTCGATTCAAACGAAGGAAGACGCCAGGCCGCAAACCAAAAAACGAACCAGGAATCGACGTATTGCTTGCCGTGTTTAGCGAGCACCAGGGTGAGGCAGAGAAACGAGAGGACCAGCAACATACTCAACTCGAAGTCCTGGCCGCCGTGCAGAAAGTGATCCCAAATCCACATCTGCTGCGTCACAGGCATGGTTATCAATGAGACGCCCATCAGGACCAGAAGGATTCGCGCGACGCGCGCAACCATCCGCGCTGCGCACATATTAAGGTCCGGTTGGGTCGCATTGAAGAAATGATGCAATCGTCCTCGTATCTATTCCAAGTCTACGTTCTTATATTAGATGCGAAAGCTGCGTTAGAGTGAGCGGGACGAGCCTGCGGCCAATTCGGCGAGCTTGTCCGCGATCCGTTCGGCTGCGCCGGGATGTGCCTGTGTCTTTGCCGCTGCCGCCATCTCCGCGAGTCGTTGGGGCGAAGCAAGCAACTCTTTCAACGCAGCGAGCAGCTTGTCCGGCGTTGCGAGATCGGACTCGACCAGCATGACTGAAGCTCCAGCCTTGGCCATCTCCTCGGCGTTGCGTCTCTGATGATCGTCCGCAGCGGCGGCGAAGGGAACCAGCAGGGAAGGCTTGCTTGCCGCCGCCAGTTCCGCCACTGTCGATGCGCCGCTCCGCGACATCACCAGGTGCGCTTTCGCAAACCGCGCCGGCATATCGTCCAGAAACGCGCTCACCTGCCATCGCCGCGGATCGGAGCCGCTGGCTTTGAATGCCGCCTGGGTTGGCTCTACATGTTTCGCGCCGCACTGGTGGAGAATTGTCAGGCCCGGAACCGCTTCCAGTAGCGCCGCGACGATCTTCGGCATGGTCTGGTTAAACAACCGCGCGCCCTGCGACCCGCCGAAGACCAGCAGATGAGGCGGCGTATCGGCGGGCGGAGCTTCGAGTCCGAAGAAGCCCGGCCGCACCGGGATCCCTGTCACTTCTGCATTGCGAAACCAGCGTGTGGCGGCCGGGAAGTTCACCGCTGCGGCCTGCACGCGTTTGCCGACCAGTCGGTTCGCCAGTCCCGGCATGGCGTTCGGTTCGAAGAGCATCGTCGGCGTTCCTGAGAATAGAGCCGCCGCTACGCCCGGCCCCGATGCGTAGCCGCCGATTCCCAGCACCACGCCCGGCTTGTATTCACGAATCAGCCGACGGCAGGCAAATAGGCTCGCGGGAATGTCGGCCAGCGTGCGCAGGCGGGTCGCGAACGAGACATTATTGAGCGGACCAACGCGGATGAGATGCAGAGGAAAACCAGCCTGCGGAACCAGCCGCGTCTCCAGGCCGCGTTCCGTACCGACGAAGAGAATCTCGGCGCCATGGCGCGCCACCAGTTCCCGCGCCACTGCGAGCGCGGGAAAGATATGCCCTCCGGTGCCGCCTCCGGCAATCAGAACCCGCAACGCCACGCATGCCCTCTTGCCTCAGTCTCGCAGATTGGCCGTCGTATTCCGCGCCGGAGGACTCAGCAATGCAACAGGTCCAGCAGTATCGCAAAAAGAAAGGCCCGCCTGCCGAAGCAGACGGGCCATGTTTGATTAGTACGGTTTCGTCCAGTGCGATCGAAACTTACCGGTGACCACCGCCGCCACCGCCGTGGCCGCCGCCGCCAAATCCACCCGCATGACCGCCACCTACAGCGCCGCCGTGGAAACCGCCACCTGCATATCCGCCGACGTGACCCCCGCCTGCATATCCATGCGCCCCACCGCCGTATCCGCCGCGATAGCCATATCCGCCTCTATACCCATATCCGCCGTATCCGGCGCGTCCGTAGAAGCCGCGACCATAGAATCCACGGCCATAAAATCCGCGACCCCAGCCGTACCACGGTCCGGCGCCAATAAAGAGCCCGCCCACAAACCAGCTAGGACCGTAATACCCGTACGGAGCGCACGCATACGGATAGTACTGGTAATAACCCCACGAGCAATCCGGCGGACCGTACGCATAAGGCGAATCAACCACCGCAGGACCGACGCCAATCCCGACCCCCACTTGCGCATTGGCTTTGGAAGCCAATGCCAGCGGCATTGCCAGAAGCAATGCCATTAGAACCAGACGAAAACGCTTCATATGAACCCTCCATCGTGCTGCCCGTCCTGGCTGTCCGGATCGGTCTGTCTCTCAGCACTGCCGGTTGGGATTTTATCCTCAACCGGCTCCTGTACATTTGAACAACAAAAGTAGATTTTAGTTGCGGTCTTTTTCTCGAAGTTGGTTGTGCGAAACCGCTCAAAGCAAAGCAACTCTTTTCCTGAATCCCGGCTCACTCCAACCGCATTGCGGCGTCGTGTGGCGCATCGGCTTCAACTTTACTCGCAAAATTAGCGACTCGTAGAAATCAAACGGCCTCCCCCAAAGGAGAGGCCGTCTCTTACTTCGCTATCGTCAGAGAGCTACCTGCGGTAGTGATCGAAGCGAGGAACTTCGCCGCGATGGTCGAAGCCGCGATGCGCGTCGAATCGGACGATCGGGGCCGGTCCACGCACGCCGATAAAGTTCCAACGGCCCGGGACCCAAACGCGGCCGGAATAGTAGCCCGCCACCCACGCATATCCCGCTCCGGGGCAGGGAGGCACATACGCCACCGGCGCGCCAACATACACGCCAATCTCAGCAGCCTTCGCCTGTGTCGTCGCCATTCCCATCACGCCTGCCGCTAACGCCGCGCCCAACACCCATTTCTTCATGCTCAACATAATTCCTCCGTTCCACCCAGCCCGATCTCTCATCGGCTAGCCCGGCCATGTTGCCTCGCTTTCGGGTTTGGATCCTGCTGCCCTCAGCACGCCGGTTATGTACGGATTGAACAGCGAATACACGCAGAGGTTGCGGTGTTTTCGCGAAAATAAATCGCCGCAACTTTCACCAAGAGCAGTGTTTATCGCGCGTTGCAAGTCCATCGAACGGTGGAGAAGATGATGCGGCGCCGGGGATCATCAACGGCGACGAGTGGTACCCTGAACCTTCGTTCCCCATGTTCGCCACCTCGCAGCACGCTCACTTCATCGGAATCGGCGGAATCGGCATGAGCGGCATCGCCGAGATTCTGCTCAGCCTCGGATTCAAAGTCTCAGGCTCCGATCTGCGCCGCAGCCCTGTCACCGATCGTCTGGCGCAACTGGGCGCGACGATCTACGAAGGGCATGAGGCCGCGAATATCGTTGGCGCGACGGTGGTCGTCACCAGCTCGGCTGTGTCCGCGACAAATCCTGAAGTTCTCGAAGCCCACGCGCTCAAAATTCAGGTGATTCAGCGCGCCGAGATGCTGGCCGAACTGATGCGCCTCAAGTACGGCATCGCCATCGCCGGCATGCACGGGAAAACGACGACGACATCGATGGTCGCGGCAGTGCTCGCAGCAGGTGGCCTCGATCCAACCGTCGTGGTCGGCGGCCGCGTCGATGCACTCGGCTCCAACGCCAAGCTCGGCGCCAGCCAGTTTCTGGTTGCTGAAGCGGACGAGAGCGATCGCTCTTTTCTCAAGCTCTCGCCGATCCTCGCTATCGTCACTAACCTCGACCGCGAGCACATGGACTGCTATCGCGACATGCTCGACGTAGAGCAGGCGTTCCTCACCTTCATCGACAAAGTTCCGTTCTACGGCGCCGTCACGGCCTGCCTTGACAACCCCCAACTGGCCGAGATTCTGCCGCGCGCCCACCGTCGCATCTTTACTTATGGCGTCGCCGCCGAAGCCGATTTTCATCTCGAGTTTCTCGCCACAAAGCCGGACAGCTTTTCCTGTTTTCAGGTCGTCACGAAATCCGGCCCGCTCGGCCCGTTCGAGTTGCATGTGCCGGGCCGCCATAATGTGCTCAACGCGACCGCCGCCGTCGCCATCGCGCATCAGCTCGAAGTAAGCCCCGAAAAAATCGCCGAAGGCCTGCGCAACTTCCGCGGCGTCGATCGCCGCTTCCAGCGCAAAGGCTGCGTGCGCGGCATTACGGTGGTCGACGACTACGGCCATCACCCCACCGAGATTCGCGCCACCCTCTCGGCGGCCCGCGAAGCCACGCGCGGCCGCATTCACGTTATCTTTCAGCCGCACCGCTACACGCGCACGCGCGATTTATTGGATGAGTTTGGCGCCGCGTTCACCGACGCTGACTCTGTCGTCATCCTTCCCATCTACGCCGCCAGCGAAGAGCCGCTTCCTGGCATCACCGCCGAACTGCTTGCGCAGCGCGTCAAAGAGCGGGGGAGGGGCCCGTCGGTCGAGTTTGCTCCCGATTTCCCAACAGCCATCTCCGCCATCACGGCGCCGGCCCGCGAAGGCGATCTCATCATGACCCTCGGCGCCGGCAGCGTCAGCCAGCTCGGCCCGCAGATTCTCGCGGCGATCGAGCAATCGCCACGGTCCTGACTTCGATCTCGCGCCTTCCCGATCAACGGGAAGTCCGTCACTCAAACGTTTCACTCCTATCTGCCGGCCTGTTATGATGCGTCGGGATTTTTTTCTTGTTTCGGAACGTTTACTGATCGAGATAGAGGAGCACGCATGAGCAAGAGTTCACGCAGAGGATTTCTGAAGGCAGCATCGGGAACTGCAGCGGCGTTTGCCGTAGCCAACCGCATGTCGGCCTGGGGGCAGGGAACAGGCGCCGTCAAAGTCTGGAGCAGCTATCGCGACAAGCGCCACGTCGCAGGCGAATCGCTCGCTTGGAAGCCACTGAGTCAGGTCTCCGCGACCGCCATCGTGCTCAATCCCCACGCGACCAGGCAGGAGGTTCTCGGCTTCGGCGCCGCCATGACTGATTCCTCGTGTTACATCCTCAGCCAGATGAGCCATGCCGAGCGCGCGCCACTGATGCGCGATCTCTTCGCGCCGGAGGAGATGGCGTTCAACGTCTGCCGCACCTGCATCGGCGCCAGCGACTACGCGCGCAACGTCTACAGCTTCGATGACAGCAACGAGCCTGATCCCGAGCTCAAGAAATTCTCCATCGATCACGACAAGGCGTACATTCTGCCCATACTGCGCGAGGCGCGCAAAGCGAATCCTGAGCTGTTTCTCTTTTCGTCGCCGTGGAGTCCGCCGGGCTGGATGAAGCCGAACAACTCGATGCTCGGCGGCGCCATGCGCAAGACCAGCTTTGCGCCCTACGCGAACTACTTCCTCAAATTCCTAGAAGGGTACAAAGCTGAAGGCGTCACCATCGACGCGGTCACCGTGCAGAACGAGACGGATGCCGAGCAGGAAGGCAACATGCCCGCGTGCCTGTGGGCGCAAGAGCAAGAGATGGACTTCGTCAAGAGCCATCTTGGCCCCGCGCTGCGCAAGGCGGGCTCGTCGACGAAGATCTGGGTCCTCGATCACAACTACAGCCTGTGGGGCAAAGCGATCGACGAACTCAGCGACTCGGAAGTCTATGAGTATGTCGACGGCATTGCGTGGCATGGCTACGTCGGAGAGCCTACCGCGATGACGCGCGTCCACGAAGCCTTCCCGGAGAAAAACGCCTATTGGACCGAAGGCGGGCCGGACATCAATCAGCCCGATTATCAAACCGACTTCACGACGTGGGCCGACACGTTCAACGGGATCTTCAATAACTGGGCGCGCTCCATTACGTCGTGGAACATTGCGCTCGACGAACACGGCAAGCCGAATGTCGGCCCGTTTTCCTGCGGCGGGCTCGTTACGGTCGAAAACGGCAGCCACAAGATCACGCAGAGCGGCCAGTATTGGGCCTTCGCGCATTACTCGAAGCACATCAAGCGCGGCGCGCGCGTGTTTGCCACGGACGGCATCGGCGATACCGGCGCGGGAGCTCTTGTGGGCGCGTCTTCCATCGTCAAATCGGAAGGCAGCAAAGTCGTATCGCATGCCGGGTTCCGCAATCCCGATGGAAGTTATGTGGTCACGCTGGCGAATCCGGGCGAGCAGAAGCGTGTGCAGCTCGTCCATGGCGCCCATGCTGTCGAGATCGATCTGCCCGCCGACTCCGTGCACACGCTCGTCTGGGCCTGAAGAACATCTGCACACCCAAGAAACGACGGAACCGCATCATAAGGCGTCGTAGTCTCTCACTTCACGCGCGGCTCGATTCTTTGAATGAGCGCTCGATAAGTCGAGATCACGGCGCCTGATTTTTCCAGCGCCGCGACGTTCTCCTTGTGGAGTGGATGCGCGGCCAGTTTGGCGCGATAGACCTCATACTCCGCCAGCGACGCAAAGTCGATGAGCCCATAGCCCTCGCTCGTCGTACCGGCGAAATCGGTTGGACCATAGTATCCGGTAATCTTTCCTCCACTCTCGCGAATGGCCTGCTGTTCTTCGGCGACATATTTCTGAAAGGCGGAGAGTTTGTTTGGATCGATAGCATAGCGCAGATAAAGCGTAATCATTGCGGGTCTCCTGGATGGTTGAGTCAGCTCGTCGGGAAGATACGCGAGCGTTCTCCATGTCGTTAGCTTGAGGCCAGCCATGACGCGAATGTTTCAGCCTCCGCTGAAATGAGAACCGAATGTTGTTAGTCGAGCAGGGGACTCAGTTCTTGCCGGCCGCGCGGAGTGAGATGCACCACGCGGCTATCCCGGTCCTGCGTCATCCAACGGACAGAAAGAAATCGCTGCAAGACTGCGGCGCCAAGCGCGCCGGCAAGGTGATCGCGGCGTTCGGTCCAGTCCAGGCAGCGGCGGGCGAAGCTGCGCCGTTGGCCTCTTAGTTCGCTGATGTCGATTCGCCAATTCGCGAAAAATGCTTCGCCGCGAGAGGTGACCTCGTACTCGCGTTCTCCGCGCGCCGAAAGATAACTGTTGCGTTCGAAGGCAAGGGCCAGCTTCACTCCGATCTCGCCGGCGAGATGGTCGTAGCAGGTCCGTGCGAAACAAATGGGCTGGTTCTCTCCGACGGCCTGCCGTTTGCGCGGCGTGGAGATGGCGCCGAGAGCTTCAACGGCGTGGGCCACCGCGGGCGACGCAATGCGATAGTAGCGATGCCGCCCTTGCTGCGCCACCTCGACAAGACCGCCCTGAAGAAGTTGAGCCAGGTGCATGCTGGCCGACTGTGCGGAGGCATTCGCCGCGCGCGCCAGTTCTCCTGCCGACGCCGCTCGTCCGTCGAGCAACGCCGTCAACATGGCCGCTCGTGAGATATCGGCGATCAGCGCGGCGACGGATGCAACCGGAAACTTCTCGTTCACCGTTTCAGAATAGCGCCGGGCGCGACGCCGATATTTCATCTCTGATTGAAATATTCCCTGCAGCTCTCTATGCGATGGGCTCTCGCGAATTGAAGGCGAAACCACGGAGCGAGCAAAGGGTTGCCTCCCGCTTTTCAGCAACCTTACTTTCAGACCGTAACGGCGCGGATTCCCCCTTGCGATCCACGCCCGAAAGCCACACGCAGGCGATCTATAGTTGAGCCTGGCGAATCTTGCGACATCATTTGGGCGTGGCGACTCAAGGCACTAACCGAACCCGGCCCCTCGTTTGGGAAGATGAAGCGCCTGCGGAGACCCGCTTCCGGCGCGTGCAGCAAGCTGCGCCTTCCTCCAGCCGCAATCTTCCGTTCGAAGTCGACGACGACGATCCTGCCGAATCGCGCAAGAAGCGGTTCGCCGCGCCGCGCCGTCCGTGGTGGCGCCCTGAGAGCACGTGGGGTAGAGCGGCTCTTGGCTGCGGATTGTTTGTGGTTGTGTGCGTCTTCGCGTTCGCATTCTATCTCTGCAAATCTTTCTTTGAGCATGATTCACGTTTTCGCATTGCCGGAACCGGCAATATCGAAGCCATCGGCCTGGCTGAAGTGAACCGCTCCGAGGTTCTTCCCGCCTTCGGCGAAGATATCGGACGCAACATCTTCTTTGTGCCGCTGGCTGAGCGCCGCAAGCAACTCGAGCAGATTCCCTGGGTGCAGCAGGCCACCGTCATGCGTTTGCTGCCCGATGAGATTCGCGTTTCGATCGTCGAGCGCACTCCGGTCGCCTTCGTGCGCCACGGCCAGCAAATCGGCTTAGTCGACACAGATGGCGTGCTGTTGAATATGCCTGCCGGCCTCATGAGCCAGCATCACTATTCGTTTCCCGTACTCACGGGCATGGATGCCGCCGATCCGTTGTCGTCGCGCAAGGCGCGCGTCGAGCTTTACCAGCGCTTCATGAGCGAGCTCGACGCCAACGGCCAGCACTTCTCCGAGCAAATTTCGGAGATCGATCTCACCGATCCGGAAGACGCACGCGTTCTGATGCCGGAGCAGGGTAGCGACGTGCTCGCGCACTTCGGCCAGGATCATTTCCTGGAACGCTATCAGCGCTACAAGGCGCACATCGCCGAGTGGAAGCAGCAGTACCCCAAGCTTGCTGGCGTCGATCTGCGCTACGATCAGCAGGTTGTACTCGAGATGACGCACGGTGGCGATACAGCGCAGGCGCCGGTGAATGCCGCCAGCGGGCCCAAGCTCGCAGCCGCAGTCAATCAGCCTCCAACTCCGCAGCCCACTACTGAAACAAGCGCCAAGCCCGATCCGGCAAAGCACATTGTGAGCACGACGCCTGCGCCAATGGCCGCGAAGGCGACGCCGAAAGCGATCCCCATCGTCAAGGCGGCTCCAGCCGTGAAGAAGCCGGTAGTTGCTTCACACGCAGTGGCGCCGAATCACGCCAAGAGCAAGCCTCCCGCCAAGGCATCTTTAAAGAAGGCCAACGCCGCCAAAGACAAGAAGCACGCGCAAGCCAAGAAGGCTGCGCAGAAGCCCAAGACGAAGAAACCGCAACCCAAGCCTCATCCGGCCGCGCCGACGACCGTTCAGTGAGAGATGCACGATGAACCATAAGACCGAAGATTTGATCGTCGTGCTTGATGTGGGCAGCGCATGGACGCGCGTGTTGGCTGCCGACCTGAATGAAGGCGCGCTGCGCTATCGCGGCCACGGCATAGTGCCCTCGGTAGGCATGCGCAAAGGCCTCATCTCCGATCTTGCGCCTGCAGCCAAAGCCGTGCGCGCTGCGGCCGAGCGCGCCGAGTGGGTTGCGCGCGCCAACATCGATGAGTGCGTCGTCGGCGTGGGCGGTCCGCATGTACGCGGACTGAACACGAACGGCGGCTTCGACCTGGGCAATCGCCTGCGCGAGATCGGCCGTGACGATGTGCGCGCTGCAATCGATCGCGCCCGCGCGGTCGAACGTCCGCCCGATCGCGAGATTCTTCACTTGCTCCCGCGTCAGTTTGTCCTTGACGATCAGCCAGGCATCTTCGATCCGGTGGGCATGGTCGGCGCGCGGCTTGAGGTCGATCTGCACATTGCTACCTGCTCCGGCAGCGCCTTGCAAAGCGTCGTCACCTGCGCCAATCGCGCCGGACTTGAAGTCACCGAAGCGGTTCTTGAGTCGATCGCCTCGGCGGAAGCTGTTCTTTCCGCCGATGAGCGCGAACTGGGCATCTGCCTGCTCGACATTGGCGCGCATTCGAGCGATCTGATCGTCTTCTTCGAAGGCGCTGTTGTGCACACAGCTTCGGTTCCCGTCGGCGGCGCGCACTTCACCAACGATCTTGCCGTCGGTTTGCAGATGCCGACTGCGCAGGCAGAGGATCTGAAGTGCCAGTTCGGCCACTGCGTTGTGACCGCTGTTCCACAGGAAGCAGAGATAGAGATCGCTAATCCACAGCCTCAGCGCCTTGCGTTGCGCGACATTGCTGAGATACTGGAGCCAAGGGCGCGCGAGTTGGTGCATTTTGTCAAAGAGAGCCTGCGCCAGGGCGGCGTGGTGGATGCGCTTGGCGCCGGTTGTGTGCTGACCGGCGGCGGAGCGTCATTGCCCGGAATGCTCGATATTGTTGAAAGCCAGTTGCGCGTGCCGGCAAGAACCGGCATGCCGGTGCGTCTCTCGAACATGCCTGGAGAGCTCGTCACTCCGGCGTTCGCCGCGCCGATCGGAATGATCCTGTACGCCCACCGCACGCGCACCACCCGTGCGGCCGAGAACAACAGCCTGCGTGCAAAACTGCGCGCGGTGTTTGCCGCAAATTTTTGACATTCGCCAACCGAGGAGGGCCGACCCGCGATGGAACAGCAAACGAACGAAGCCGGAGAGATGCGCATTCAGTTTCACGATGAAAGCGTGCGCGGAGCGCGGATCAAGGTCATCGGCGTGGGCGGCGGCGGCGGCAACGCCGTCAATCGCATGATCCAGGCTGGTCTGGAAGGCGTCGAGTTTATCGCCGCCAATACTGACGTGCAGGCGCTGAAGCTATCGCTGGCGCCGGTCAAGCTGCAACTCGGCGTGCGTCTTACCTCCGGTCTCGGCGCGGGCGCGAATCCTGACGTGGGTCGGCGCGCGGCTCTGGAGGATTCAGAGAAGATTATTGAAGCGCTGGAAGGAGCTGACCTGGTCTTCGTCACCGCGGGTCTGGGCGGTGGCACCGGCACCGGCGCTGCGCCGGTCATCGCATCGCTGGCCAGCGAGATGGGCATTCTGACGGTTGCCGTCATCACGCGGCCCTTCGCATTTGAAGGCAAGCGCCGTCTGCAGCAGGCCGAGCGTGGACTGAAAGAACTTCTTGAATCCGTCGACACTATGATTGTGATTCCAAACGAGAAGCTGCTTGCGGTCGCCAAAGACGCCGGCTTCTTCGAGAGCTTCCGCATCGCCGACGACGTGCTGCGCCAGGGCGTGCAGGGCATCTCCGACATCATCACCATCCCCGGCATCATCAACCGCGACTTCGCCGATGTGAAGACCACAATGGCCGGCATGGGCCACGCCGTCATGGGCACTGCGGTTCGTTCCGGAGAAAATCGCGCCATTGAAGCCGCGCAGGCGGCCATGGCCTCGCCTCTGCTCGACGCGGGCGCTATCGACGGAGCGCGCGGCATTCTGATTAACATCACCGGCTCCAGCTCGCTAAAGCTGTCCGAAGTGAATGAGGCTTCGACGCTGATTCAGTCTTCCGCGCACGAGGACGCCAACATCATCTTTGGCGCTGTGCTCGACGAGCGCATGGGCGACGAGGTCAAGATCACCGTCATCGCCACCGGCTTTCGCGACCAGATGCCCGAGCGGCGCGCCCGCATGTTGAACGTCGAAGAAGCGCCGGTCGTCTCTGTTCCCGTTGTCGCCCCCGATAGCTGGATGCGCGAAGCCGCACAGGCCGCAGCCGCTGCATCGACCCCATCTGCGCCGCGTTTCATGAGCGAAGAGGACGATCAAGATGCGATTGAGGAGCCGGCGTTCGTGACGGTTAAGCCTTCCTCGAACTCGCGCAGGTCGCGCATTGTCGAGGAGCCGGAGATGGTGATGGCGTCTTCGCGTCCGAGATTCGCCGAGCTGGCTGAGCCGCCCGCGGCAAGACCGCAGGTCCGCGAGTTTTCGGAGCCGGACGAGGACGAGGAAGTTTCGATCGTCTCTGCGTCAAGCGACGACTGGGCCGCTGAGCCCGTTGCAACTCGAATCGCAGAGCCGCCTGCGGACGTCGAGCGTGACCTCGATACGCCTGCGTTTATGCGCCGGCTGCAGTTCTAAAGCAGCCTGAAACAGGCTGCGGGCAAACTCGCTGTTTTGAAAGGGCGCGGCTTCAGCTGCGTCACAAGTCGCCAGAATCTTGTGCGCTCCAGCTCTGAGGGGTGCTTTTTGCAGAAAGCCGAGCACAAAGAATGCCTTTTCCGCAGCCTCTGAAAGTCCGGGCGTAACTCTTCCGTAACTGTTCGACCGATGTGGCCTTCTTGTTCCAAGTCGAGAAGCAGTGCAATATTGAACGAAAGCCAGACAACAGCCGATAGACCTATCAAATTGATATTTGGGATTATCCAAAGATCAGTTATTGTAGAGCTACATCGGCGGACCTAGATAAAGCTCGAGCAATCTTAGGCCTGCCGAATAATCCAGACAGCTTGCCGTCGCGGCGCTGACGGCGCCGAGCAGCAAAAACAAATTAAATGGGCCTCATTCGAGGCGCGGCAAGAACCCGGCAAGAACCCATCGTGGAGAGGATGTGGACTGGATGCGACTTTCTTTTGTTTTGGCCGGCAGCCTTGTTTTGACCGGATTTGGGCCTGCCAATATCGCTGCTTCGGCGCTCGACTCTCCGCACACTCTCCATCACGCCAAGCCGCTCAGCCAACACTTATCGACCACCGGCCACGCCAGGGTCCATCATTCGGTCGCCCATCACTCCGCCGCCAGCACATCTGCTCACGCATCCATCCAGCATCGGCACAGACCGGCAGGCGCCGTCACCTCCGGGGCCGCAACCGTTCGCCGCGCTTCGCTGCACGCGCGTCATCATCGCTACTACGAGAGGTTCACCGCTAACTCTTTTGCGTCGGGCGACATCTTCGCCGATGACGTCACTGCGGGTGAAAATCCCGTCGTCCGCCAGGCCGCTATCGACGCTCTCGACGGCATGAACGGGGCCGCCGTCGTCATCGATCCATCCAATGGCCGCATCCTGGCGATGGTCAACCAGAAGCTGGCCCTGTCGCCCGGCGCAGAGCCCTGCTCCACCATCAAGCTCTCCGTGGCGATGGCGGCTCTCTCTGAAGGCATCGTCACCCGCGACACCATGGTCCGCCTGCCTGGCTTCCGTATGAACATGACCCAGGCGCTGGCCCACAGCAACAACCTATATTTTGAGGAGCTCGGCCGCGAACTCGGCTTTGAGCGCGTGCGCCACTACGCAACTCAGTTCGGCCTGGGCGAGCTGGCCGGCTACAACATTCCCGGCGAGCAGCTCGGCGTCTATCCCGACCAGCCGATCCCTGAATCCGAGGGCGGCGTCGGCAAAATGTGCAGCTTCGGCCAGGGCGTCTCCATGACTCCGCTGCAGCTTGGCGCTTTTGTCGCAGCCATCGCCAACGGCGGAACCCTCTACTACCTCCAGCACCCGACCACGCCGGTCGATATCGCCAGCTTCGAACCCAAAGTGAAGCGCACCCTCGACATCGCCGGGCTGGTCCCGCAGATGCATGACGGCATGGCCGGAGCAGTCCAGTACGGAACGGCCCGCCGCCTCCGCGCCAACTTCCCGGAGCTGCCGGTCTTCGGCAAGACTGGAACCTGCTCGGATAACGGTACCCGATTCGGTTGGTTCGCCTCGTATTCCCAGACGCCCATCGGCGCCATGGTCACGGTGATCTTCCTCGAAGGCGGCCGCGCCACCTTCGGCCCGCGCGCTGCCGAGCTGACGGGGAATCTCTATCGTAACCTCTGGGATCGCAACTACTTCGCCGACAAAGGTTCAACCACTACTGTAAGTGTCCCGGTTGCTGCGTCTGCCCCTGCGGTCCAGCAGCAATAGCAAATGGTGGCGCGAGTAATCGCACGTCTGCGCACATCCGCGAAAAAGCTCTAATTGAGAACGTGGCCTCCACTTTGGTGGGGGCCGCTTCGTTTAGGGGGATTTCACTTCCCGCAGGACAAATGGAAGGAAATCTCTGTTCAGGTCTCGATCCAGAACATCTTGCGACGTAGAGTTTAAGTTATTTTTAATTAATGAATTCCAGGAGAAATCTGCATTCCAGCTTCAGGAAATGAGCGGGCGCACTTGAATCGCCGGAACCGCGTCCAGGGTCGCAGGAATACTCTCGGAAACGCTGCGTCGTAACAAGGCAAGTTATCCGCTCTTATTGAACGAGATTCCGATCCAGGCCGGCTTGAATCCATCTTTGCAGCCGGTCATGCGGCGATAGATGTCATCAAATGCCGACATCTGTCTCTGTTCTTCCGGGCGATCACAGAAGAGCTGAAACGATTTCAAACTTGTGTCATCGTATTGTTAGAAGGTTCCCAGGCTCACGGCGTATTGCGTCTGTCGGGTGCACCGGATTTCCCTATGGCCCTACCTACACAGATTCTGCTGACCTACGGCTACCTCCTGCTCTTTGCTTGGGTAATGATCGAGCAATTGGGGATACCTCTGCCCGCTACGCCGATCCTTCTGGCCTCCGGGGCTCTGTCCGCCCAGCATCAATTCAGCTTTCCGCTGGCGCTGCTGGCGGGAGTCGCTGGCAGCATCATGGCCGACAGCATCTGGTATCTCATCGGCCGCCGTTTCGGTCACCATGTCCTGCGGATCCTCTGTAAGCTCTCGCTCGAGCCGACTCTTTGCGTGCGGAAAACGCAGGACTCCTTCAGCAACCGCGGCGAAACTACGCTCCTGATCGCGAAGTTTGTTCCTGGGCTGGCTACGCTGGCGCCGCCGGTCGCCGCCCAGAACGGCATGGCCTTCGACCGCTTCTTGCTGTTTGACGGCTTGGGAGCGACTCTCTGGATCAGCACTCTTCTGTTTGCCGGCCGCCTGTTCGGCGACGCCCTCAAGAAAGACCCGAGCCTGCTGAACTGGGTGGGAAGGTTCTCGGGCGCCTTGCTGATTTTGGGCATCCTCGGGTTTTTCATCGCCCGCCTGATCCGCCGCCGTCAGTTTCTGCGCAAGCTGGTTCGGTCGCGCCTCGAGCCGGATGAACTCAAGCGCCAACTCGACGCCGGCGACTCGGTCTTCATTATCGACCTGCGTCACCCGCTCGAGCTGATGACCGATCCATTTACGTTGCCCGGCGCCCTGCACCTTTCCCCCGACGCAGTAGCTGCGCGCATCCACGATATTCCTCGCGACCGCGACATCATCCTCTACTGCACCTGTCCGAGCGAAGCGACCGCCGCCAAAACCGCGATGACCCTCCACAAGCTGGGCATCGACCGGGTGCGGCCTCTGCGCGGCGGATACGACGAGTGGAAACGCCTCGGCTACCCCCTCGACGCAGTCGAGCCGGTCATGCCGCTCGTTCAGGTGATGCCGGCGCCGATCTAAGCTCCAACGAACAGGGCAGCGATCTTGGTTCCTATCGGCGATCCGATCCCGCTGCACGGGTCGGGCCCTGGGCCGGCGTTGTACATCCCGTTGCCGCCTTGCGTGATGTCGTTGAACGCGCCTTGATTCTGCCAGAGCTTGGGACTGACAAAGCCCAGCTTTTTGCCGAAGCTTGCAAAGAGACCCGCGTACAACGGCGCCACGGCGCTGGTTCCGCCCACCACGGCCGTCGCTCCGTGAACATAGACGTTGTAGCCCGTCACCGGATCGGCGTCAGCGGATACATCGGGGATCATGCGTCCGCTACCGGACTGCGAGTCGGGCGGCGCAGGCGGCGCACCGATCTGGAACGACTGCACAGGGAATACGGTCGAGTAGCCGCCGCCCGTTCCTTCGCCGTTGGTCTCGCCCGGATTGTCGTTCCACACCGTTTCACTCGTCGCCGTCTTGTTGGTTCCGCCGCATGCAACCACATGCGGGCAGGATGCAGGTGCGTCCACGTTGGCCGGCGTTGGTCCGCCATCGCTCGAATCGTTATCGCCTGCTGCCGCAAACACCGCCATACCCTGCGCCGTCGCAGTCTCCGCCACCGACTCCATCTCCTGGACGTTGGCCGCGCCCCAAACTGCTTCGTCAGCTCCCCACGAGATCGAGCAGACGTCGCATCCATCCTCGGCCGCCTTCTGCACCGCGGTATCGATGGCCTGCGACCAGTAGACGCGAATCGTCGCCGGTTTGCCGGTGGCTGCGTAGTAGGAGGCTCCCGCGACCTCGATGTCCAGAGCCACTTCGTAGTCCGGATCGTCCTGCGAACCCACGCTCTGGTTGGGGTTGTTCTTGGTTCCATCGACGGAGACATCCGTGATCTGCGGCGTCGGCTGATTGAGCGATTGGAAAAACGCATTCATGTCCGACTGCACCCATCCGCCCTGCAACTCCACGATCGCGATCGTTCCGCCGCCAGCCAGGTTCGTCGGCCAGTTGTAGGCCGTGCAGAGATTTGTAACGCTCCAAGGGCCGCTGCCCGCTGGGGCGGCCGCCGCGTCTTCCGGCTTCAGGATCTTGAAATACGTCTTGTGCTTGAACCGATGGCGAGCTTTGTGTTCCTGGGACATAAGCGTCTCTTTTGCCTCCGAGTGTATGAGATGCTGGGCGCGTCCGCGCCGCAGGGAACGAGTATCGTTAAATCAAGCATTGTTCAATCGGGACCACAAGGGAGTAAACGGATTTGGCGTACGACGACCTTCGCGACTGGATTAAAAGCCTGGAAAAACACGGGGAGCTGAAGCGCATCCGCGAAGAGGTTTCGCCGGAGCTGGAGATCACGGAGATCACCGACCGCGTGAGCAAGATTGGGGCCGAGCGTCCAACAGGCGCGAAAAGTCATTCCGCCCTCGATAAGTCGAAGTATGCGCCCGGCGGTCCGGCATTGCTATTTGAAAACGTCAAAGGCCATCCCGGCCACAAGGTTCTCATCAACCAGTTCGGCAGCGAGCGCCGCATGGCTCTGGCGCTCGGTGTGGAAAGGGTCGACGATATCGCCCAACGCATCCACACGCTGATGAACGTCAAGCCGCCGACAGGAGGTCTGTTCGACAAGCTCAAGATGCTGCCGCAACTGGCCGAACTGGCCAATGTCTTTCCCAAGACCGTATCTGCCAAAGATGCGCCCTGCAAAGAGATCGTTCTGCGCGACAACTTCGATCTCAACGCTTTTCCGATCTTGAAGTGTTGGCCCCTCGATGGCGGACGCTTCATTACCCTGCCGTGTGTGCACACGCGCGATCCAGGAAAAGGAGGGGGCCCCGGCAAGCGCAACATCGGTATGTACCGCATGCAGGTCTACGACGGTCAGACGACGGGCATGCACTGGCAGCGCCAGAAGGTCGCCGCCGAGCACTATCGCAACGCGCTGCGCGCGGCGGCGCAATCGGTCGGCAATCCTGTCACAGCCGCGGTATCGATGATGGCCGAATCGGCCGGCGGCGCCGTGACCATTCCTGACGGCCCCATCGGCGGTTTGCCGCAGGTGGTCCTGAGCAAAGAGAAAAATTCAAGGCTCGAGGTCGCTGTCGCCATCGGAACCGATCCTGCAACGACCTTCTCGGCCATCGTTCCTGCGCCGCCCGAGGTTGAAGAGTTCATGATCGCCGGCTTCCTCCGCGGCAAGCCTGTCGAA
Organism: Occallatibacter sp.; assembly: GCA_035486155.1. Taxonomy (GTDB): domain Bacteria; phylum Acidobacteriota; class Terriglobia; order Terriglobales; family Acidobacteriaceae; genus Telmatobacter. The sequence continues at coordinate 8,559 of DATHNJ010000089.1, read as the reverse complement.
ATTGTTAAGTGTGAAACCGTCGATCTCGAGGTTCCCGCACACGCCGAGATCATTCTCGAAGGCTACGTCGAACTGGGCGAGCTGCGCGCTGAAGGCCCTTTCGGCGATCACACCGGCTTCTACACTATGACCGACGAGTACCCGGTCTTCCATCTCACCTGCATCACGCATCGCAGGGACCCGATCTACGCCGCGACCATTGTGGGCAAGCCGCCTATGGAAGACGCCTGGATGGGCCACGCCGTCGAACGCATCTTTCTTCCCGCGATGAAGATGACCATTCCCGAGCTGGTTGACGTACATCTGCCCGTCGAAGCGGTCTTCCACAACCTGATGATCGTCTCGATCCGCAAGAGCTATCCCGGCCACGCGCGCAAAGTCATGAACGCCATCTGGTCGCTCGGCCAGGCCATGTTTACCAAGTGCATCATCGTCGTCGATGAGGACTGCGATGTGCATGACATCGCCGAAGTCGTCCTGCGCACAACCAACAACATCGATCCCGAGAGGGATATTCAGTTCACCCTCGGTCCTGTGGATTCGCTGGATCATTCCAGCCGTCTGCCGAACTATGGCAGCAAGATGGGGATCGACGCCACGCGCAAGTGGAAGGCTGAGGGATTTGATCGCGCGTGGCCCGCGATGATCGAAATGGATGAGGCGACAAAAGTAAAGGTCGATGCCATCTGGTCAAAGCTGGGTTTGTGAGCTGAAGCGGCGGACGGGGCAAATACGGGCGCGCCTCTGGTATACCTGGAGGCATGAATGGCGTCGTTCGCGGGATATTGTCTGGTCTTGCCGCTCTCGCTCTAGCAGCAGTTCCGCTTCTCGCCCAGCAATCCCCCGACAACTTCCACTGGATCGACTTCCACTCCCAGCAAGATCAGAGCACGGTCGTCTGGGTGACCAACTCGCTCGCCTCTCAGAAGTGGACGGCCATACGCGAGATTGGCGTGCAATATGACGCGGCTCTCGTCGTCACCACGCTGCGCAAAACCCCGCAGACCCCGCCCGCACTCGACACATTCACGATCTGGACCGTCTCGCTGACTTCGCATGAAGCCAAGCTGCTTCTCACTGGCGCCAATCTCCGCATTCTCGACTGGATGCTCTTCGCTGTGGGCTGGCCGCGCGATCTTGCCGCGCTCTACGATGACTGCAACGATTGCGTGGCCTCCACATTCTTCACCGCCTTCTACTACGATCAGCGCCAGCACGGCTGGGCGGCTCGCTGGCTGCGCGGCAGCCAGGCAATTCCGCTCTCCACCGCGAGCGCGCCGCAAGGCGTGACGACGACACAAGCCTATGCGGTAATGGCCGATGACAATGGGCACGAGATCATCGGCTCGTGGAACCACTTCGACTACGGACAGCAGAAGCCTCCACAGGACTACGTCTATCTGTACGACGTCGATCCGGCCAACTACACCGAACGCACGCAGTTGATCGCCGGTAAGGCTGCGGATGCTCTCAAGCGCCGCATCTGTTCCGGTTCCGACGCCGTGACGGGCCTTGAGGCGGGCCAGAACTCGGCCCTTTGTGCGCCCTTTTCCAGCGGCGTCCCACACAAGGCCGGGCGCAAGCCCGGTAACTAATCGGCATCTTTCGACCGCAGACAAAGGTTCTTTCCTCCATCGCATCCAACTTTGCTGGAGCGAAAGAACATGACAAGACTCCCCCGTCGTACAAGGCTGTTTGTTTTTACGTTTGCTCTCGCCCTCGCCGGCTGCCACAACGCCAATCAAAACGCTGCAAACGCGGCTGCAACGCAGGATCAAGCTCAGGATCAGGGACAGGATCCGGCCTCCGCGAATCTCGCGCCGGTTTCAACAGCGCCGGTAAGCCCTGCGAGCCCTTCTCAACAGGTCAACGCTGCCTACAGCAGCCAAAGCGCGCCATCAGCCGATCAGAATCCGGATTACGCCGAGAATCAGGACTACAGCGACGATCCGTCCTACGACGACCAGTCGGCCGAAGCCGCCCCACAGCCTCCGCCGCCGTTACCCGAATACGACCAACCCGAATGTCCCGGCGACGACTACATCTGGACGCCCGGCTACTGGTCCTACGCTCCGGACGGCTATTACTGGGTTCCTGGCGCGTGGGTCCAGCCGCCTTATACCGGCGCTCTATGGACGCCCGGCTATTGGGGTTATGTCGGCGGTCGCTATCGGCTGCACCGCGGCTACTGGGGGCCGCACGTAGGCTTCTACGGCGGCATCAACTACGGCTTCGGTTATGTCGGTTTCGGCTATCAGGGCGGCTACTGGAACAACGGCCACTTCGACTACAACCGCGCCGTGAATCGCGTCAACGTAAACCAGACCCGTTACGTCTACAACCGCACCGTCGTCTATAACAACACCCGTAATACGCGCATCAGCTACAACGGCGGTTCAGGCGGCGTGAACGCGCGGCCTCGCCCTGCGGAGATCGCCGCATTCCACGAGCAGCACGCGCCGCCCATGACCGCGCAGGTGCAGCACGCGCAGCAGGCCCGCGGCGATCGCGCCAACTTCGCCGCCGTCAATCATGGACGTCCCCAGAATGCAGGTCTTGCGCGTCCGCTCGCCGCCGATCACAATATTCGTCCGCCTGCGCCGCGCAATGCGATGCAGCAACCGCAGCGCCAGCCGGATCAGCAAAGGCCCAGCGCACCAGGGCAACGCCCGCAGGAACCATCGCGTCCAGCGCCGTCGCAACGCGCCATGCCCGACCGTAGCCCTGAGCCATCCCATCTCGGCCCTGGGCAGGCGCGTCCCAACGGCAATCCCATCCCATCGCGAGGCCAGGAAAACACTCCGCGTCATCCCATGCCGCAGCCGAATGCCCCGCCGCGCAATCAAATCACGCCGCCGTCCAATCAGCATCCGGCCAACCGGCCCGAGAATCCCGCGCCGCAGCGCTTTACGCCGCCTCAACAGCACGCAGAGCCGCCGCAGCGTCCAAATCAGACTCCGCGTCCTGAACCCTCGCGGCCCGCGCCATCGCCCATGCGTCCGGAACAGAGACCGCCCGTGCAGGAACATCAGGCGCCGGCCCAGCAACACGCCGCGCCTCCGGCTCAGCGGCCGCAACAACAACAGCGGCCGGAGCCGCATCCGCAGCGTCCGGAGGACAAGCATCCGCAGTAAACAGAAAGGAGAAGAAGCGGCCGGGCGATCTGGGTTATTGAGCGGTCAGCACGCGAACAGCGACAAGGTTCCGCACCCAGCGCGCCGGCCGTTTTTCTCCCGTCGCCACCAGTTGAAACAGCCCATTGTTGCCCAGAGACTTTCCGTCCAGCTGGTCGGCCACCAGCACTGTGCCGTCATGCACGTCGGGCGTAATCTCGCCCAGCGAGTAGACCACCTGATAGCCGTCTGATCCTTCGGCCACGACGTACAGCCGGAAATCCTTTCCGCGCGGCTTCGCGGGAACGCCCATCGGCGTCAGCAAATCGGTCAGCGCCACGCCCGAGTACGTCTGATTCGTCTTCGCATGCTCGTTGTAGACCGTGATCGTGGTGTGCGGCAGCGCTCCCAGGCTGGGCGACGTCCACTCCACCGTCTTATCGCCGAAGGTGATCTTCAGCGGTCCGGAAGGCTCGGTCGCATGATGCATCTCCTCCTGCATGCGCGATGCGTCCGACTGCGACCCGGTTCCTGCAGGGGAAGCCTGGCTCTGCCCATAAAGCCCACTCGCTGCTGCGCCCAATTCCAGAAGCAGCGCCATCGTCGCTAACCATCCCCGCATGCGGAATCCTCCACGCGATTCATCGTATACTGAACGCATGTCGATTGTGCGTAACATCGCCGGCATCGCCAAGGGCATGAGCATCACCTTCGGCGAAATCTTCAAGCCCACTGAGGTCGAGAACTATCCGGATGGTCCCGGTCCTCTGCGCGGCGCCGTATTTCAGGCGCGCTTCCGCGGCAAGCACGTGCTGCAGCGCGACGAGAACGGCCTGGAGAAGTGCGTCGCCTGTTTTCTCTGCGCCGCGGCCTGCCCGGCCAATTGCATCTTCATCGAGGCTGCCGAGAACACCGAAGAGCAACGCATCTCCTCGTCGGAGCGCTACGCCAAGGTCTACAACATCGACTACAACCGCTGCATCTTCTGCGGCTACTGCGTTGAAGCCTGCCCCACCGACGCCATTACGCATGGCCATGGCTTCGAACTCGCCTCGCTCAACGCGACTAACCTCGTGATGCGCAAAGAAGACATGCTGGTGCCGGTGAGCGCGTTAACTGCGGCTAAGTAAGTGCGCAGCGATTGCGGCGCATGCTTAAATGCACGGATTTAACGCTATTGTTGCGACTGTGATTCCGCTCACATTCGAGTCTCCACCAGTGTCTTACACTATGCTCAGCGAATGAAAAAGCTGCTCCAACTCTTCGCAGTAATCGTCATCGGCCTGCTCGCCATACAACCGGCGCTGGCCGCGCTGACTTGCCCCACCGCTTCGCGTTGCACGATGGGGATGAGCGGGATGGGACCGAACTGTCCTATGACGCCGGCCTTGGCTGCTGCAGGCTGCGTGTCGGGTTGTTGCGCCCAAACGCTGCCTCCGACGAACCAGAGTTGGGGCACAATCGCCAAGCCCAAAGCGACCGCCGCTAACGGTGTTCTTGTTGTCGCCGTTGTCCTGTCCGATGCGCCGTCGGCTACTGAGAGATCTCACTCCGATCCCGCTGTCCTGAATTCGCCGCCTCGCTATATTCTTCATCGAGTCTTCCGGATTTAGACCACTCCTGACGTTTGTCTGACAAAGCAGCCTGCTGATTACCAGTGGGCTCGGCATTCCTATCGCAATTTCAACGTCAAGGAGATATCCGTGAAACGTACACTCGCATTGCTATCGCTCAGCCTCGTCCTCGCAACCACTGTCTTCGCGCAAGGCTCACAACCCAAAGCCGCTGCGGATTGTTGCGCTACCTGCTGCCAGGGCAAGTGTGACCAGCCCTGCTGCGACGGCGTCTGCGCGCCGGACTGCTGCGACAGCGGTTGCACCGCCGACTGCTGCCAGAAATAAGCAAGCGCCAATCATGTCTGGACCGCGTTGCGGTCCGGACATGCGGTTTCGCAAATCGAATTCCGAAACTGGACACTTCGCCCCAGCGTTCTTTCGGTCCAAGCCCCGTTACTCCCGTTTCAGTGTTTCGCCCGCCCTTCTCCGCTGCTTCACCCGTAAAATTGAAGTAGAGCCATGACCATTCCCCGTCAGCACCCCATCTACGACATCCTCAAGCGCCGCATCGCCATCATCGACGGCGCCATGGGCACCACCATCCGCACCTACAATATGACGGAAGCGGATATGCGCGGGGAGCGGTTCAGGAATGCGCCCAAGGATCTGCTCAACAACGGCGACCTGTTCACGCTGACGCAGCCGAAGATGATCGGCGACATCCATCGCCGCTTCCTTGAGGCCGGCGCCGACATTATTGAGACCAATACCTTCGGCGCGACCACCATCTCGCAGAGCGAGTTCTTCGTCGATGATCCGCGCGAGCATGGCGGCCGCAAAGATCCCGACTTCTACCAGAAGATCATCGAAGACCCAGCTCTGATCAGCCTCGCCTCGGAGATCAACGAGAAGTCCGCGCGCATGTGTCGCGAGATTGCCGACCGCGTGGGCGCCGAAACCGGGCGCCCGCGCTTCGTCGCCGGATCGATCGGGCCGCTGACTGTATCGCTTTCCAATTCGCCCGACGCTAACGACCCCGGCTTTCGCTCCGTCACCTTCGACCAGGTGCGCATCGCCTACAAAGAGCAGGTGCGCGCCCTGATCGCCGGCGGCTCCGACTTCCTGCTGGTCGAAACCATCTTCGACTCTCTCAACGCAAAGGCGGCGCTGGTCGCTATCCGCGAGGTCTTCGACGAAGACAAGATTGAGTTGCCCGTGATGATCTCCGCGGCCGTCGGTCGCGGCGGCGAGACGCTGATCTCCGCGCAAACTACCGAGGCATTCTGGAACGCCGTCGAGCACGTGCGGCCGCTGTCGGTCGGCCTCAACTGCTCGCTTGGCCCCGATCTCATGTATCCGTTCCTCTCCGAACTGTCATCGAAGGCAGACGTGGCCATCTCCTGCTACCCGAATGCAGGCCTGCCCAACCCACTGTCGGAGACTGGATTCGATCTCGGCCCTGACGATATGGCCCACAAACTCGGCGACTTCGCGCGAGACGGCCTCATCAACATCGCAGGCGGCTGCTGCGGCAATACGCCCGCTCACATCGCCGCCATCGCCAAAGCGTTGGAAAACGTGGCTCCGCGCTCGCTTGAGCGCGCTCCCGAAGAAGCAGCCGAGGTGGCTCGATGAAACCGCTCCGCCTCTCCGGTTCGCAGCCCTTCAAGCAGCAGCCCGGCGTCTTCATCATGATCGGCGAGCGCACCAACGTCGCCGGCTCGCCGAAGTTCGCCAAGCTCATCAAGGACGGCAAGTACGAAGAAGCCGTCAGCATCGCGCGCCAGCAGGTGGAAAACGGCGCCAATGTCATTGATGTCTGCATGGACGAGGGCATGATCGACGGCGTCGCCGCGATGACGCGCTATCTGCAGTTGATCGGCAGCGAGCCGGAAGTCGCCAAGGCGCCCATCATGGTCGACTCCTCGAAGTGGGCAGTCATCGAAGCAGGTTTGAAGTGCCTGCAGGGCAAAGGCATCGTCAACTCCATCTCGCTCAAGGAGGGCGAAGAAGTTTTTCGCGAACACGCGCACGCCGTCCTCAAGTACGGCGCGGCTGTCGTCGTCATGGCCTTCGATGAGCAGGGCCAGGCTGCAACCTATGAAGACCGGATTCGCGTTTGCGAGCGCGCCTATCGCATTCTTGTCGATCAAGTCGGATTCCCGGCCGAAGACATCATCTTCGACCCCAACATCCTCACCGTCGGCACCGGCATCGAGGAGCACAACAACTACGCGGTCGACTTCATCAACGCGACGCGCTGGATCAAGGCCAACCTGCCGCACGCCAAGGTTTCAGGCGGCGTTTCCAATATTTCGTTCAGCTTCCGCGGCAACAACAAAGTCCGCGAAGCCATGCACTCGGCGTTTCTCTATCACGCCATCGGCGCCGGCCTCGACATGGGCATCGTCAATGCGGGCATGCTCGAGGTCTACGAACAGATCGAGCCGCACCTGAAAGAGCTCGTCGAAGACGTACTGCTCAATCGCCGTCCCGACGCCACCGAACGCCTGGTCGAGTTGGGCGAAACGCTGAAAGGCTCGGAGGGTGCGGTAGTCGAAAAGAAGACTGAAGAGTGGCGCAACGGAACGGTCGAAGAGCGCATGACCCACGCGCTGGTGAAGGGCATCGACGCCTACATTGAGGCCGACACCGAGGAAGCGCGCGTCAAGCTCGAGCGCCCGCTCGCTGTCATCGAAGGCCCACTCATGGCCGGCATGGGCGTTGTCGGCGACCTGTTCGGGGCCGGAAAAATGTTTCTCCCGCAAGTTGTCAAATCCGCGCGCGTGATGAAGAAGGCTGTCGCCTATCTCACGCCCTACATGGAAGCGGAAAAGGCTGCGCTTGCCGCCGCCGGGCACGAGATCAAAGCCCAGGGCAAGATCGTGCTCGCCACTGTCAAAGGCGACGTACATGACATCGGCAAGAACATTGTCGGCGTCGTCCTGGCCTGCAACAACTACGACGTGATCGATATGGGGGTGATGGTTCCGGCCCAGAAGATTCTCGACCGCGCCAAGGAAGTCCGCGCCGACATCATCGGCCTCAGCGGCCTCATCACGCCGTCGCTCGACGAGATGGTTCACGTCGCGCGCGAGATGGAGCGGCAGGGATTCAAGCTTCCGCTGCTCATCGGCGGCGCCACGACAAGCCGCGCGCATACCGCGGTCAAAATCTCGCCGCACTACAGCGAGCCCGTGATCCACGTGCTCGACGCAAGCCGCGCCGTCCCTGTTACGACAAGTTTGCTGAGCGAAGAGAGCAGGGGACAGTTCGTGGCGCAGCACCGCGCCGAATACGACGCAGTGCGCAAAACCCACGCCTCGCAGCGGCTCAAGACGATCTCCATCGAAGCCGCGCGCGGGCGCCGCACTCCCATTGAGTGGCGCGCCCAGGACGTACTCACGCCCGAATTTACCGGCGTGAGCGTTCTCGACAACTTCCCGCTCACCACGCTGCGCGAGTTCATCGACTGGACGCCCTTCTTTCACACCTGGGAACTGAAAGGTGTCTATCCGCGCATCCTTGACGACGAAAAACAGGGCGAACAGGCGCGGCAACTGTTCACGGAAGCCAACGCGCTGCTCGACAAGATCGTCGACCAAAACCTTCTCACCGCGCGCGCCGTCTATGGTTTCTTCCCGGCCAACGCGAACGGCGACGATGTCGCGCTCTACGCCGACGCCTCGCGCAGCCGCGCGCTCGCGACGCTCCACTTCCTGCGCCAGCAGTCCAATCGCGAAGGGAACGAGCCGTGCCGTTCGCTCGCCGACTTCATCGCGCCGATATCGACAGGCCTTTCGGACCACATCGGCGCCTTCGCCGTTACTACCGGCATCGGTCTGAAGGCTCTTTGCGATCGCTTCCGTGCCGACAACGATGACTACAAC
>DATHNJ010000088.1:0-5492 GCA_035486155.1 Occallatibacter sp. | reverse complement strand
CCGGAGGCATGTTGCCCAAGCTAAGTGCCTGTCGCGAAGCGCTCTTGAATGGCGTAAAACGTGTAAGGATCCTGCCCGCGGAAGCTGCTGCTTCCCTGCCCGACTTGTGCAGCTCGCGCGTGGCCTACGGCACCGAAGTGATGGTGGCCTAGATGAACAGACTTCACGGCCTCAAATCATAGCGCCACTGACAACTGATCACCGAGCACTACGAACTGTGAACTAAGAACTGCGAACTCACTATGAAACTTGAACAAATTCGCGCCGCCGAACAGCGGCTTCTGCTCTCCACCTACGAGCGCAATCCGATTCTCTTCGTGAGTGGCGAGGGTGTTTACCTCGTCGACGAAAATGGTGCGAAGTACCTCGACTTGCTCAGCGGCATCGGCGTCAACGCCCTCGGCTACGCGCATCCGGCCATCGAACAAGCCATTGCCAGGCAGAGCCGCGCGCTGATCCACACGTCGAACCTCTTCTATCACGAGGGCCAGGCCGAGCTCGCGCTGCGCCTCACCGAGCGCACGGGCCTAGACCGCGTCTTCTTCGCCAATACCGGCACAGAAGCCTGGGAAGGCGCACTGAAGCTCGCCCGCGCCCACGCAGGTCTGCTGCGCAGCGAAGGCAAGACCATCGGCACAAAGTTTCTTGCGCTCGAGCAGAGCTTCCATGGCCGCACCTTCGGCGCCGTCTCCACAACCTACAAAGCGAAGTATCGCGAGCCCTTCGGTCCCGTCGTTCCCGGCGTCGAGTTCGTCCGTTTTAATGATGTTTCGGACCTGCGCGCCAAGTTCTCAACCGAAGTCTGCGCCATCCTTGTCGAATCCATCCAGGGCGAGGGCGGCATTCGTCCCCTCACGCAGGAGTTCTTCGCCGAAGCGCGCGCACTCGCCAGCTCCACCGGCGCACTGCTCCTCGTCGACGAGATTCAGGCCGGCATGGGCCGCACCGGCAAATGGTGCGGATTCCAACACTACGGCATCGAACCCGACGTGGTCACGCTCGCCAAGCCCCTCGCCGGCGGCATTCCCCTCGGCGCCATTCTCTGCACCGAAGAAGCGGCGCGCGCCATTCATGCCGGCATGCACGGCACCACCTTCGGCGGCGGCCCCCTGGCCTGCGCCGTTGCAATCGCCGTCATCGACGCCATCGAAAAAGAAGGCCTGCTCCAGAACGCAACCGAGGTCGGCGACTACTTCCAGGCGCAACTCCGTTCGCTCGCCGGCCGTCACGACGCCATCGTCGATGTGCGCGGCAAGGGCCTCATGCTCGCCGCAGAGCTCGATTCGGCCGATCTCGCCAAGCTCGTCGTCGCCGAGATGCTCAAGCGCCGCATTCTCATCAACTGCACCAGCGACACCGTGCTGCGCTTCCTGCCGCCGTACATCCTGAAGCGCGAACACGTCGATACAGCGATTCGTGCGCTCGACCAGATTTTGACCGAACATGCGACCCATGCCGCAACCCCATCCGCAGCCCAGTCCGCAGGAGGACACACGCGTGGTCACTAAAATAATGGAACGCCGGGAGCCTGCAATTCCCGTAGAAAAAGACGCCGACATTCTGGCCGCCGCCGCGCGCATGTCCGGCGAAGACATGTGCTCCATCTCCGACCTGTCGGCCGGCGAAGTGCGCGCCATCCTCAAGCTCTCTCATGACGTCAAGCGCAATCCCCGCGACTATCGCTATGCGCTCGACGCCAAGCAGATGGTTCTGATGTTTGAAAAGGCCAGCCTGCGCACCCGCCTCAGCTTCGAAGCCGGCATCAACACCATGGGCGGAAACGCCATCTTCCTCGACCACACCAACTCGCCGCTCGGCGAGCGCGAATCGATCGCCGACGTCGCGCGCAATGTGGAGCGCTGGGTTGACGTGATCGTGCTGCGTACCTATGCGCACGACACCATCACCGAAATGGCCGGCAACGCGCGCGTACCGGTGATCAACGCGCTCTCAGACTTCGAGCACCCCTGCCAGGCCCTCGCCGACTTCATGACCCTTGAGGAGCGCTTCGGCACCACCGACGGTCTCAACTTCACCTACGTCGGCGACGGCAACAATGTCTGCCACTCGCTCATGCTCACCGGCGCGCAACTCGGCGCGAACGTCACCGTCGCAACGCCGCGCGGCTACTCGCCCGACATCGAAATCGTGACCCTCGCCCGCGAAATGGCCGCCGCCAACGGCTGTGAAGTCCGCCTGCTGCAGGACCCGCAGGCTGCCGCAGAAAACGCCGACGCCATCTACACCGACGTCTGCGTCAGTATGGGTATGGAGCATGAGTCGATGAAGCGTGCGCCCATCTTCCGGCCCTTCCAGGTAAACGAAGCGTTGATGCAGAAAGCCAATGCGCAGGGAGTCTTCATGCACTGCCTGCCCGCGCACCGCAACGCAGAAGTCACTGACTCCGTGCTCGACGGCCCGCAGTCCATCATCTTCGACCAGGCCGAAAACCGCCTGCACGCGCAAAAGGCGCTGCTGCTGCTGTTGCTCGGCGGCCTGGCGAACGTGCAGAAGTTTTCAGTTCATAGTTCTTAGTTCACAGTTGGTGGAGGGAGCAGAGGCCTTCAGCCCTCTGACGGCCCGAAAGACACGCAGGGGCTTCAGCCCCGGAAAAACAGAATTCGTGGGTTGTTGATGTCGCGCGCAGCGCCAGAGACAAAACTGATCACTGACAACTGTTTTTGAGGTTTTCATAAGCATGTCCGTAATTCTCGAATCGTTGCCCATCGGCCAAAAGGTCGGCATCGCCTTCTCCGGCGGCCTCGACACCTCGGCCGCCCTGCACTGGATGAAGCAGAAGGGCGCAATCCCCTATTCCTATACGGCCAACCTCGGCCAGCCCGACGAATCGGACTACGACGAGATCCCCCGCAAGGCCCTCGAATACGGCGCCGCGAAAGCGCGCCTCATTGACTGCCGCGGTCCGCTCGTGCGCGAAGGCATTGCAGCGCTGCAAGCCGGCGCCTTTCACATCACCACCGCAGGCGTGCCCTACTTCAACACCACGCCGATTGGCCGCGCCGTCACCGGCACCATGCTTGTAGCCGCCATGAAAGAGGACGACGTTAACATCTGGGGCGACGGCTCGACCTTCAAAGGCAACGACATCGAGCGCTTCTATCGCTACGGCCTGCTCGTCAATCCCAGCCTCCAGGTCTACAAGCCCTGGCTCGACGCCGCGTTCATCGACGAGCTAGGCGGCCGCGCCGAGATGTCTGCCTTCATGCAGCAGGCAGGCTTCGCGTACAAGATGTCCGCGGAGAAGGCTTACTCCACCGACTCCAATCTTCTCGGCGCAACGCACGAAGCCAAGGACCTCGAGCATCTCTCGTCATCCATCAAGATCGTCGTCCCAATCATGGGCGTCGCTTCCTGGCGCGATGATGTCACGATCCGTCCCGAACAGATCGCCATCCGCTTTGAAGAGGGCTTGCCCGTCGCTCTGAACGGCAAAGAGTTCTCCGACCAGGTCGAGCTTCTGCTCGAAGCCAATCGCATCGGCGGCCGTCACGGCCTCGGCATGTCCGACCAGATCGAGAACCGCATCATCGAAGCGAAATCACGCGGCATCTACGAAGCCCCCGGTCTCGCCCTGCTCTTCATCGCGTATGAGCGCCTGATTACCGGCATCCACAACGAAGACACCATCGAGCAGTACCGCGACAACGGCCGCAAGCTCGGCCGCCTGCTCTATCAGGGCCGCTGGTTCGACTCACAAGCCGTCATGCTCCGCGAATCGGCCCAGCGCTGGGTCGCCAAGCCCATCACGGGCGAAGTCACCGTCGAGCTGCGCCGCGGCAACGACTACTCGATCCTCAACACCGAGTCGCCCAATCTCACCTTCCATCCCGAGCGTCTCAGCATGGAGAAGACCGAATCCACCTTCTCTCCACGCGATCGCATCGGCCAACTCACCATGCGTAACCTCGACATCACCGACACCAGGGATAAGCTCATCACCTACGCCAAAACCGGTCTCCTCACGCTCAGCACGGGCGGCGAAATGCCCCAGCTCGCCAGCGGACCAAAAATCGTGAGTGGGGAGAAGAAATAACACTAGCAATGACCAACGAACAACAATCCGTCAAGATGTGGTCCGGCCGCTTCCGCGAGCCGCTCGATCCAGAGTTCGAAGCGTGGCAGCGCTCCATCGTCTTCGACTGGCGGCTTCTGGAACAGGAAGTAGCCGCCAGCAAGGCGCATGCATTGGCTCTGTGCAAGGCCGGTATTCTCTCCGCCGAAGAGGCAAGGCTTCTGCTCGAAGCATTGGATTCCATCGCAGCTGCCCACGCCTCTGAGGCCGGCAAAGAACACGTGCGCACGCACCCGACCGCCGAAGACATCCATCACTTCGTCGAACTGTCTCTCGTCGAGCGCGTCGGATCGCTCGGCCTCAAGCTGCACACCGGCCGCAGCCGCAATGAGCAGATCGCCACTGATCTACGCCTCTACGTCCGTAACTGCATTGAGCTGACCACCCGCGGCCTTGCCGATTGGGCAAATGCGCTCATCCGGCAGGCCCATAACGCCGGCGAAGCCGTGATGCCCAGCTACACCCACCTGCAGCGCGCCGAACCTGTGCTGATTGCGCACTGGCTACTGGCCTATGTCGAGATGATTCTGCGCGATGCTTCCCGCTTGCGCGATTGCTCTGATCGCTTGAACTACTGCCCGCTCGGCTCGGGCGCAGTCGCCGGCGCAACGCTGGCTCTCGACCGCACCATCGCCGCCCGCGAACTCAGCTTCATCGCGCCCACGCCCAACAGCATGGACGCCACCAGCGATCGCGACTTTATTCTCGATTATCTGCAGGCGTTGACCTTCGTCGGTCTGCACCTGAGCCGCTTCGCCGAAGAGATCACTCTGTTCGCAACGGCGGAGTTCGGCTTCGTGCAACTGCCCGAAGCGTTTTCGACCGGATCAAGCGCGATGCCGCAGAAAAAGAACCCCGATCTCACCGAGCTGATTCGCGCCAAGGTCGGCCGCATCCATGGCGCCGCCGAAGCCGTCACGCTGCAGTTGAAAGGCCTGCCGCTGGCCTACAACAAGGACATGCAGGAGACGCAGGAGCCTGCCTTCTCTGTCGACTTCGTCCCGCAGATGCTTTCCCTCGTAGCGCGCTTCACCGCCGCTCTGCGCTTTAACCTCGATCGCATGCGCGTCGCGTCGGACACCGGCTATCTGAACGCGATGGCCGCCGCAACCTATCTCGTGCACAAGGGAGTTCCCTTCCGCAAGGCGCACGAGAAGATCGGCAACGCCGTGCGTTTCGCCATCGAGAAAGGCGTTGAGTTGGGCAACCTCTCCCTCGAAGAACTGCGCACCTTCGGAGAGGAATTCGGCGAAGACTTTTACAAGTCGGTCACGCTCGACGCGACGCTCGATTGCCACGACGTGATCGGCGGAACTGCACGCAAGCGCGTACGTCAGGCTCTCGATGAAGCATCGGCGCGCGTCCAATCTCTCACGCAGGAGGCCGTCTATGCGGGTGC
>DATHNJ010000087.1:0-11404 GCA_035486155.1 Occallatibacter sp. | reverse complement strand
GGATCGTTCGGGAAGTCGAGAGGAAGCGCACGCAAAAAAGGCGCGCCGGTCTGCCACGTCTTGTATCCGAGCGAATAGATGTAAGGCATGAGCTGATAACGGAGGCGCAGGTATTTCTCAAGAATCGGCTCCGCCTGCTTGCCGTAGGACCAGACTTCGTTTTCCAGCCGGCTGCCGTGCGTTCTCATGATGGGCAGGAATGTTGCGAACTGAAACCACCGCGTGTAGAGCTCCGGATAATCGTCGTAACCGCCCACATTGGCGCGCGCATCCGAGGGATCGAGCAGCGGCGGATGCACCGGATGGTGCTCTCCAGGAAGATACTGCCATCCTCCGGTGTCGTTCGACCAGTAGGTGATGCCCGACGCCGCGAAATCTAGGCCGGTCGGAATCTGGCGGCGCAGCGCATCCCACGTCGGCCCAATATCCGATGACCAGACGATCGCGCCTTTGCTCTGCACGCCCAGATAGGCGTCGCGCGAAAGGATGAGAGCCCGCTTGTTCGGCTCGTCCTTGCGAAAGCCGTCATACAACGCGCCGACGTGCAGCAGCGGATAGATGTTGAAGTATTGCGTGCCTGGACCGATGTGATAGTACGCGCCGTTCGGCGGCAGATCGGGCTCGGTCTCGTCGGCCCACAGCGAGTCGAATCCCTTGCTCAAAATGTTTTCGTGAATCGTCTTCCAGTACCACGCCGCGGCGTCGGGATTGGTGGTGTCGATGTCGGAACCGGCGCGATCGTAAGGCAATCCATCGATCGGCTTGCCGTCGGCCAGATGAATGAACCAGCCGTTCTTCAGAATGTGGTCGTAGTAGCGATCGTCGGGAACAAACCGCGGCCACACGCTGATCATGGTCTCGAATCCCATGTCGTGGAGCTGCTTGTTCATCGCCGTTGGATCGGGCCAGAACTTCGGATCGAGATCCATCTGCCCCATCTTCGTGTAATAGAACCAATCGACGACCAGCACATCGGCAGGCAGATGACGTTCGCGATAACCCTTCGCAACCGCAAGCACCTCATCCTGGCTCGAGTAGCGCTGCTTGCATTGGATGTAGCCGTAGGCAGCCTTGGGCAGCATCGGCGTTGGCCCCGTCAGCAACCGGTAGCCGGCATAGATTTCATCCGCGGTTGCGCCCGCGATCACAAAAAAGGAGACGCGATCGCCCACCTCGCTCGACCAGCGCGTCTGCTCGTTGAATCCCGCTTCGATGGTCGTCTTCGAGGGATTGTCCCAGAGAAGTCCGTAGCCTTTGTTGGTGACGACGAATGGCACGCAGGTGCTGGGCGCGGCCGGCGCCAGATAGTCATTCCAGCAATGCACCGTGTGCCCGCGATGATCGAGAAAACCTTCCTGGTTTTCTCCGAGCCCGTAGTAATGCTCGTCGTCGGGCGAGTGAAACCAGGCGCCGACCACATAGAACTCCGGATCGCTCGGCCTGCGGTCGTGGAGCAGGCCTGCGGTTCCGTCCTTATTGTTGGGAGTCGACTGCGACCAGCCCGTCATCTCGAGCAGCTTCTTGCCTTCGGGCGTTGTAAACGTGATGTGGGCTCCGGGCGTCGATCCGCCGAAGTATTTGCCGATGTCGACCTGCGACTGAAGAGGCTTCCAGCCGCCGTGCGGCCGATCGACCGTGGCGATGATTTTCGAAGACCGATACACATCGGCTGTCTCTGTCTGGCTCGCTTGCCAATCGTTGGCTTCTGGCGCGGCGACCAGACCATAGCCCGGCTTGGCGACTGCGGGATCGTGCTGCAGGCTCAGCGTGACGCGAAGAATATTCGGCGCGTAGGGCTCGAGCACGATGGTCTCGCCTTTGCGATCCAGTTCCAGACGTTGGCTGGGCGCTTGTCCATGCAATCCAAGAGCTGTGAGTGCGAACCCAGAGGCGGCCACCAGGGCCATGACGCGATCCATGAAAACTCCGTTTACGAAGCGAGAATCAGTTGGAGATGTTGCGCAGATGAGTGTAAACCGATGGACCGAGCTATCCACGAATCTGGGGATCGAGCTGGGGTTTCTTGCGCGAGGTCCGAACGCTACCATGAAGCGTGGACCCGGAAAAGCTGGCCTGGCAATCGAAACTCATCCTGCTGCTTGTACTGCCGGCTGTGGGAACCGACCTCGTCCTCGAAACGTCCTGGTGGGCTGAGAATCAGGCGCCAGTCGCCGTTTGGACGCTCGTTCTGAGCGCGCTGCTTGGCCTCGTAGCCTGGAAGATGCGCTCGGCTACGCCCTTCGCCGCGCTCACCGGCGCCGCGCTCACTGCGAGCCTGATCTTCTCGACTGCAACGGCGCCCTTTGAGCCCTGGCGTACAGGGTTGATCCCGGTGCTCGCCGTTCTCGTACTTACGTCGATCTCGACGCGCCTCGGCCGCAGACGCAAAGAGCAACTGGGCACGGCGGAGCATCGCACGGGACGCAGGTCCTCGCAGGTCGTCGCCAACCTTGGCGCGGCCACTTTGCTTGCGTTCGGCATAGTTCAAGACTGGCAGCGCGACCAGGCATGGCTCCATTTGTCCGGATTTATCTCATCGGCGGTCTTCGTCGCCAGTCTTGCTGCTCTTTGCGAAGCTGCAGCCGATACCGTTTCGTCGGAGTTGGGCCAGCTTCTCAACAGCCGCCCGCGCATGATCACGACCTTGCGTGTCGCCGAACCGGGAACCGACGGCGCCATCAGCCTGGGAGGAACATTGGCTGGCGTTGTCGCAGCCGGCGTTATCGCTTTCGCCGGCGCTTACGCTCTGCGCGGGGATTGGATCTTATTTCTGCTGAGCTTCGCCGGCGGCGTCTTTGGTCTCTTCTTCGACAGTGTTCTGGGCGCAACGCTTGAACGGCGCGGTTGGCTGGGTAACGACGCCGTCAACTTTCTCTCGACCTGGAGCGCGGCCGCCTTCGCGCTGGCGCTGCTGGGAATGCGATCAAAGCTCGGACTGCGCTGAGAGCCTGTGCTTCATTTCTCCGGCGGTCGGCGCAGCCACAATCAGCGCCGGCGTCCCTTCCATGTGCAGCCGCCAGGCGGTGTAGCTGAGAATCTCGTGGACGAAGATCTCCGTCTCCGAGTTGCCGCTCTCGGTCATCACATGCGGCCGGGGAGACGTGAGCACATCGAGACCGTTCGCCGCGCAAATCTCGTGAATGCGAAACATGTGCGTGTCGTCGCTGACCACCACGAGCTTTCGAAATTGGTTGGTGCGGGCGATCGCCGCCAGACGCCGCGCCGCCTCCGCCGTGCTCTTGCTCTTGGTCTCGGCGATGATGGCGGACTCAGGCACGCCGACGCTCATCAGATACGTGCGCCCCACGCCGCCTTCGGAGAACTCATCGCCGCCATCGCCCCCCAAGGGCACGATAAGAGGCGCAATTCCGCGCCGGTAAAGCGCCGCCGCGTGATCCAGACGCGCGCGAAAAACCGGCGATGGACGCCCGTCATACTCCGCCGCGCCAAAGACGGCGATCGCGTCGGCGTGCGCCGCCTGATCTTCTTCGGCATAGCGCTCGATCTGAAAGTAGATCCATGCGCACCAACCGGCGGCGACGGCGAGGCACACAACAATCGTGATGGCCAGGAAGCGGAAGATCCATCGGTGAGGTTTCGAAATGGATCCGGCGTGCATGCGGACAATCTTACTTAACGCTGCAGCGTCATCACGATCTCATGGGTGGGAATTGCGCCTTCGCGCAGAATTTCCCAACGCCCCGGCCCCAGCGACAGGTCGACGATGGTGGTGGGTTGCGCCCTTCCCGTCGGTCCTCCGTCGATGATGAGCGGAACGCGATCGCCAATCTGATCGCGCACGCAGGCGGCGTGCGTACACTCCGAAGCGCCTTGCAGATTGGCCGACGTCGCGGTGATGGGAAGGCCGAACGCCTCGACCACCGCACGCGGAATCGCCGCATCGGGAACGCGCAAAGCCACGTTGCCGGTGTTGGCCGTCGATCGCAGCGGCAGCTTGGAGCCGGCCCGGACAATGATCGTCAGCGGTCCCGGCCAAAATTTGTCCGCCAGCTTGTCGAGCATTGGGTCGCTGTCGCGCGCCAGGGTGTACGCCTGCGACAAGGACGA
Source organism: Occallatibacter sp. (assembly GCA_035486155.1). Classification (GTDB taxonomy): domain Bacteria; phylum Acidobacteriota; class Terriglobia; order Terriglobales; family Acidobacteriaceae; genus Telmatobacter. Next base: position 7,336 of record DATHNJ010000087.1, on the reverse strand, counting down.
GATCAGCAGCGAGAGCGGCTTGTGTTTCTGGCGGGTTTTGATCCGGTAGATGCTCTCAACGGCATGCAAATTGACAGGGTCAACAGCAAGCCCATAAAAGGTGTCCGTCGGCAGCGCGACAACGTAGCCTTTGCGCAGACAAGAGACGATGTAGCTGACCCGGTCTGGTTGAGGTTCATCGGGATGGACGCGCAAAATTTCCGCGGACAAGAAGGTCTACCTCGGTTCCCGAATTGCACAAGCCACAAAGACGGAAACTATCACAGCACCAGCCATGGTGCAAGTTGTGGCGTCACACATGTGATGCTCGGGTGTGGAACGGCATAGAATCGACAGGAGTCTAGTCGATTCCCAATGCCTATTCGCATTGTACAGAGTAAGCAGAATAGCCGTTTGAAAGAACTTCGGCGCGCGCTCGCCGCTCCGAGCCGCGGCGAAGCTGTCGGCATCGAGGGACCGAACCTGCTGCGCGAGGTCTTGCGCGCCAACCTGCGTATCCATTGCGTTTTTGTCTCCGATGAAGGCGAGGCGGCCGCACAGGAACGAGCGCTGCCCTCGGGGACTGAAATCCTGCTCTTGCCGCCGGAGGCGCTGGCCTCGGCGCTCGCCACCGAAACGCCTCAACCGATCGGCGCGCTCGTCGATCCGCCGCAGTGGGGCTGGGAGCAGTTGCTCAAACCAGGCGAAAATGCTGCGCCGCTCATCATCCTGCTTGCCGGCCTACAGGACCCCGGCAACCTGGGAACGATCCTGCGCTCGGCGGAAGCTTTCGGCGCGAGCGGGGTCATCTCCCTGCCCGGAACGGTCAGCGAGTGGAACCCGAAGACCGTTCGCGCCTCGGCGGGCAGCGTCTTTCGTATGCCTGTGATTTCGGCTCATCCGGCTGATGCGTTCGCACGGCTGCGCGCCTCGGGCATCGAGGTTCTCGTAGCGGCGGCTGAGTCGGCGCTGCCCGCCGAACGCGCGCGTCTGGCGCACCCCACGGCATTCCTCATCGGCAACGAAGGCAACGGCGTGCCGCAGGAAATCGCCGTACTGGCCGACGGCGCGGTGCGCATTCCCTGTCCCGGTCCGGTCGAAAGCCTCAACGCGGCCGTTGCGGCCAGCGTGCTGCTCTACGAAGCCTCACGCCAGCGGGCCGGCGAACTCGCGCCGCATCAAACGGAGGCGCGATGAGCCTCTTCGACGGCGAGCCGGACGGTCCAGCTCCTCTGCCACTACATTCCTCCAAAGGTCCGCCCTCCGCAGGAGCGCCGCTGGCGGAACGCATGCGGCCACGCACCCTTGAGGAGTACAGCGGCCAGGAGCATCTGCTGGCGCCAGGCAAACCGCTGCGCGTGCAGATCGAACGCGATGCGCAAGGCAAAGGCGAACTGGGCTCGATGATCCTCTGGGGTCCGCCGGGCGTGGGCAAAACGACGCTCGCCAAGATCATCGCCGAGACCACGCAGGCCAACTTCATCGAGTTCTCCGCTGTCATGAGCGGCATCAAGGAGATCAAGCAGGTGATGGCCGCGGCGGCGCAGGCTGCCGAGATGCATTCGCGCACCATCCTCTTTGTCGACGAGATTCACCGGTTCAACAAGGCGCAGCAGGATGCGTTTCTGCCCTACGTCGAGCGCGGCGTGATCCGCCTCATCGGCGCTACGACAGAGAATCCTTCGTTCGAGATCATCTCCGCGCTGCTCTCCCGCTGCCGTGTTTATGTCCTACAACCTTTAAGCGAAGACCGCTTAACGCAGTTATTGCGCCGCGCCGTTGAGGATCGCGAGCGCGGCCTTGGGGCGATGGAGCTTGAGGCGGACGACGAAGCTCTGGCTCTCATTGCCGGCTATTCCAGCGGGGACTGCCGCAGCGCCTACAACACGCTCGAAGTCGCTGCACAGCTTGCCGCCGAGAAGACCAAGCGCATCGACAAAGAGATCGCGACCGAGGCCATTCAACAGCGTGTTCTTGTCTATGACAAGTCCGGCGAAGAGCACTACAACCTCATCTCCGCGCTGCACAAGAGCGTGCGCAACAGCGATCCCGACGCGGCGCTCTACTGGCTGGCGCGCATGTTCGCCGGCGGAGAAGACCCGCTCTATCTGGCTCGCCGCATCGTGCGCATGGCCATCGAAGACATCGGCCTGGCCGCGCCGGAAGCGCTGAATTTGTGCTTGTCCGCGAAGGAAGCCGTCGATTTTCTCGGCTCGCCGGAAGGCGATCTGGCTTTGGCCGAGGCGGTGGTGTATTTGTGCCTGGCGCCGAAGTCAAATGCGGTTTACACCGCCTACGGGGCCGTGCAAGGCGAGATCGAGCACACCCGCCAGGAGCCGGTGCCGCTGCATCTGCGCAACGCGCCCACGCGCCTGATGAAAGAGATCGGCTACAGCAAGGGCTACCGCTATGCGCACGATGAGGAAGACAAAGTCGCCGACATGGACTGCCTGCCGGACTCGCTGAAAGGGCGGACGTACTACCATCCGACGCAGGAAGGGCGCGAGAAGCTGCTGGCGCAGCGGATGGAGGAGATACGAAGGATTAGGGCGGGAAAACGGAGCGGCAATTAGCGCCCCTCACAATGCGCTGCCATCCCGAGCGATTTCTTGCGCTATTCTCTGGATTGATAGAACCATGCTTTGCTCTAGAATCTTTTTCCTCGCAGCTCTCACCTTTGGCTTTGGCGCCGGGCTCGCGCCGGCCCAGACGAACGGAACTCCCATGACCCACGAAAAGATCGACGCGCCCTTCTACGTCGCCGGCTATCTGGTGCGCACTAACAACGCCGATGAGATGAATGGCAAGAGCAAGATCGGTCCCCTCTGGGGTCGCTTCATGCAGGAGAATCTGGCTGCGCAAATCCCTAACCGCACGGACGCCGCGCTTACCGTCGTCTACTCCAACTACGCGGGCGATGAAAAGGGCGATTACGACTACCTGCTCGGCGCACGCGTCACTTCAATCGATCATCTGCCGGCCGGCATGAGCTGGCGCAAGGTTGAGACCGGACCGTACGCAGTGATCCTGACGGACAAAGGCGCGATGCCCGGCGTTCTGCAGGCGGCGTGGGCGCGCATCTGGAAGATGACTCCGACGGAACTCGGCGGCAAGCGCACCTTCGCCACCGACTATGAGGTCTACGACCAGCGTAGCGCCAATCCGCAAGACGCGCAGGTCGAAATCCACATCGGCCTCGCTGCGGATGCACGCTAGTCCGCGTACTTCACCGAGCAACCATACGAGCGCGTATGTGAAGTCGCTACGGGCTTGCCGGCCATGGCTTCGGTCAGCGCGTCGGAGACATAGTTGTTGGCGCCCTTCACATCATCCGGATCGGGCGTCGGCCGATCGTCGATTGCGCCTTCGTAGATCAGCTTGCCCGAGGGATCGATGACGAACATCTCCGGCGTTGTTTTAGCGTTGTAGAGACGGGCGAGCTGGCCATGCGAATCCAACAAGACCGCACTCGGGGCCGCGTGCATCTTGGCGACGTAGGCATTCTCTTCGGCCGCCGTCACGTAACCCTGTTCGCCGGGCGCGGAAGAGATGACCGTGAACCACTCAACGCCCTTCGCGGTCCACTCCTTCTGCAGAGCCTGCATATTGCCGGAGACGTAATGCTTGCGCGTGTACGGACACCCCTGGTTGTGCCACTCAAGGACAACATATTTACCGCGGAACTGATCCAACGCATCCGTCTTGCCTTGCGAATCGGTTGCCGTGAACGATGGCGCGGGCGAGCCCACGCGCGGCGCCTCAGTATGAACGCACAGCGGCAACGCCGCCAGGAACAGCACAGTCAAACCGGCTTTCAGCTTGAAAGAGGACATAGTCGACCTCCAGATAGATTTTGGGGTTGCGCCTGGGCCTAGACGTGCAAAGAGAATTACTTCAAGTTGGACGGCGTCGCCATCGCCTGGTTTGCAGTGCGCGGCAGTTTTCCAAGTTCTCCGATCACGATTCCCGGCGTGAGCACTTCAGGTAGGAGGCGAGGATTGCTTTCTCCCGGCACATACAAAACATAGGCAGGGACGCCGCTGCGACCAAGCTTCGCCAGCGTGTCGCCGATGGCCTCGTCGTGCTGCGTCCAGTCAGCCTTGAGCAGTGCGACATTGGCGTCGCCAAAGGCCTTCTGCACCTCAGGTCGAGTCAGAGCGACGCGTTCATTCACCTGGCAGCTCAGGCACCAGCTCGCGGTGAAGTCCACAAACACGGGCCGACCCTGCGCCTCGTAGCGCGTCACTGCATCGGCGGACCATGGCTCCCATGCTGCGTGCGATGAGACTGTAGTTGCCGGCTCGGCTGGCGTCGCCGCAAGACTTCCTGGCGCAAACACGCTCAGGCCGATCACGCCAAGCAACAACACCATTGCGATCGCCGAAGCCCATCGCTTCGCGGGCCAACGGCCGAGGAACCATCCTGCAATCGCGATCAGCAAGAAGCTTGCAAGCAAAGCGGCCAGCAGCGCGGCGCCGTACGCCTGCGCCAACACCCACGCCAACCAGATCACCGTGCCAAAGACAGGAACCGCGGTCGCCTGCTTTAGCAGCTCCATCCACACGCCCGGCCTGGGCAAGAAACGCATCCACGCCGGCTGCAGCGTCAGTGCAACGTAGGGGGCGGCCAATCCGAGCGCCAGCGCCGTGAATATGACGAAGGTGATTGCGGTCGATTGCGCCAGAGCATAGCCGATGGCGGCGCCCATAAACGGCGCGGTGCATGGCGTGGCGACCACGACCGCCAGAACGCCCGTAAAGAAGCTGCCGGCGTAGCCCTGCTTGGCGGCCAGCGATCCGCCTGCGCTGGTGAGCGACAGTCCGATCTCGAACTGGCCTGCAAGCGAGAGGCCTAGAAAGAAGAGAAATGCCGCCATCAAAGCGAGAAACACCGGCGACTGGAACTGGTAGCCCCATCCCAGGTGCGATCCCGCGGCGCGCAGGCCCAGCAACACGGCCACCAGCGCCCAGAAAGAAACCAGGATGCCTGCGGCATACACGAATCCATGCGCGCGCAGCTCGTGGCGCTGCTCGCCGCTCGACTTCACCAACGCCAGGGCTTTGATAAATAGCACGGGAAAGACGCAGGGCATGAGGTTGAGGATCAGTCCGCCGAGAAAAGCAAAGCCGGCAGAACGTAACAGACCTGCAGAAGATGCCGGCGTAGAGCTGGACGGCGATGACGCCGCCGCGACGACGCCAGGAGACGCAGCCACATCGAACGCGCGCCCATCGGCGAGTTCGATCACGCCGCGCAACTGGTCGGGAGTTGCTGTGAGATTCGCGTCCTTTTTCAGGGACAGCACGAATCCGTCGCCAGTCGGCGTCACTGTCTGCGGCGCAGGATTGTCGACGACGGTTTGGTCCGCTGGGAAGAATGCTGCGCTCGTTTCCTTCTGCCCAGTCGTCACCGCCAGTCGGAATCCGGCGCCATCGGCCTGAAACACAGGCTTGAAAGACGCGGGCGCAGGCTTCGGTAAGAGCGCCTGGAAGCGCTGAATCAACTGCAGCTCATCCTGCGATGCGCCGCTGGTCGGATGATCGGAGACCGGCCGAATCAAATCGAGCTCCGCTTTGCCAGGAATGCACACTTCGCGACAGACGAGCCATTCGACCTTGGCGTGCAGATCGACAGGTCCCGCGGCTGCGCTCTTCGCCGCAGTGATCGAGAAAGGAAAAACCACCTCGTCTTCGTAGCCGAAATCCATCAGCGGGCCAAGCGGCAGACGCTTTGGGGCCGGAAATTGGAGTTCGCTCGCAGTGATTCCGGTAGGCAACGTCCATTTGATATGCGGCGGCTCGCCGGAGTCGCCGGCGTTCTTCCAATAGACATGCCAGCCGGATTCGAGCTTGAAGTGGAGTCCGGCAGTATTCGGTTCTCCATTGCGGCTCAGCGCGCTTTCTGGAACCAACAGCTCGATGTGCGTGTGCGGCCCATCCGCAGTGGCGTGCGATTCGGCCGGCTCGGGCACGGCGCGGTTTACGCCGAAGGCGAGCGCCAGAGTCGCTATCGTCAACGGAATTACGGATTGTGATCGTGGAAGGCGCAAGGCGATGAAGGCTCTCTTCTTGGACGTTTCCTTGGCGCGCTTGGTCGCGAAAACTTGAGCCTCTCGCATGTCAATCCTTTGTCACATTCAATCCGATCAATGGGCCGATGCGTACCTGGCGTGCTCGCGGAAGATGCAGTCGTTCTGCACGCACTTCACGCCGGCAGCCTGCGCACGCGCTGTGGCCTCGTCGTGCTGGACCTCATCCTGGAGCCACAGATATGGAATCTTCAGCCGAATCACATCGTCGACGATCTCCGGCACGAACTCCGAGGCGCGGAATACGTCCACCAGGTCGATCCCAGCTCCGGTCTGCTCGCGCGCCGCGGCTTGCGCGGCTTCGAGGTCGGGATAGCATGTCATGCCCAAGACCTCTTTCAGAGCGGGATTCACGGGCAGCACGCGAAATCCGTGGCTCGCCAGGTACTTTCCAATATTGTGGCTGGCGCGCGACGGCTTGTCGCTCATGCCGACAACCGCGATTGTCTTTGCCGTACGCAGCATTTCGTCTATAACTGCGGGATCGTTTGGCATTCTCTTGTTCCCTGCTCCCTATATTCTCGGCCTGCTTCTACACATCCAACTCGTCGTCAGGGCCCGTTGACACCGCAGTGCCTCTGCGCTTGGCCAACAGATAGCCTTTCAAAAACGGTTCCAGATAGCCGTCGAGCACCTTGTCCACGTCGCCCACTTCCACCTTGGTCCGGTGATCTTTCGCGATCCGATATGGCTGCAGCACATAGGAGCGAATCTGCGACCCGAAGTTGATGTCGAGCTTTGAATCTTCGAGTTTCTTGGAGGCGGCCCGCTTCTTTTCCAGTTCGAACTCGTAGAGGCGCGAGCGCAACATCTTCATCGCCTTTTCGCGGTTCTTGTGCTGCGAACGCTCGTTCTGACACTGCACTACGATTCCGGTGGGATTGTGGGTAATGCGCACGGCCGAGTCGGTGGTGTTGACGTGCTGGCCGCCCTTGCCGCCGGACCGATAGGTATCGACGCGCAGGTCTTCCAGCTTTAAATCCACATGAATTGTCTCGTCGATCTCAGGCGAGACATAAACAGACGCGAATGAAGTGTGCCGGCGCTTGGCCGAGTCGAATGGCGAGATGCGCACCAGCCGATGCACTCCGCTCTCGCCTGCGAGCTGGCCGAAAGCGTATTCGCCCATGATGGTGAAGGTCGCCGACTTGATGCCGGCCTCTTCGCCATCCTGGTAGTCGTTCATCTCTGTCTTGAAGCCTTGTTGCTCGGCCCAGCGCAGATACATGCGCAAGAGCATCTCGGCCCAGTCCTGACTCTCGGTGCCTC
>DATHNJ010000086.1:0-6102 GCA_035486155.1 Occallatibacter sp. | reverse complement strand
GTCGTGCGCCACTCCGCCGCGCACGTCATGGCCACAGCGGTGCTCGAGCTGTTTCCTGAGACCAAGCTCGGCCACGGCCCGGCGACAGACTCAGGATTTTTCTATGATTTTTATCGCGAGAAGCCCTTCACACCCGACGATCTCGCCGCCATCGAGAAGAAGATGGCCGAAGTCATCGCTCGCGATGAGAAGTTCGCCCGCGAATACGAGCCCCGCGAACAAGCTCTGGCCGTGTTCGAAAAAGATGGCGACTTCATGAAGACGCACTTCGTGACCAAGTTCACCGAGCCGGGCGCCGAGGTCAGCTTCTATCGCAACGGCAAGTTCGTCGACTTTTGCCGCGGCCCGCATGTGCCTTCGACCGGCCGCGTGAAGGCCATCAAGGTCACCAAGGTCGCGGGCGCCTACTGGCTCGGCGACGAGAAGAATCCGCAGCTGCAGCGCATCTACGGCGTGGCCTTCTTCTCCCAAAAAGAGATGGATGCCCACTTCGAGCGCCTGGAAGAGGCTGCGCGCCGCGACCACCGCGTCCTCGGTAAGCAGCTCGACCTGTTCAGCATTCAGGAACTCGCCGGCGCCGGCCTCATCTTCTGGCATCCCAAGGGCGCCATCATCCGCAAGGTGATGGAAGACTGGATGCGCGATGAGTGCCTGCGCCGCGGATATTCTCTTGTTTTCACTCCTCATGTGGCGCGCGTGAATCTTTGGCAGACCTCCGGCCATGAAGGCTTCTACGCGGGCAACATGTTCACGCCCATGGAACTGGACGATGCGATGTATCGCATGAAGCCGATGAACTGTCCGTTCCATATCCTCATCTACAAGAACTCGCCCAAGAGCTATCGCGACTTGCCCGCGCGCTATGCCGAGCTTGGCAACGTCTATCGCTACGAGCGCTCGGGAACCATGCACGGCCTGCTGCGCGTGCGCGGCTTTACGCAGGACGATGCGCACATCTTCTGCATGCCTTCGCAGATCGAAGATGAGGTCGTGGCCTGCATCGACTTCGCCGAAGCTACGCTCAAGACATTCGGATTTGCCGAATTCAAAGTCGAGCTCTCCACGTGGGACCCGAACGACCGCGCCCATTACACCGGATCGGACGAAAATTGGGCTCTCGCCGTGAGCAGCCTGCAACGCGCTCTCGACCGGAAAAAGATCGCCTACAAGACCATCCCTGGCGAAGCCGCCTTCTACGGCCCGAAGATCGACGTCAAACTCGTCGACGTGTTGGGCCGTCTCTGGCAGCTTTCCACGGTGCAGTTCGACTTCAACCTGCCCGCGCGCTTCGAGCTTGAATACGTCGGCGAGGACGGCGAGCGCCATCAGCCAGTGATGGTCCACCGCGCGCTCTTCGGATCGGTCGAGCGTTTCTTTGGCGTGCTTATCGAACACTACGCAGGCGCATTTCCTCTGTGGCTCGCGCCGGTGCAGATCGGCCTGGTGCCTATCAGCGAAAAACATTCTGTGTATGCGGCGAAGCTCGAAGCGGAACTGAAGGCTGCCGGCCTCCGAGTGGAGACCGACAGCCGCAACGAGAAGATGAACGCCAAGATTCGCGACTTCGCGCTGCAGAAAACGCCGTACATTCTGGTCTTCGGCGATAAAGAAGAAGCCGCGGGCACAGTCAATGTGCGCACCCGCGGCAAGACCGAACAGAGCTCCATGCCCCTGGCCGACTTCATCGCCAAGGCCAAGGCGCTGGTCGCCGGGCAATCGACAGAGCTCTAAGGCGCCACATTAACCGCAGGCTGCTTGGCCGTCGGCAGGCTCACGCCAAGAATCCCCGCTACCGTCGGCGCGATCTGGCGCATGTCGATCACGCCCAGGTTGCGCCCGTGCGCAACGCCTTCGCCCAGCACGAAGAACGATGAATGCATCTCCGGGAATAGCGGCCAGAAGCCGTGGCTGCCATGCAGCACCGACGACGCGGTTACCAGCAGACCGGTCATCCCCGCGCCCATCGTGTATCCCTGCTTCATCACGATCAGATACGCCGCATCGGGGAATCCACCGTGCTCGGCGATCTGGCCTGCATCCAAAATCTGGTCGATGCCATTCGCCGGATCGGCCGCAAGAGTCGTTAGCAATTCATGCACCTGATCGCGCGTCGCTGTGTCGTTCGCGTCATGCAGATACACGGCCGTCACGCCGCCACCCGACCACAACTGCGCCTTCCACGACGTCACAACCGTCGTCTCGCCTTCATATCCCTGATGCTTGCCGAATGTCACCAGCCCCTTCTCGACAAACGGAATGTAGAGATTCACCGTATGTGTGATGTTGAGGAATCCGTGGTCGGAGACGATCACGACCTTAGTCTGCGGATCGTTCTTCAACGCCGCCGTCATCAGGCGCGCGACCATGCCGTCTACGGCTTCGAGCGTCTTGTTCGCCTCCGCGCTGAACGGCCCGAAGGCATGTTCGGACGAATCCATCGCGCTGAGGTGAATCGTCATGAAGCCCGGCTTCTTGCGCGAGAGGATATCGAGCGCGAACTGCGTACGCACCTCATCGCCGTGTTCAACGGACGTGTCGTTGCCCGCCATGTAGGGCCCGAGCCGCTGCTCCATCTCCGCTAGCGCCCCATCCGGCCGCGAGATGGCGTTCATCAGATAGCGGTCCTGCGCATTCTTGCCTTCGCCCACAGAGTTGCTACGCCAGTACTCGGGAATCAGCGTATCCACGCTCGTCGCGTTCACGCTCACCGGCCAGCTCACGCTCGCCGTTCCAATACCTGCCTGATGCGCAGCGTCCCACAGCGTCGGAACCTTGATGCTCTCCGCGTACCAGTACCAGGCGCCGTCCAATTTGTGCTCGGGATCGAAAACCTGGTTGTTCAGAATGCCGTGCTCGGCGGGCCACACGCCCGTGATCAGCGTGGTGTGGTTCGGATACGTCACCGTCGGGAGCGAAGGGATGACGCCCTCAGCATAGGTTCCTTCTTGCACGAAGCGCCGCAGCGTGGGGATGTGCAGGCCATGTTCATCGGCGTGGGTGACGTACTCAGGCTTGAGGCCATCGATCGAAATCATCAGAACCGGCGCAGCCCAGGCGGATGCGCAAATGAAGACGAGAAGAAAAAGTACAGCGGCACGAGCGGTGCGGAACTGATTCATATAGAGACAGTGGAAATGACGCAGCCGCGATAATTCGTTAAGCAGTGATAAATTCAGGGCCGCGGCGAGCCCTGAACTTAGTCGCACGTCGACATCGCGCCTAGGCCGCGAAGCGGCAGTTGGCCCCACCACAGGTGGCTATGCGTTGATCGCCATGCCATCGACTGCCGCATACGCATCCAGCATCGCCTCGCTCAGCGTGGGATGCGCATGAATCGTGAACATCAGCTCATCGACCGTGCCTTCCAGTTCCATCACCGCCACGGCTTCGGCGATCAGTTCCGTCGCCGACGGTCCGATAATGTGCACGCCCAAAATCTCGCCGAACTGCGCGTCGGCTACGATCTTCACAAAACCGTCGTGACTATCCACGATCGACGCCTTTGAGTTTCCCGCAAACGGAAACTTGCCTACCTTCACTGTGTGGCCCTTTTCCTTCGCCTGCGTTTCCGTCAACCCCGCTGAGCCAATCTGCGGATCGCAATAGGTGCACGCAGGGATGCGATCGCGCCGCACCGGCCGGAAGTTCCGTCCCGCAATCTTAGTCACGGCGACGATTCCACTCATGCCGCCCACATGCGCCAGTTGCGGCAGGCCGGCAACGATGTCGCCAATCGCGAACACTCCCGGCTCCGCGGTCTCGTGCGCTTCATTCACTTTGACAAACCCGCGCTCCATTTCAATCTTGGTCTTCTCGATACCTACGCCCTCGGTGCGCGGCGCGCGGCCCACGGCGACAAGGACCTTTTCTGCTTCTTTCTCGACCGTCTTGCCGTTCGCGGTCGTCCAGGTCACCTTCACGCCTGCATCGGTCTTTTCGATCTTCTCCACCTTGCAGCTCGTATTCACGTCGAGGCTCCGCTTCTTGAAGAGCCGCGTCAGCTCCTTGGAAATGTCTTCATCTTCCGGCGGCATAATGCGCGGCAAGAATTCGACGATCGTCACCTCCGAGCCATAGCTCCTGAAGATCGACGCAAACTCCACGCCTACGGCGCCCGCGCCGATCACGATCAGCGACTTCGGAACCTGCGGAATGGAGAGAATCTCGATGTTGGTCAGAATGCGATCGTCTGGCTTCAGTCCGAAGATCATCTTCGCCTCGGACCCCGTCGCGAGAATCACGTTCTTGGCCTTCAACTCGCTCTTCGCGCCGTCTGCGCCGCTCAGCTCCACGGTGTGAATGCCATCTTTCGCCGGACCAGTAAGCTTGCCGTAACCCGAAACCACCGTCACCTTGTTCTTCTTCATGAGGAACCCAAGGCCCTTGGTGTGTTTGTCGACGATCATCGTCTTGCGCTTGAGAACGTTCTCCCAGTTCAGCACGGGCGCATTCACATTATCGATGCCGTATTCGGTCGCATGCTTGAGGTGATCCCATATCTCGGCGTTGAACAGCAGCGTCTTGGTGGGAATGCAGCCGACGTGCAGACAGGTGCCACCCAGCACGCTGTCTTTCTCGATCAGCGCCACCTTCAGGCCAAGCTGTCCGCCGCGAATCGCCGCGGTGTAACCCGCGGGCCCGCTGCCGATAATCGCCACGTCGTAAATCGTCTCTGCACTCGTCTCTGCCAAGGGAGAACTCCTTTTTCCGGCGCTCGAAAAAAGGCCGCGCCACGGCTCAGTCTAACGGATGCCACTCAGTCGCAGTTGAGTTCATCTTTCAGCAATAAATGTGGCGACCCTCGCGGCGCTTAAGCCAATTGCACGGCCCCCCGGACGCGGCTCGGAAGGAAAATTCGTGCTACTCTGGCGGCATCCGTTGGGAGGTCACGATGCGCGGCTGCTTGCTCGTTCTCGCTCTCCTTGGGATGTCCGCGGCCACTGGGGCAACGCAGGATGTTCGCCAGGAGCCTCCGCCGTACCGCGGTCCCGCATCACTTGTGGATGGAGTCTTCGTGACGCCGATCTCCGGCGTCCCGTTCACTGCGACAGTTTCAATCGAGAGTGTGCAGACTCTACCCGACGGCACGGTCGAGAAGAAACACACACTCAGCCTGATTGCGCGCGACGCTAGCGGACGCATTCACAACGAACGAAGAGCGTTGTTAGCCGCAGGCTTCAACGGCATGCCGCCGTTGATCAGCGTCCACCTGTTCGATCCGGCGACGAGGGTGAACGATTTCTACAACCCTATGACGCTGATTTGCACCGAGCGAACGTTGCCGCCGCTGCCGGATGCAGCGCGCGCGACAAACGATCCCAATGCGGAGAACCTCGGCGTAAAGACGGTGAGCGGTCTTGAAGCCACGGGAACACGTGTAACGCGGAAGATTCCAGCGCAATTCAGCGGGACAGGTCAGGCGTTGGAGATCACCGATGAGACCTGGTACTCCGAAGATCTGCACATGAACCTGCTCGAACAGCACACGGACCCACGCAGCGGCGTGCAGACCGTGACGCTGATGTCGATCCAGCGCGTGGAGCCAGATGCGGCGCTCTTCACAGTGCCCGCCGGCTACAAAATTGTCGATATGACGCCACCGGCGGAGGCGCCCGTGGCGCAGGTCAGGCGCTAAGACCGGCCAGCGCTGAAGCCGTCAACGCGATCGCAGCGTTTGTAGCCTCCGGCGTATCGCCGAAAGCTTCAATCCAGTGCACGTCGGGCTCGCGCCGGAACCAGGTCATCTGCCGCTTGGCGTAGTTGCGATGGCCCTGCTGGGCTTCTGCGACCGCAACCTTCTCGCTGACGCCCTTGAGAAGAACAGATAGCGCTTGCCGGTATCCGAGCGAGTCCAGGGTTTTGATCGGGCCGTAGCAGGCCAGCAGAGCACGTGTTTCCTGCAGGAGGCCTGCGGCGAACATATCGGCACAGCGCCGATTCAGCCTTTCATACAACGCCTGTCGTGGCGGATTCAAGCCAATGCGCAGAAGGTGGAATCCCGTGAGCGGATCATTTTTCTTTTCGGGGTCTGCAAGCACGTGCGACATAGGCTTGCGCGCAGCGAGACAAACTTCGATAGCGCGGATGAGCTTAGGCGTGTCG
>DATHNJ010000085.1:0-5935 GCA_035486155.1 Occallatibacter sp. | reverse complement strand
CCGGAGGCGCTCGAAAATGCAGTAAGGCTAGCGGCGTTGGCGATCGAAACAGGTGCGAAGTATTCGGATCTTCTCCGCAGATCCGAGCTCGATCCGCTCACGAATGCCCGGAATCGATATGCTTTTGATCGCGCACTGGATCTCGCGATTGAAAAGGGAAAAGAATCAGGGAACAATTTTGGGCTGATCTACCTCGACCTCGACGGATTCAAGCAGGTTAATGATCAATTCGGCCATCAAATGGGTGACCGCTATTTGCAGGAAACCGTGACTCGCCTGGGAGCTCACCTTCGTCCGAATGATCTGCTCGCCCGCCTTGGCGGAGACGAATTTGCGGTTCTTGTAACCAATCTCAGCACCGGCGCCGAAATCGATGAGATCGTTCAGCGGCTTCAAACCTGCTTCGACACGCCATTTCGCCTGGGCAAAGTCGTGATTCCTGTATCGGCAAGCATCGGCTGCGCTGTGTACCCGGAGGATGCAACGACGCAGTCTGCGTTGTTGGACTGCGCCGACATCAGGATGTATAAAGCGAAAGGCGAGAAAAAGCGAGCACCGGCAGGACCCCGCATCGTCGTAGACGCGGATTCCGCGAAGAACGAGCGATGGGGCACCTAGTCATCCAACGATGCGCGCATTGTCGCCGAGGCGAAGCCCATCGCAATCGGCTAAAAAGTCGTAAAAGATAAATCCTGCTGCAATCGCGTTGAAATTGATTTTTCGACAGATTGTTGACGGATCGCGCGCGTTGAGCGCCCCACGCGTTTGTTCAGAGGCGCCTGTTCCAGCATCTCGCGCGTCAGAATGAATGTGCGACCCGGCGCCGCAGGAACTCGCTCCCCTGGAAGAAGGACTCCAATCAAGTTCAGCGGATCGGCGCCGGCGATCGGCACATCATATTTGTCTCCGCGGTCTTTTACAGCGCGCAAACTATCGACAACCTCAGGAAGAGCAAACTGCTCTCCGCCAAAGCCGCTCACGAATCTCCCGCCGCGGATCTGCCCACGATCCTCAAGACGACGCAGCATGCGCAGAAGAGCGCCCCAGCGCGGAATGTTCGATTCGAGCGAGAGCAGATCGCGGAAGACGACTCCATATCGATTGAGCAGTATCCGCGCGGCGGATTCGATCGACACATCTTCGAAACGGGCTTGCTCCAGCGCATCCTTGGGCTTGGGAGCATCCGCTCGAAACAGAGACCATCTGCCGGCCGCACTGCGCGCTTTGCGATACGTCGAGTTTACGGCGGAACGGCGATCGGGGTCGATCATTGCCCTAAGCTGATCGAAGCCATCGGCGGCTGTAAGTCCGGCGGCTGCAAGTTCCCACAATGCATGTTGCGCTTCGATGGAACTGATCTGAAGACTCCGCTGGATCTCTTCAGCAAAACACGCTCCTTTATTCTTCAGCAGATCCCAGATGCGCAAGCCATTCGGGGTGAGCGCCTCTGCGAGCTTTGTCTCGTCCACTCCGTGAAGGTGAAGTGCATAATCCAGCCAGGCCGCAGAGTCGCGCAGGTAGAAAGCGATCGGCGCCGCATTGCTGGGGATCACGCGGCGCGGGCCATTGCCGTCTCCTTCGTGGAATGCAGGATGAGGCGACACTCGACCCCATCCCACAGTGCCAGACAGACAGAGCCGATCGAGCCAGCGCGGATCGTAATTCGCAACACGCGAGGGAAAAATCGCCTTCTCCCATTCGACGGCCGGCGCCTCGAATCCTTCTAACTTCGAGATCACATCGAGCAACCCGTCTTCGCCCGTCAGTTGACTCTGGGGCGCCAGATGCTGCCAGCCAAGCAGCCATCGCATAAACGTAGCCGGAGAGACTGGTTCGATCTGGCGTCGCTTCGTTCCAATGGTTAATTTGTGAATGCGCTGAAGAATCCTGCGTTCGCACCACTCGATTGCGCAGTCATCGCTTGCGACGGCGCGCTCAAAAGCTCCGCGCATCAATAAGCCTTGAGCCTCCAGGCCTACGAACGCCTGAAAGATCTCCTTCGGATCGAGACAAAAATCCGTCGCAAATTGATTCGCCGTGACAGGTCCAAGAATCTGAATCCATCCCTGAACGCACTTACAAACCGCTTCCTCACGCGTTGCATCCGGACTCGACACGTCGGGCGAAAGAGCATTCACAAGTGGAATGCGCTCGGTCGCTACCCATCCCTTCAGCCCGCTGTGTTGAAGAATCTGCGCGCGTCCAGCAGATGCAAGACGTTCATAGAAACTTGCCCAGTGGCGTGACTGCTCGTGATCGATCATGGAGAAGGGCAAAAACACGAGGCCCATCAAAAGATCGTGCAGTTCATGATGATCGCGAATATCGGGCCAGCACTCCGCGCGAATCGTAGCGATCGCCGCCGCGTCCAGCTTGCCCGGTTGCTCCAACACGCTCATCGGAATACTTCGACTGAGCGAGACGGCGCGCGCACGCCGCTCCTCAAGCCCCGCCTCATCCAGAAACGCATACGGATTCGCATTGATCAACTCATGCGCAAACTGAGATGGAACCGGAGTATCCACGGCGAGACATTGGATGCCGCCATTCTGGATTCCGCGAAGCACTTGAAGCAGCCCTTCGAGGTCCATCGCCTCCTGCAGCACATCCTGCATGACCTCGCGCACCAACGCATGATCGGGAATCTGAATATCCCCTTCGATGTTTTCAAAGCATGCCGCCGCTTGCGGAAAGACGCTGGCCAACAAATCTTCTGATCGCGTGCGCTGAATCTGCGGCGCAATGCGCTTGCCCTTGGAGTTTCGTAGAAGCTGAAGACTGCGTCCCGCCGCCCATCGCCAACGCGTCTTGAATACAGGAGCGGCGAGAGACGCCTGCTCCAGCAACGACCTTGTCGTGAGCTCGGTCAGAAACTGGAAGACATCGGAAAGCGGAAAACTATGTTGCTCCGCCAGCGCAATGTTGATCCCATTGTCGGTGGCTGCCGCCTGCAATTCGAAATTGAATCCGCGACAGAAGCGCTTGCGCAAGGCAAGTCCCCACGCCTTATTGATCCTGCCGCCAAACGGGGCATGCAGAATCAACTGCATTCCGCCGCCTTCGTCGAAGAAACGCTCCGCAACAATTATGGCCTTCGATGGAACAGCCCCCAGCACTGCGCGGCCAGCAACAATGTATCTGATGAGTTGCTCGGCGCCCCACTTACAAACTCCACACTGTTCCATCAACCAGGCTGAAGCTGACGCGACTTCGGGCTGTACAGACGAAGTGCATTCGGGAGAAATGCTTTCAGTCCGCCGCGAAATCTCATTGCGCAATTCGCTCACGCCATCGGATAATTCATCGGTCCGTTGCGGCGCCTCGCCAGTCCAGAACGGCACGCTGGGCGGCGCTCCATGGGCATCTTCCACATGAACCTCGCCGGCAGCTTCAATTCGTTGCACGCGCCAACTCGTATTCCCGAGCAGGATCACATCCCCAGGACTTGAATCAACCGCGAAGTGCTCATCGAGCGTCGCAATCTGAACTCCCTCCGGCTCAAGAATTACGTTGAACAAAGCCGTGTCGGGAATCGCGCCGCCATTCGAAATCGCGATCATGCGCGCTCCGCGCCGCGGATGAAGCTCTCCATGAATCCCGTCATGAAGCAGGTAGGCGCCATA
Organism: Occallatibacter sp.; assembly: GCA_035486155.1. GTDB lineage: Bacteria > Acidobacteriota > Terriglobia > Terriglobales > Acidobacteriaceae > Telmatobacter. The sequence goes on along the minus strand of DATHNJ010000085.1, from coordinate 2,312 downwards.
GCGCCCACGGCTCGATTCAATTCCGTTCGCGAGGAGAGAGAGGACCTCTTCGTACTCAGCCCACGTCAGCTTTCGATACGGATACGCACGGCGCATCACTTCGAATAAAGCGCTCTTGTCCCATGGCTCGGCGCCGCACGCAGCCACGATCTGCTGCATGAGGACGTCGATCGGCTGCGGAGGGATTTCGAGACGGTCCAATTCCCCGCTCCGTATCTTGCGCACCAAAGCCGCCTGTTCCATCAAGTCATCGCGCGTCGTCGCAAACAGGCGCCCCTTGGGAATGGCCCCTCGCCAGTGTCCCGCGCGCCCGACGCGCTGCGTCGCGACAGCAATCGATCGCGTGGTGGCGATCTGACAAACCAGATCGACGTTTCCGATATCGATGCCAAGCTCTAACGATGCCGTCGCCACGAGAATCTTGATCTCGCCGCGCTTGAGGCGTCTCTCCGCATCAAGCCGCAGAGCGCGCGAGAGCGATCCATGATGCGCGCCCACATTTTCATTCCCCAGTCGTTCCGCCAACGCAAAAGAGACGCGCTCCACAAGCTTCCGCGTATTTACGAAGACCAATGTCGAGCGGTGGCTCTCCGTGTAAGCGGCTAGCTTGTCGAAGATCTCATCCCACATCTCATACGACGTCACCGATGTCAGCTCATTGCTCGGAACTTCAATCGCAATATCGATCGCGCGCTTCTGCCCGACCTGGACGATCGACGCCGGCTCGCGCTTTGGATTGATGCCGGTCAGAAATTCGGCGACAAGCTCAATGGGATTCTGCGTTGCAGAGAGCCCTATTCGCTGCGGCGGGTTCATCAAACCCGTAATCAATGCGCCCGGAGCAAGCCTGTTTTCCCCACATACCAGCGCATCCATGCGCTCCAACGACAAGGCAAGGTGTGCGCCCCGCTTGTCGTCGGCAACCGCGTGAATTTCGTCTATGATCACCGTTTCAACGCAGCTCAGATGCTCTCGGCTTCGCTTCGAGGTGAGAAGAATGTAGAGCGATTCCGGCGTGGTGACGAGGATGTGCGGAGGATTGCGCAACATCGACGCGCGTTCTTTCTGCAGCGTATCGCCGGTGCGCACTCCTGTGCGAATCTCCATCGAGAGACAGCCGCGCTCCAGAGCTAGCTGTTGGATTTCGCGCAATGGTTCTTCAAGATTTTTTTGAATATCGTTCGAGAGCGCCTTAAGAGGAGAAACGTAAAGAACCTGCGTCGTCGGACGCAGCGATCCTTCCAGAGCGCGCCGAAAGAGCCGATCGATGCAGACGAGAAAAGCAGCCAGCGTTTTTCCTGATCCAGTAGGCGCTGAGATCAACGTCGGTTTGCCTGCGAGAATTTCCGGCCATCCATGCACTTGCGGCTCGGTCGGCGTGCCGAAACGAGTAACAAACCATTCGGCAATGACCGGATGGGCCCAGGCAAGCTCTTCGGGGGGAAGGCGCATGAGGCATTCTAGCTTTTTCGCCTTTTATTTGCCTACGTCTTTTGTAAGGGATAGTACAGATCAACCCTGAGGTCACTTGGCCCCAACGATAGGAACCGTTGGAAAAGGTCGCCCTCTGGATATCCAGCTGCAATGCTTGCATCGTGGATGGGCAAGCAGCTCGCCGAACTGGATTAGCGCGAATAAAATCTTCCGATTGGTACGGCACTGTCGCGAAAGACCCTGTCTCTGCCTCCCTCTTGCCCGCACAAATGATTGGATATCGACGCATCATTTATGACGATGAGGTCTTTCTATAATGTGATAGCAACTGAAGCTGGCGACCGCCCATACTGTTGAGTAGGTTGTGCCAATTCGCTTTCGCCTGCCGGGGCGACCTTTTGTCGCCGGCGCGGACTTGGGTCAGTCAGGCGGTGGACATCGAGGTCCGGGACGAATGCAACGAATTGCTCTGGAGTTTTTCTGCCAGCGCCGCGTGTGAAGCGGGCCGGATGCACGCTTTTCTATTACCGGTCCTACCCCGATGAGTGCATCGATGGATGGAACTATTTATCTGAGCTTCGTCTTTTAACTTGTCTATTGATGTTGAAGGTGGGCAACACATACCAGCCGTGCGTACTTGTCCAATTACCGGTGGCACCCTCTGTGGTTTGGGAGAAGTAACCTCCTCCTACAGATCCCCAGTCAATTTGCTTCTCTTGCGCCGGCGCAACCGCACTGCAAAAGACAGCTAGAGCAATGAACGACATTACAAATTTGAACTTCACAAACCCTCCGTAGAATAGTGTTTTTCTGGGCGCTGACACACAAGTGCGGACTCTACCTCCGCACAGCATTTGAGCCTGTATAACGGCACACCG
>DATHNJ010000084.1:0-36072 GCA_035486155.1 Occallatibacter sp. | reverse complement strand
TATCGCGTGCGCACGGATCGGGCTTCGACTGGCGTAGGCGGATCGTCGCTCGGTGGTTTGGTTTCGCTGTTTTTAGGGCTGCGGCATGCGGATTGTTTTGGCAAGCTGGCGGTGATGTCGCCGAGCGTGTGGTGGAATCACAAGAGCATCGTGGGGTATGTGAACGAGCATGCGCCGCAGTTGTGGGATCGGCCGCGCATGTGGCTCGATGTGGGCGACCAGGAGGGCGCGAAGACGGTGCGTGATGTGGAGTTTCTTGCGCGGCGGTTGCAGGCCAATGGCTGGAAGTTGGGTGAGAATTTGCATTTCGAGAAGATTCACGGCGGGACGCACGATGAGGCTAGCTGGGCTATGCGGGTGCGGCCGATGCTTAGGTTCTTGTTTCCGGCGAGCCGCTAGTCAAGGGTGTTGATCTTCACTGCCGATTCAATCAGAAGTGAGCTATCATTCCGCAACTTCATCGGTCAGGGGGACTTCCATGGCGGGTGATCGGGACCAGGCCCTCGTTCTGTATACGCAGGAAATACGACTTCTCTTCTACAAGTTTCGTCTTGCCTACTTCAACCGCCTGTACTACACAGCGCAGCTGAGCCGGAGGAAGAAGGTCGAGTTGCTCTCTCGACTCTTCTTCACGCTAAGTACGGCAACCGCCCTGATCGCCCTCTCGCTGATTCCTTGCCAACTGACTGCCTGGAGACACAAGATCACGGACGTGGCCAGCGTTGTCTCTGGATTATCGTTCGTTCTCTCTATCGCTTTGCTTATCATGGGCTGGGCGCAATCGATCAGCGATCTGACCAGCCGGGTTTACGCGTGGCATCGCGCCGAGCGACAGGTTTGGGCGGCAATTCGCCTTATACTGTATACAGCGGAATCGAAGCGCGACGCGGATTTGCATGTACAGTTCGCCGACAGCGCGTTCGCAGCCGCAGACGATCTTCCGGACTCCGACAAAGGGAACAAGAGACTGGAGCGGAAGATTCGGGCGGAGGTCGAGAGGGTCATTCCTCCGGACTACGTCGAGAGGGTGATATGAACAAACCATCCAGCATCCAGAACGGTCGCGCGATCCTGCCGCCGGAGCCGTTTAGTCCCATGGAACTGCCGAGGCCCAAGCCGGGAAATCCGACCCCGGCGTGAGCGACCTCAAGCTTTGTTCGCGCTGCGCCACAAATGGCAGGCAAGCTGAAAGCTTGGATCAACTTGCCTGAAAGGCCCGTTTTCAGCGATACTTAGGTGTTGAGTCTTGCGCGGGCCGGACTGTACAGTCTGGCCTTTCGTTTGGAGCATGGCCGCCGGTAGCGCGGCTGAGCCCGTCTGAAGCCTGACAGACTCCGACAAGCACTCGATTGGGCGCCCGATTTGGGCACTCGATTTTAGGCATTGAATTAAGCATTGGATTTGAAAGGAACCGTATCGCCGTGGTCATGATTCGTTTGGCGCGCGTTGGCGCCCGCAAGCAGCCCTACTACCGCATTGTGGTCATCGAGAAGGATCGCGCCCGCAACGGCCGCTCCATCGAAGTGGTGGGCACGTACAATCCCCGCACCAACCCCGCCTCCGTCGAGCTGAAGCATGAGCGCGTCAGCTACTGGCGCAGCGTCGGCGCACAGTTGTCGCCCACTGTGGCCAAGCTGGTGGCGAAAAATCCGGCGCCCGCCGCAGAACCAGTCTCTGCCTAGTCCCATCTATCCCTTCGAGCGGCCCTTCGAGCGCAGTTGCAATTCCCTTGTAACGGATGCTGACGACGGCGCTTAGGTGTGCTACTATTCGCGCACGCCTGAAAAGGTTTGGTTTGTGGGGCAATTGGTCAGAGGCAAGTAGATGACCCAACACGATATGGTCGCAGTAGAAGATCTGGTCCGCGAGATTGCAAAGGCGCTTGTGGATGAACCAGCAGCGGTGGAAGTCGAGTCTGTGGGACGGGATGAAAATACCGTCCTCAAGCTCCGCGTCGCCCCACAGGACGTGGGCAAAGTGATCGGCAAACAGGGACGCACGGCGCGCTCGGTGCGCACCATCCTCGGCGCCGTGAGCATGAAGCTCCATCACCGCTACACGCTCGACATTCTTGAGGAAGGCGATCAGCCGTAGCTTGGGTCGCAACAGAAAACCTTTGGCCGGAGTTTTTTCTCCTCGAGTTCCCTGCTTATGACGGCGCCGGAACAATGGGCATGGCTGGCGCGCATTCGCCGCACGCAGGGCCGCAAAGGCGAGGTCTTCGCCGAGATCCTGACGGATTTTCCTGAGAAGTTTTCTGAACGCAAACGGCTTTGGCTGATTGGGACTGCGCGTCCAACGAGGACTTCGCGTCCAGCGGGCAATTCTCTTTCCAGTGGTTCGAGTGCGGCGCTTCCCCGCGAAGTCGAACTCATTGCGCACTGGCTGCACAAGGGCGGCATCGTGCTGCATTTTGCCGGCGTCGATTCGATCTCGGCCGCTGAAGAGTTGATCGGCTTGGGAGTCGCCATTCCGCGCGCTGAGCGTGCTCCGCTGGGCGAAGATGAAGCCTACGTCGATGACCTGATCGGCTGTGCGCTGATTGATGTTGCTGGTTCTGCGCCGGTTGTTGTCGGCGAGATTGAAGACGTGGATAAGACGGCCGGCCCTACGCCGCTGCTGGTGGTGCGAGCTTCGGCGAGTCGGGACAATGAAATTCTGATCCCGTTCGCGAAGAGCTATCTGCGGCGGCTCGATCTTGAAGGAAAACGCGTGGAAATGGCGCTGCCTGAGGGGCTGCTGGATCTGAACGAAGGCAACTAAGGTCTTCCTGTTCCCTGACCCGGTGAGCCGCCCTCTATCATCAAAGACTGGTATCCATGCGCTTCGACATCATCACGATCTTTCCCGGCTTCTTCGCCGGGTTCTTCGAGCACGGCATTGTGCGCCGCGCCCAGGCTGACGGTCTGGTGCATGTGGGAGTACACGATCTGCGCGCCTTCACGCATGACCGCCATCGGACTGTCGATGACCGTCCCTTTGGCGGCGGCGAAGGGATGGTGCTGAAGCCGGAGCCTCTGGCTGCAGCCCTTGAAAGTCTCGGCGTCCAACGTAAAGAGAGCCGCAAGCCTGAAGAGAGCAGCGAGCATGAGCAAACTCGAACCCGCACCATCTTGCTTTCGGCGCAGGGCCGTCCGTGGATGCAATCGACGGCGCGGGAGTTTGCCCGGATGGACCGCGTGATCCTCATCTGCGGCCGTTACGAAGGAGTAGACGAGCGCATCAACGAACTCTACTGTGACGGGGAAGTTTCGATCGGCGATTACGTCTTAAGTGGTGGAGAGCTGGCGGCGGCGGTGGTGATGGACACGGTGATGCGGTTGGTTCCAGGGGTGTTGGGCAACGAGGCTTCAGGGGAGTTTGAGAGTTTTGGCGCTGAAGACGCGGCAATTACGGTCGATGAGACAGGTATACCGCGCTCGCAGCACGGCTCCGGAGGATTGCTCGATTATCCGCATTACACTCGCCCTGCGGAGTTTCAGGGGTTAACGACGCCAGAGGTGCTGCTCAATGGCGACCATCGCGAGATCCGGCGCTGGCGGCGCGAGCAACAACTGCGCAAAACGCTGGCCAACCGGCCCGACCTTCTGGACCATGCGGCGCTGAGCGAGGAAGACAAACGCCTGCTGGCGGCTTTGGGTTGGCCACACCGGGGCGGGCGGCAAGGGGGCTGGCCGAAAGGCGACCGGCGACAGGGATAGGATGATTCGTCCGGCTCTTCAACTCGTGGCTTATGGTGAATTGGCCTTCTGCTGGGTGGCCTGGTCGGCGGCCTTCATCCAGCCGTTTCGCAAATCCGCACGGCAGCGCCTGGTGGCGAAAAATCCAGCTGCACGTTGGGGGATGCTGCTCAACGTGCTCGGCTGCGTGTGCATCTGGTCCGATGTGCGGCCCACAGGATTTCAGAAATCCATGCCGGAGTTGATCGCGTCCATGGTCCTGGGGCCGCTCTCGGTGATCCTGGCCTGGTCGGCGACCCGCCATCTGGGAAAGTTCTGGCGCTACGAAGCAGCCCTCAACGCCAATCACGAGCTGGTGAAGACCGGCCCCTACGCCTGGATCCGCCACCCTATTTATCTCTCCATGCTCGGCATGCTTCTTGCTTCCGGCGCCGCCTATTCGTGGTGGCCTACGCTCATTGTCGGCGTGCTGCTGTTTCTCATCGGCGCCGAGATTCGCACCAAGGCCGAGGACAAGCTGCTCGAGATGTACTTCCAGGATGAGTTCATCGAATATCGGGCCCGCGTGCGCAGCAGCTACATTCCGCTGATTCGGTGAGCCGACCCACCGGAACTAGGCGCGCCGCCCAATTCTCTGTTAAAATTAGATTCTCTGAGTTCAACGCAGGAAAGAAACCATGTCAATTCATCCAGTTATGCAGCGCCTGGCCGACAAGCTGAAGCGCACCGATTTGCCTGATTTTGTGCCCGGCGACCAGATTCGCGTCCAGGTGAAGATCAAGGAAGGCGATAAAGAACGCCTCCAGGCCTTTGAGGGCCTCGTCATCGCCATCAACAAAGGGCCCCAGGGCACCTTCACCGTCCGCAAGATGAGCTTCGGCCAGGGCGTGGAGCGCATCTTCCCCTTCAACTCGAAGGTCATCGACAAGATCGAGAAGGTTCGCAGCTACCAGGTGCGCCGCGCCAAGCTGTTCTACATTCGCGGACTGCGGGGCAAGGCTGCCCGCCTGAAGGAAGTGGAGCGCGTTGCGCCGGCGAAAGCCTAGCTCCACAGAAACAGCCCGGTTTTGCAGACCCTCAGCCGCAACGGCTGGGGGTTTTGCTTTTTATACTGAGAACCGATGGCGAAGGTTGCAGTCTCGGTTCGGGTACGCGAGGCGTCCGCGAAGTCCCCTGGCAAATTGCGGGCTAAGTCTCCGGTCAAGACGCCAATTTGCGGCTGGAAGCTGGAGCGCGCGGCGCAGAAGACCGGCGCGTTGCGCATCGCCGGATGCGATGAGGTGGGCCGCGGACCGATGTTCGGTCCGGTCGTGGCTGCCGCTGTGATTCTCGACTGCAACACGCGTTTTCGCGGATTGAACGACTCGAAGAAACTACCCGAACCGAAACGCATCGAGCTCGACGCGCAGATTCGCGCCAAAGCTGTGGCATGGGCCATCGCAGCGGTCGACGTTGAGACTATCGATCGTATCAACATCCGCCGTGCTTCCCTGCTGGCGATGCGGCTTGCGGTCGAGCAACTCGCTACCCCGCCCGACTATCTGCTCATCGACGGCATCGACACCATCGAGTGGCCCTGCCCGCAGCAATCGGTGATTCAGGGCGACGGGACCAGCTATTCGATCGCCGCCGCCAGCGTGCTGGCCAAGGTGTATCGCGATGCGCTGCTGGTGGAGTTCGACAAGCAGTATCCAGGCTACGGGTTGGCCAGCCACAAGGGCTACTGCTCGCGTGAACACATGGCGGCCCTGGCCAGGCTGGGCCCGACGCCGCTGCATCGCAGGAACTGGAGCCCGGTGGCGCAGCAGATGCTGGATTTTCCGGAGATTGTGGAGTTGATGGAGTCGTGAGCCGTAAAAACGAATGCCTGGCTTTTGAGTTGAATAGTTAGTAAGGAATAAGTGGCGATTGCGGCGATAACTATAATCAAAGTTAATAGGAAAAATTCTTCCCCACCTCTTAGAAATCAACACTAATATATCGACTAATAACAAGTGATTACTTTGCAATTTATGTCTATGACTCATAGATAAAGCTTTAACGTGAATCAAGTTTTTATTGCCAATTTACCACTCAACTTACTTACTAGTGTCGTATACTTCGCCCACTTCAAGAAAGGCGGCTGCCTCTGCGCGTAGCTCCCAGGGCCTGACACGCAAGTAAAGCCAGGGAGCTTTGCCGGTTGGTCCCCGACAATAGGTGAATCCCTATGCCCGAAGCAATTCCAGGCGGATGGAGCCCATGGCGCTCTCCCATCACAGGAGAAGCATTGCAGGTTTTCGAAGCAGTCACCAAGCACCTGCTCGGGGTGCACTACACACCGATTGCTTACGCGACCCAAGTAGTGGCAGGATTGAACTACGCCTTCCTGACGCTCGCCAAGCCCGTCATAGTGGAGCCGACGGAGTCAGTGAAGATCTTGTACGTCTTCAAACCGCTGCAAGGCGACCCTCACATCACGCACATCGTCCCTGTAAACCCGTAGGCTGGGCATCCATTGGAAGTGCAGGAGGATGTAAGTGACAAAACAATCATCGGGCCGTGTGGAGAAATCGCGCAGGCCCGATGGCGACTCATCTCCGTTGCAAATCCGATTTTGCGCCGGAGCGCTTTCCTGTGCCGCATTTCATTGCCGTGTGGATTATGCCGCCACGGCAGCGCGCGTCCGGCGTTTCTGCACCCACGCCAACACAGGCCGCGCCAGCAGCAAGACCGCCAGCACGATCGTGAGGCGCAGCGGGCTCAGCACGCCGGGCTTTACCTGCCACCAGTAGTGAACGATCCCGCAGATTGCCGCAGGATAGACGAGCATGTGCAACCGTCTCCAGCGCGGACCTCCGAGCCTGCGGATCGCCCAGTTTGTCGACGTGGCCGCGAGCGGCAATAGCAACAGCCACGCGGCTACGCCGACGGTGATGAAGCGCCGCTTCTCAATGTCGGCGAGCATGGCGTTCACGTCGAAGCCGGCGTAGAGCGCTATGTAGGCCAGCAGGTGGATTGTGGCGTAGAAGAAAGCGAAGAGGCCAAGCAGGCGGCGAAACTGAATCAGCCAGCTGAGCCGCGGCCAGATGCGGCGCAACGGCGTGATGGCCAGCGAGAGAATCAGCAGCAGCAGCGTATCGTAGCCGGTGGTGAGCTCGATGTTGGCAGTTGGATCGGCGCCGAGCGTGTTGGTGACGGCGCCATACGCGAGCAGCCCTACGGGCCACAGGCACGCGATCCAGGCGAGAACTTTGAGCGCGATGATTGTTGAGCGTTTCATGGGTTGTTTGTTAGCGGAGTTAGCGCGGTTAGAGGAGTTAGCAAAGCCGGGCGCCGAAAGCTGTTTGCTGACTCTGCATAATCCGTTGCGTTCAGAGTCATGTGTTGATATTCCTGCTTTCCCAGGTCTCAGAAGCGAGACCTGGGGCGCCCGTTTTCGTGCTCGGCTATCTCCGCTACCAAGCTAACTCCGCTAACTCCGCTTAAAAATACTTCTTCAAGTTCATGTCGCTGTAGAGCGAAGCCACTTCGTCTTGATACCCGTTGAACATCAGCGTGGCGCGTCTCTGCGCGTAGAACGGCAGTCCGATGCGGCGTTCATTCTTCTGGCTCCAGCGCGGATGATCGACATTGGGATTCACATTCGAGTAAAAGCCGTACTCTTGCGGCGCCAACTCGTTCCAGGTTGTGGGCGGCTCTTTTTCGACAAAACGAATCTCTACGATCGACTTGGCGGACTTAAATCCGTATTTCCAGGGAACAACGATGCGCACCGGAGCGCCGTCCTGATTGGGCAGCACCTGGCCGTAGAGTCCGAAGGTCAGCAGCGTCAGCGGGTTCATCGCCTCATCCATGCGCAGGCCCTCGGAGTAAGGCCAGAAGATCGTCGACTCCGACGACCACTTCTCCACCTTGCGGTTGTAGTAGGAGAGGAACTGCACGTATTTCGCGGTGCTCAAGGGGTCGCACTGCTTGATCAGCTCCGACAGCGAATAGCCGACCCACGGAATCACCATGCTCCACGCCTCGACGCAACGATGGCGATAGACGCGATCTTCGAGAGGGCGCAGTTTCAACAGCGCGTCGATGTCGAAGGTCTTGGTCTGCTTGACCAGGCCGCTCACCTTCACCGTCCACGGCCTGGTGGGCAGAGCGCCGGCATTCTGCGACGGGTCGCCCTTGTTCACGCCAAACTCGTAGTAGTTGTTGTAGTGTGTGATGTCTTCGAAGCTGGTCAATGGCTCGCCGGTCGTGGAAAGAGGGCTACTGACGGTCTGCAGCTTGATGCTGTCGGCATGCGCGTCGATGCGAGGCGAAAAAATCCCGGCGACTCGATCGACGCCAACTGCCGCAGCGCCCAACGCCGCGGCGCTCGACAATGCTTCGCGCAGAAACCGTCTCCGGCTCCGCTTGTTCTTCAGGTATTCGTCCTTCGACGTAATCGCCGATGAGGGGAAATCGGGCGATTTGCCAATAAACATGTGCGACCTCGCGGGAGTAGCTCCAGCCATTAGACTCCGCAAAGGCCAACCACGTTACAAAGGGCTCGCCGCGGCCTCAACAATCCTACTTTGCATGGCCCCGTTTGGCCGGGGGACCGCCCATGATCGCCGGCAGGCTGCCGCGCGGAAAGGTCGATGACTGCCGCACCACCAGTTGCGTGGAGATGTCCCAATACCTCTTTCCGTGCTTGGGATGATCCGACTCGATGCCTGCGCGAAGACCTTCGACCGCCGCAGCCGCGAGATCCTTGCACGACATCTGCACGGTTGTGAGCGGCGGCAGCATGAACTGGGCGAGGTGGATGTCGTCGAACCCCACTACCGAGATGTCTTCCGGCACGCGATGCGTGGTGCGGTAGAGCGCATGCAGCGCGCCGATGGCGGTCATATCGTTGGAGCACATTACGGCCGTGGGCAACTCAGGCAGCGCGATCAAACGCTCCATCGCGGTGATGCCGCCCTCCATGGTGTGGCTGCCCTCGACCAGATGATCGGGCGGCGCCTTCAGCCCCAGCTCGGCCATCGATCGCGCAAACGCGTCGCGACGCGCCATAGGCGAGCGCTGCGACAAAGGCCCGCTGATGAATGCGATCTTGCGATGCCCCAAAGCCGCCAGGTGCTGCACGCTCTGGCGAATGCCCTGCGCGTAGTCCACTCTGAGGATATGAATGTTGGGCAGATCCGGCGCCGCGTCGACAAAGACAAGCGGGAACTCGCGTTCGACGAGCTTCTTTACGAGTTCTTCTTCTACGCCGAAGGTCATCACGGCAACGCCGTCCACATTGCGCTGCAGCAGGCGGCGCATCAGGCTTTCGGTTCTGGCGGGATCGTAGTTGGTTGAGCCGATCAGCACCTCATAGCCCTGCGCGACGGCAAGGTTTTCGAACTCCTGCACCAGCTCGGGAAAGAAGGGGTTGGTGATCTCGGAGACGATCAGCCCCAGAATTTTGCTTCGCCCTGAGACCAGGGCGCGCGCCTGTGTGTTGGGCAGGTAGCCGACCTCTTCGATTGCAGCCCAAACCTTGCGAGCCAGCTCGGCGTTGACGGTCGAGATTTGGTTGACCGTCCGCGAAACGGTCGCAATCGACACGCCGGCTCGCCGGGCCACGTCGCGAATGCTGACCGTGCCGGGGCGGCGCCGTTCCTGTGAACGTTGTTTTGAGCCAGTCACGTTGCAGCGATTCTAACCCATTTTCTTCTGTTTCTCGAAACCAGATCCGGGGTCAAGGAATCTTCTTACAGTCTTACAACTTCAATTATTACCAGCCTTTTGGGATGAGACTTGGCGAGGTTCGAGAGCGATCTAACTCTCGAAGATGCGGCAGTTTAGTAAGCGTTTGCTCGAAATCGGCAGACCGCTTGCTTGAGGATATCCGGCATCGATCTAGGCGTGCGTCTCCGTGCCTGCTATGGTCTCGAGGCCGTGCCGGAGCAATGGAAGGATGGCGCTGAGGCTTTCTTCTACAGCTCGCGGGCTGCCAGGAAGGTTCACGATCAAAGTCCGGTCTCTCAGCCCGGCAACGCCACGCGAAAGCCACGCCAGAGGATTGCTCGCTGCGCCGATGGCCCGCATGGCCTCGGCGATGCCCGGCGCTTCGCGATCGATCACGGCGCGCGTCGCCTCGGGCGTTCGATCTCTCAACCCCAGCCCGGTGCCGCCGGTGGTGAGGACGAGCGCCGCTTGCTGCGTCGCCCATTGCGTCAGACGGTAGCTGATCTCCTCCGTCTCATCGGGAACGAGCGCCGTCACGATCTCCGCGCCGGGCCACGTATCGCGCAGGAGCGCGACGGCGGCGGGGCCTGATGCATCGACCGCCACGCCGCGCGCGCAACGATCCGACACTGTAAGAACCGCGAGCAGCATGGAACGATTGTAGAGCTAGGGCAGAGCGTGAATCGTATGCAGCCAGATTTCTGCAGACTTCGGCCATGTGGTCACGGGCAGTTCGGTCGGGCGCAATCCATACCCGTGGCCGCCCTGCGCATAGATATGCAGCTCGGCGGGAACTTTGGCGTGCTGCAACTGCGAGAAATACGTCAGCGAATTTTCAACATGCACGGGATCGTCCTCGGCCTGCACGATGAACGAAGGCGGCGTGTCTGCGGTAGGGTGGATCTCGGGATTGGGCGCCATGGCCTGCTCGGCGAGAGCGAGATAACCGGGATAAATGATCAAGGCGAAATCCGGCCGGCAGCTCTGCTTGTCGGCATCGTCGATCGCGTCGTAGAGGCGCTTGTCGTAGTGCGTGCTCAACGCTGCCGACAGATGGGCGCCGGCAGAGAAACCGAGGACGCCGACGCGCTTTGGATCGATATGCCATTCGACGGCATGCTGGCGCACCATGCCCACGGCGCGCTGCGCATCCTGCAACGCCGCCGATGATTTGGGATACGGGCCGGTGTTGGGCACGCGATACTTCACCAGCACGCAGGTCACGCCGATCGAGTTGAGCCAGTCGCAGACTTCTGTTCCTTCGAGATCGATGGCAAGAATCTGATAGCCGCCGCCGGGAAAGACCACGACTGCCGCGCCGGTATTGATGCCGCTGGGAGAGTAAACCGTCAGCGTTGGATTGGCGACGTTGCCCAGCCGGATGATCGGCCGGCTTGCAATGAGCGGCTGCTGAGGCGTGTTCGTGTCAGCCTCGGGCGGCAGCTGGGCGGCGCCTCCGGGGACCCCGGTGGGCCACAAAGGCAACGTCACATGCCCTGGAGCAGGCTGCCATGCGCCCTGCTGCGCAGTGAGGGTTGTTGAGGAAAAGGCTAGTGCAACAAGAAGCCCGCCAAGAAAGATTCGCTTTGACCGCATGCAATCTCCGATTAGGAACGGAGCGATCATCGCAAATCGAGGCATCGCTCCGCAAATCGCAGACGAGCCTTCATGCGCACTCAGGATTTCTGATGCGATGAGAGCTTCATGTCGGGATCAGGGCTGCGCGTCGGGGGGAATCAGCAGCGTGAGCATCTCGGGCGCAACCTCCATGCGGGCAGGCAGCGAGCCGAGCACTTCGCCGTCCGCCTCGACGTAGATGGTCTTCTTCGATCCGTTGGGCAACCGGCATTGAACCGCCGTGGCCTCAAGCAGCTCGACCTGATCGGAGAAGGTGTGGCGGCCCGCCACGACGGCGAGAAGAAAGCGAAGATAGCGGAAGCGGTTGCGCGTCCTGAAAGTAATCAGGTTCAGCTTGTCGTTGCGCAGCGTCGCGCCCGGCGCCAGCGTGCCCAGCACGCCGCCGAAGGAACGGATGCGAATCGCCAGCAGTTGCGAGATGTCGGCATTGCGCGTCTCGCCTGTGCCGTTCATCGAAAAAGCGGCGCTGAACAAGGGGAACGGGTTGGTGGCCCAGATACGCGTAGCCTCGATGAGGTACAGCACATAGCCAAGGCGGCGCTTGAGCCCAGGATCCATGCTCGCCATCAACAGCGCGTCGGCCCCGATGCCCGCTGCGACGGTGAAATAGGAGGAGCGCTCGACGCCTGTCTTGTCGTGATAAAAGATGCGCCCGACCGGAACCTTTGTGGGCGTGGCGGTGAGAAGCTTGCGCACCGCGTTCACCGGCGATCGGCCGAGCCCCAGATTCTGCGCCAGCGCATTGGCCGTGCCCAGAGGCGCCACGCCGAGCGCAACGTCGCTGCCCACCAGCGCCTGCAGGGCCTCATGCACCGTGCCATCGCCGCCGCAGGCGATCACCGTGTCATAGCCGTTGCGCATCGCGGTTTTGGCCAGCGTTCGCGCGCTTCCGGGCGCGTCGGTCTCCAGTGCGTCGGCTTCGAGGCCGGCGTCGCGGAGAATCGCAACGATGCTGCTGATAGCCTTGGCGCGCTTTGCAGAATGTTGACCGGATTCCGGGTTGTAGATCAGCGCGACTCGGCGCATTCCCAGCTTTCCTTCACTCGTCGATTACCCTTCAATGGGATCTTTCCCTTTATTCTCTCAGGCGCGAATCCGGGAAACGCGGGGTGGGCACAGTAAATCTCGCGTTGGTAATTCGATGCGCCAGACACTTATATATATTCCAGCGGGGCCTTCGCGCGTCGAAATTCGTTCGAGTGGAGCTGTTCGGACGGGTGGGGCGTCTTGCGGGCGAGCGCGCCGGTTGAGTTCGGCGCAGCCCGATTGATTCGATCAACGGCCGATGGGATGGGCATGATTTCTGACAATTGCGACTGTGTCGGACGAAAGCTCGATCGACGATCGGCTCGTTGAAACCCCGCTGCGCGACGCAAGCAGCAGCTCGCTCTCGTCGGTGAGAGAAAACGACCGGCTCGCCGAGCCGAGATTGCAGAGGACCGCGATCGATCCCCGCTCCATGCGGAGCCACTTCTCCGCTTCGTCGTACTTCACGCGTACATTGCCGGGCTCCCCGTTGTTGAGGCACGGCGTTGCGCGCCGCAGACGAATCAATGCGCGATGCCAATGCAGCATCTCTGCATGTTGTGCAGCGCTTCGTTCGTCCCAAGTCAACTTTGATCGCTCGAAGGTCTCGCGGCTCTCCGGATCGGGAATCGAATCGGGATCCCAGCCAAACGCCTCGAACTCATGTTTGCGACCTTCGGAGACGGCGCGCGCCATCTCCGGATCGTCGTGATGTGCGAAGTACTGGAACGGCGCGCTCGCGGCCCACTCCTCGCCCTGAAAGAGCATGGGAATGAAGGGACCGAGCAGGACCAGAGCAGCCGCGATCTTGGCGCGCTCGAATCCGACCGATGCGGTCAGCCGCTCGCCCTGCGCGCGATTGCCTATCTGATCGTGATTCTGAATAAAGCCGAGAAATCTGTGCTGCGACAAGGCGCCGACGGGCCGCCCATGCGTGCGGCGGCGATGCTTAGAGTAAATGCCGTCGTAGACGAAGGTGTGTTCGATCGCTTTCGCCAGTTGCGTGAGCGAACCAAAATCCGAATAGTATCCGCCTTCCGGGGTCGGAACCAACGCGGCAAACAAGGCATGATGAAAGTCGTCGCTCCACTGCGCGTCCATCCCCAATCCGCCAGCCTCGTGCGGCGTCACCACGCGCGGATCGTTCAGATCGCTCTCGGCGATGAGCACAAGCTGTTTGCCCAGCGCAGCGCTTAGCGTCTCCACTTCGGCGGAGAGTTGTTCGAGAAAATGGATCGCAGACCGGTCGACGAATGCGTGCACAGCGTCCAGGCGCAGCCCGTCGATGTGATAATCGCGCAGAGCCATCAGCGCGTTGTCGCAGAAGAAACGGCGCACTTCATAGGAGCCGGCGCCTTCGAGATTCACCGCGCCACCCCACGGCGTCTTGTGCGCGTCGAGAATATAGGGACCGAATTTTCCCGTGTAATTGCCGACCGGGCCGAAGTGGTTGTAAACGACGTCGAGCAGAACAGCGAGTCCTTTGCGATGCGCGGCGTCTACGAATCGCTTCAGCGCGTCGGGGCCGCCGTAGGGCTCGTACACCGAATACAGCGCGACGCCGTCGTAGCCCCAGCCGTAGTCGCCGGCGAATGACGCCACGGGCATCAACTCGACGTGCGTGATTCCTAGTTCGGCAAGATGATCGAGCTTGTCAATCGCCGCGTCCAGCGTGCCCGCTTGCGTGAATGTGCCGATATGCAGCTCGTAGATGATGGCGCTCGCTAGCGGCTGCGGCTGAAATTTGGCGTCTGACCACTGAAATGCGCTTTGATCGTAAAGCCGCGACAACCCATGGACGCCGTTCGGCTGACACTGCGAGCGGGGGTCGGGGTAAGCGGTCGGATCGGCGTCGAACAAATATCCGTAGTCCAGATAACCGTGATCGGAGCCGGCGCCCACATCGTTGACGTCCGCTGCCCACCAGCCGCGATCGCCGACGCTCTGCATCGGATATTTCTTTCCGTTGACCTGTACTGCGATGGATTTCGCAAAAGGCGCCCACACTTCGAATCGGTGCATGTTTAGTTTGCCTGCCTTGTAAGAAGCGCCACGGGAAAACGCTGAAGAAGCGATTCCATCTGCACAGCGCCTCCGTTCCATTCTTCGCCGGTCAATTCATTCTTCCATCGTCCGCTCGGCAGATCGATGGCCGTCGCGTCCCAACCGCCGGCAAGAATTGCATTCCATCGGGAAACGCATGTGATCACGCTCTTTCCGCGAAGATAAGCAACGACATGTTCCGCCTTCGGTCCCGACGCATGCAGCGGCGCATATCCAGCAGACTCGCTGAACCACTCCGGCTTCTCGCGCCGCAGTTGCAGGACCTGATGCGTCACCCACAACTTCGGTAGCCCACTATCCATCCGCTGCATGATCTCTTCGGCGCTCATCCCAGCGTTCAACTCCGTCAGCATTGAACGCCGCACAGCATAGTCCACTGGAGTGCGATTATCCGGATCGACAAGCCGCAAATCCCACAGTTCCCCGCCCTGATAAGTATCCGGCACGCCTGGGGCGGTCAGCTTCATCAATGTCTGCGCAAGGCTGTTGATGCGTCCCGGAGCCAGAACCTGTCCAACAAAACCCTCTACGTCGGCCACAAATTCCTGTGAGCCGAGGATTCGCTCGATGAAGTTCTTGAGCGCATCTTCGAATTCTTTGTTTTGCTGCGTCCAGCTTGTCTGCTGCTTGGCCTCGCGCGCAGCTTTTTCCATGTACGCAGTCAATCGCTCAACCGTAATCGGCCACGCCCCGACGATCGTCTGATAGAGAAAATATTCGGTATTGAGATCGGGAAAATTCGCCGCCTTGAACTGCGCATTGATCCTCGCCCAACGCTCGACGGTGACCTTCCAGCGATCCGGGATCTCTGTAAGCACCGCTAGGCGCGCGCGAACGTCATCGCCGCGTTTGGTGTCGTGCGTCGCCAGAGTGTTCATCGTATGCGGATGCGCGGCCTGCAATCTAGCGCAATAGTCGTGAAACTCAGCCATTGAAACGCCATTGCGTTCCGGGGAGCCGCCTACTTCGTTCAGTCCGATCATCCGGTTGTAGCAGTAGAAGGCCGTGTCTTCCATACCCTTGGCCATCACCGGCGACGTGAACTGCTGGAAGCGCAAGAGGAACTCGGACTCCAGAGCTCCGCGCGCCCGCAACGCAAGCACGTCGCCGATAAAGTCCATCAGTGCGGGATCGAGGTCCGGTCGCGCGGCCTTCGCTTTCGCGATCGCTTCGCCGATTTCATTCCGATCTTCATCTTTAATCTGTTCGCGCGATGGAACAACATAGGTTCGATAGATGCTGAAGCACGATGCTATCTCGCGCAATGCACGCCGAATCTCGGCGCGCGTGTAGTCACGCCGATCGCGATTGTTCTCGCAGACTTCGACGAAGATACTGGTCAACCGGTTCACATCGCTTCCCAGCGCCTCTCGTTGAACATTTAACTTCAAGTCGCGCGCAAAAGCTTCGAACTCGACCGTTTCGCCGATAAATTCCTGATAGACCTCAGAAAGCCTTTCAAGCCCTGGCCCATGGACAAGCAGACCATTGCAGAGATTCAGAAAGTCGTAGCCGCTCGTGCCGGCGATCGGCCAATCAGAGCGCAGACTCTCGTTTGGCTGGAGAATTTTCTCCGCGATGATCCATGCCTGCGGCGCGCGGCTCCGCAGGCGCTCGAAATATTGCTGCGGATCACGCAGGCCGTCGGGATGATCGACGCGTACGCCATCGAGTGCGCCGTCCATCAACCACTCAAAGATGCGGCGATGAGTTGCAGAAAAGACATCGGGGCGCTCGACGCGCAGACCAATCAGCGTGTTCACGTCAAAGAAGCGGCGATAGCCAAGTTCCTGATCGGCCGTGCGCCAATAAGCCAGCCTATAGTTTTGAAGGTTGAGAAACTCGTCGAGCGCGTCGTAGTTCTGATTCAGCTCATTGACGGCTTTGGCGATGGCGTCGCCGATCTCCGGCTGCTCTGTGCAGAGACGCCCGAGCAACTCGTAGATGACGACCTTATCGCGATGGCGCGACAGAACGAGGTCCGACTCTTGCGGCTCCGGTTCCGGAAGGCGAGAGAGACTGTCGGCGACGAAGCTGAGGGTCGCATTGGCGGCGAACTGCGCCGCTCTCGCCAACGGAATCGCCAAGGAGCGAGGCGATAGCGGAAACTGCTCGTCGAAGTAGCGCAAGCGAAACTGCCCGCACTCCTGCTCGATCTGCAGTTGATTGGCGCTTAACACGCGCCCGTACTGATCCCCCAATACAGGGATCAGGATTTTGTTCTGCAGCTTCACTTCGGAAGAATGCCAATCGACATCGAACCAGGTGGAGTGACGGCTGGATGGTCCGTTCTCCAAAACATCCCACCACGAGCGATTCTCCGGGCCTGTGGCCATGTGGTTCGGCACGATATCGAGAACCTGGCCAAGCTGGAGCTCCTTCAGTTTTTCGCAAAAACGCCGATGGCCTTCTTCGCCGCCGAGTTCTTCATTCACCTTTTCATGATCGACAACGTTGTAGCCATGCATGCTGCCGGGCGCGGCCTGCAGATACGGCGAGCTATAGACGTGAGAAACGCCGAGGTCCTTCAAGTATCCAGCAACCTGAATTGCATCGTCGAACGTAAATCCGGCATGCAATTGCAGACGATACGTGGAGCGCGGGACGCGTCGCTTTTCTTGTCTTTCCACAATTCCTCGGGCGTGTGAAGAGGTTTGGACAACCGCACTCATTAAGAGGAAGCTGGCTTGAGTGCGATAGAGGTTCGCTCGGATGAGCAGAGTAGATCATCAAGTTAGATGTGTCGCAGCGATTTCTGGATGCTCCATACAGCGGCGAGCAGCGTGAACCCTCTGCCGTACACTGAGGGGACATGAGCGGCGCCATCGAGTTTAGAGCGGTCACGGTTGCCACGCGGCAGGGGCAGCGGCTGCTCGATGACGTTTCGCTCTCGGTCGAGGCGGGAACGACAACCGTTCTGCTGGGACGCAGCGGTTCCGGCAAAACGACTCTTCTGCGAACCGTGAATCGAATGGTTGCGCCGACCGGCGGCGAGGTTCTGGTGAACGGATCATCCGTGCGCGATGCGGATTTGATCGCTCTGCGCAGAAGCATTGGCTACGTCATCCAGGAGACCGGCCTGTTTCCGCATTTCACGGTGGAACGCAACGTTGGAATTGTGCTGGAGGCCGAAGGACGATCGCGTGAGGAGCGCGCCCGGCGCAGCGATGATCTGCTGCGCGCGGTTGGCCTGGATGCGACGAGCTTTGGGCGCCGGTATCCACATCAACTTTCCGGTGGACAGCGTCAACGCGTGGGACTGGCGCGAGCGCTGGCGGCTGATCCGAGCGCGCTGCTCATGGACGAGCCGTTCGGCGCGCTCGATCCGCTGACGCGGGGCGAGATGCAGGATATGCTGCGTGAGCTTCTGGGCCGCATGAAAAAGACGGTTCTGCTCGTCACCCATGATCTGAACGAAGCGCTTTATCTCGGAGACCAGATCGCGCTGTTGAACGAGGGCAAGCTGATTGCGTGTCTCCCGCGGGACAAATTTCTTTCGTCGGATCTTACAGAGGTGCGAGCTTATGTTGCCTCTGTTCAGCGCGGGGAGCGAAGCGCCGAAGAGGCGGCGCGAAGATGAGCGGCGGCTTCTTCACACAATACGGCGCGGAGATCGCCACGCTGACCGTAGAGCATATCTGGCTCACCGCGTCGGCAATGCTGTTCGCCGCGGCCATCGCAGTGCCCACCGGAGTATGGCTCACACGCACGCCGCGCTGGGCGAATCCGATTCTCGGCGTCGCGAATGTGCTGCAGACGATTCCTTCACTGGCCATGTTCGGATTTCTTTTGCCGCTGCCATGGCTCGGCGAACGCGCTGCGCGCATCGCTATCTTTGCTCTCACCGCCTACGCATTGCTGCCTATTTTGCGCAATACCTACGCGGGCATTCGCGGCATCGATGCGTCGGTGATCGAAGTGGCGCAAGCGCTCGGGCTCACAGACACGCAACGGCTCTTCAAGGTGGAGCTGCCGCTGGCCGCATCGTTCATTCTCGCCGGCCTCAGGACCGCTACGGTCACTTGCATCGGTATTGCGACTATCGCTGCGGCGGTTGGCGCGGGCGGGTTGGGTGAGCTAATCTTTCGCGGCGTGGCTTCGGTCGATAATCGGCTCGTGTTGGCGGGCGCTGTTCCCGCGGCGCTGCTGGCGCTGGCGGCAGACGCGATTCTCGGACTTCTGGAACGCAGGTTCAAGGTTCGCGCGCAATGATGCGTCGCTTGAGCATTGCAGCCATATCGCTGTTTTGCATCATGCTGGTTTCTTGCGCGCCGCCGCGTCCCGATTATCCCGTCATCGGGGCAAAGAACTTCACCGAGCAAGTCGTCCTCGGCGAGTTACTCGCGCAGGAGATCGAGGCTCAATCGCATCTTAAAGTTGAACGGCGATTTTATCTCGCCGGAAGCTACATCTGTCATCAAGCGCTGATCGCAGGCCGCATCGATGGGTACGTTGAATACACGGGAACCGCGCTTACCGCGATCCTCAAGCAGCCGATCGATCGCGATCCGAACGATGTGCTGAAATCCGTGCGCCAGTTGTATGCGTCGAAGTACGGCGTCACCGTCGGCGCTCCACTGGGATTCGAAAATACATTTGCTATGGTGATCCGCGGCGACGATGCGCGCCGGCTGCATCTGTCTACACTGAGCCAGGCTGCGCAGTATGCACCGCAGTGGCGGCTCGGCGTTGGTTATGAATTTGAGCAGCGCCCCGATGGGTTGCCGGGACTGAGCGCGGAGTATGGACTTCACTTTGCCGGCTCGCCGCGGACAATGGATTTGGGATTACTTTATCGTGCGCTCAATGCACATCAGGTGGACATGATCGCCGGCAATTCAACCGATGGGCCGATTCAGGCGTTCGGCCTTACGGTTCTGGCGGACGATCGTCATTACTTTCCGCCCTATCAGGCTGTCCCGCTGGTGCGCGATGAAGCGCTGAGACGCTGGCCGCAGATTCAATCGGCGCTTGATGCGCTTGCGGGCAAAGTCACTGCGGGCGACATGCGCTCGATGAACGAAGCGGTTGATGGAGAGCATCACGATCCGGCAGAGGTGGTGCGGGATTATCGAAAAGCGAAGGGACTCTGAGACAGAGCCGGCGAATCTATTCTGCTTTCGCCAGGCGTCCCAGCAGCCCATCGCGTCGGCGATTGGCCATGGCGTCGGCGTTGCGCAGAACCAGAAGCCAACATGAAACGGAGACGGCCGCGAGAGCCGCGAGTATCGGCACTGCGAGCCAGAGCTGCTTGAAGATCGTACAAAGCGCCATCACGCCGGCGCCGACGCCGAGAATCATCGTCTGGATCAACATGCTGAGAAGCGCGTTGCCCTGCGAGCCCGACTGGCGGCCGAGCCGGCCCAAGTTGACGCGATACGGCATCGTCAGCGAGAGCACATTGCCCGCCGCAAGATTCGCAGGCAATGCAAATGCGAGCCAAGCGATCGTAATGGCTATCGTGAGAACGTCAGGCGGCCCGAGACGCAGACGCGTGAGAACTCCTGAGACGAGCGCCGCCATGAGATACAGCGTTCCGTGGAAGAGATTTTTCGCGAGCATCACCGTGCGGATGGGAACCGGATAGAGAAACAACATCGCAACTCCCTTCCCTTCCATTCCGAGGCTGTTGTAAATCAACTGCGTGAAACCGAGCATGCCGTAGGCCACGCACACGGGCAGCGCGAAATGAAAGGACGGCTGGTCGATCGATGCGCTGTTGCGAAACAGGCTGGCGATGACAATCACCATGATGGGAGGCACGCAGATTGAGTAGAGCTGCATCATGGAGCGTGAGAGCGTGGTCAGTTCCTTCTCGATCACAGCGGCGATGGGACCGCGCCCGGAAAAAAGCCAGCGTTGTTCGCGTTTCGTCGATTCGCTGCGGCGCGGCGCTTCTCCCAGGCTCTCGCCTCGATATTCGCTGCGCAGGCGAAGGCCAAGCAGGCCAGCCGCTCCAAGAACGTAGACAGCGAGCAAGCCGAGCGAGCGGCTCTCCGCGATCGCGTCGTGTCCTTCGGCGCGCTCGACCGCGTCCGCGGTCAGCCCTGGGGGCATCCAGGCTTCTACAACCAACGCCCGGCCCAGCGCCGACTCAAGCGTGCCGAGCAGAGGCCTGCCGGCTACAGCATGCCTGCGATGGTGCGGATGAGCAGGCCAGTTATCGTTGCGAAGGATGGGGTTGAGCAGTTGCAGGCCGATCATCGACACCAGAAAGACAGCGCTGACAATCTCGCGTGAACGTCTTTTCGCCAGCCAGCGATCGAGCCAGGCAAAGATCGCCCGGACAAGAAAGACGTTGAACGCAGCGAATCCGAGCAACGACAACGAAGTTGCGACGAACAGTTCAGGGCGCGCCAACGTGACGCCGAGCAGGATGCCCATGCAGGCCAGACCGCCGGCGATCGTTGAGGCATCCACCAGTCCGAAGATCAGATGAAGAAGAAAGAACGAGCCGAAGTTGACCGGGAAGCGCAGCAGGCCGCTGAGATCGAACTGCTCGATGAATGACGCGAGCACAACGGAGATGATCTGCCAGAGAAGAAACAGCGCCCAGAACTCGATTCCGAGGAATCGCAATTCGTGATCGATGGCGAATGAGTACGCGACTGTGCCTGCGCCCACGGCGAGGCCGATGCCCATGAACGAATAGATCAGAAACGAAACGGTGCGGGCGCCAAACTCAAACGCGCCTGTCCCGGTGCGCAAACCGTTGGCGAAGATGACGACGCGCATGCGCGCGATGGCGGCGTATTGCTGAAGCGCCAGCCGGCCGAAGGGACCTCCGCCGATGGGGACAAAACGAAAATCGTTTTGTGCTTCCAGGTCATCCATGAGTGGTTAGCCATGAGAGTTCGGGGGCCGGCTCGCCGCCGCTTGCTCCGACAATCGACAGGAAGATCTCTTCCAGAGTGAGACGTTGCCCGCTCTCTGCGCCAGGCAAGGCGGACGCAACGCCGGCGCGCAGATCCTCGATGGAGCCGTTGGCGACAAGGCGGCCCTGATGGATGATCGCAACGTGGCTGCACAGGCGCTCCACGATCTCGAGCACGTGGGTGGTGAGGAAGATCGTCGCTCCGCGCTGGATCATCCCTTGCAGCATGGTCTTCAACATGCCGGCGGCGATGGCGTCGACGCCTTCGAATGGCTCATCGAGAAAAAGAACTTTGGGTCCGTGGATCACCGCCGCGGCGAGCGCAAGCTTCTTCTGCATGCCGTGCGAAAAATCGGTGACCATTTTGCGGCGCTCATTGGCAAGTTGCATGAACTCCAACAGCTCTTCCGAGCGCCGGTCAACGGTGTCGCGATCGAGCCCGTACATCCGGCCCACGAAGCGCAGATACTCCGGCGCGGTGAGTCGACCCAACAGCGCCATGCCTTCAGGGACGACGCCGATTTGCCGTTTGATATCGAGGGCTGCGGCGCCGAAAGGCCGGCCAAGAATTTCGATCGAACCGCTACTCGGCTCGAGCAGGCCGGTGAGCATTTTGATGGTGGTGGATTTGCCGGCGCCGTTGGGACCAAGGAAGCCGAAGAACTGGCCCTGCGCAACGCTGAGCGTCACGCCTTCCACGGCGGTCAGTTCGCCAAAGCGGCGAGTCAATCCGTGGGTTTGAATCGCCGCGGTTTCCATCTGTGCAAGGATAGCAAGACGGGATCGCCCCGCGTTTCGCGCTGGATAGGAAGGAAGCGCCCTACGGTTTCTGGGCCAGCGGATCATTGTCGCGATCGGTGACGTCGACGATGTCCGCCATTGTCCTGGCAAGCTCCGGCGTCCAGCTATGTTCCGGCGCGCGCCAGCTCCAGTTGCCTGTGGCCACTGCGGGCGTGTTCATGCGAGCCTCGGAGCCAAGCTCCAGCAAATCCTGCCCCGGCGAAATGGCGATCTGGGCTACGCTTGCGGCCGTGGCGCGGATCAGGGCGCGCGTGGGCCGGCCGTCTACCTTGCCCACATAGGCCTCAATGGCGGCGCGCTCGTTCTGATTCTGCACGCCCCACCAGCCCTGCGTCGTGTCGTTGTCGTGCGTGCCGGTGTAGGCGACAGTGTCTTCGGTGTAGCGATGGGGCAGATGAATGTGCGCGCCCTTGTCGGAGAATCCGAACTGAATCACCTTCATTCCCGGCATTCCGAGATCGAGTCGCAGCGCTTCCACTTCAGCAGTGATGAGGCCGAGGTCTTCGGCCACCAGCGGCAGCGGGCCGAGTACAGACTCGAGCTTGCGGAACAGCTCCAACCCCGGCGCCTTGACCCACTGGCCATTGATCGCTGTGTCGTCGCTGGCGGGAATCGACCAGTAGGCCTCGAAGCCGCGGAAGTGATCGAGGCGCACGATATCGTAGAGTTGGCGCGAGCGAGCGATGCGCTGCACCCACCAGTCGAATCCCTGCGCCCTGAGCGCTTCCCAGCGATAGAGCGGATTGCCCCAGCGCTGCCCTGTCGCCGAAAAATAGTCCGGAGGCACGCCGGCGACGCGCGTGGGCTTCAAGTCCTGATCCAGTTCGAACAGCTCCGGATGTACCCAGACGTCGGATGAATCGAGATTGACGAAGATGGCTACGTCGCCCAAGATACGAATCGCATGTTGCGCTGCGGCTTCCCGAAGGGCATTCCATTGCGCGGCGAAGGCGAACTGCAACGCCTGCTCCTGCGCCAGCGCGCGTCCATGACGACTTGTCGCTTCGGCCAGCGCCTGGGGATCGCGGCGGCGCAACGGGTCCGGCCAGTTCATCCAGGCGCCGGTGTTGTGCTCTCGGCGCAGCTCCGCATAGAGCGCGTAGTCGTTGAGCCAGTTCTTTTCGGCGGAGCAAAAGGCCTCGAACTGCTTCCACTGCTCGGCGAATCTCGCCTCTTGGGGTCCGCGATCGAGAAAATTGCTGGCGGCCTCATAGAGCAACGGAAGCTTGCGTTGTTCTACATCGTAGAAATCAACGGCGCCGTTGTGTCCGGCGAGGCCTGCAATGCGCGCGCCGTCGATCCAGCCCCAATCGGAAAGAACTTCTAGGCTGATCAAAAATGGATTTCCCGCGAAGGCCGAAGAACCCGCATAGGGAGAGTTGCCGTAGCCGGTAGGACAGAGCGGCAGCACCTGCCAGACATGCTGTTTGGCAGCGGCCAGAAACGCGACGAACTCATGCGCCGCGGGACCGAGATCGCCGATGCCGCCATAGGAAGGCAACGAACTGATGTGAAGCAGAACGCCAGACGAACGCTGAAATCGCATACCTGGATTATCTCCGCGCGGGCCTTGCACGCCGAACTGCCATCGATCAAGTTCGGCAAAATAGTGATGAAAAAACAAAAGGCCCGCAATCCTCTTGGATGCGGGCCTTCGAACTTCGTTTTGCGAGGAACTATTCGCCGGGCAGTTGAGGGTTAGGCGACTTGGCGTTGAGCAGAACGCGCTTGTGCTTCCGGTAGTCGTCGATGATGTTGCTGGCGAAGACCTGGAACGCTTCGCCGCGCTTCTGATCCAAAAGCTGATCGCGCGTCTGATCGAGATTCTTCGCGATCTCGTCTGCGCTCGGCTCCTGCTTGTCGACGATCTTGGCCACGAATCCAGTCCGGCCGGAGTTGATCGGCCCGCTGATATTGCCCACCGACAGATCGAACAGTTGCGGGGCCACCTGGCCGACAGCGCCAACCTGGGGAACCTGGCCGGTCTCACCCACAAGGTCGCTGGTCTTGACGGTCGCGCCCACGGCCTTGGCGGCCTTGGCAAGATCGTTGTCCGACTTCGCCTGATTGGCAAGATCGTTGGTCTTCTGCCGCAGCAACGCAGGCAGCTGTTCGGCGCGATAGTCGTCGAGCACGTGGCTCTTCCAGTCGGCAAAGGTCGGCGCATGCGCCGCAATGATGCCGGTGACCTGGAAGATCGCATAGCCTTCGCCCGTCGGCGCAGACTGCGCAGGATCGCCCTTCTTGGCCTGGAACGCCTTGGACAAAAGCCCAGCGCTGTCGGGCAGGCCGGCGATGGTTCCCTGCTCGGCGACCGGAGGCGTTGTGACTAATTGCAAATGATGCGCCGCGGCCGTTTTGTCGAGACCGTTCTTAATCGCCTCGGAGGTCAGCGCCTGCGCGTAGCTATCCTGCACGGCCGTCGACTTCTGACGGATCAGCGTGGCCTGAATGGTCGGCAACACATCGTTCAGCGTCTGCGTGTGCGCCGTCTGGCGCTCTTCCACCTGCACGATGTGATAGCCGTACTGCGTCTTCACGATCTTCGCGTCGCCGACCTTCTGGGTGAAGATGGCGTTGTCGAACTCCGGCACCATTTTGCCGCGCTGCGCAAAGCCGAGCTCGCCGCCGGTGTCCTTGCTGCCGGGGTCGTCGGAGTTCTTCTTGGCCAGATCGGCGAAGTTTCCGCCGGCCTGAACCTGCTTGAGAATGTCTTCGGCCTTGGCTTTGGCGGCGGCGTCGGTCTTCGCATCCGCACCCGGCGCGACTTTGATCAAAATATGACGCGCCCGCGCCTGCTCGGGAACCGTGTACTCGGACTTGTGCGCGTCGTAGTACTGCTGAATCTCCTGCTGGCTGGCCTGCGGAGCGCCGCCCGGCACGTCGTTGGGAGAGAACGCGAAGTAGGAGATGGTGCGCTCTTCCGGCACTGCGTTCGCATAGCGCGGGGCGTTCTTCTTGAAGAACGCTTCGAGGTCGGCGTCGGAGGGATTGATCTGCTTGCCCAGATCGTCTGATGAGATGACCGCGTAGTCGAACTTGATCTTGATGTTGTTCTTGCGATAGAAATCGCGGACTTCCTTGTCGCTGATGGTCACGCCCGCGGTGATCAGCGTTTCCAGGCGGCGGATGGCGATGTCCTGCTTCACGCTCTGCTCAAAGTCGGCGACGGTAATGTCGAAGCGGCCCTGGATCAGCGCGGCGTACTTGTCCTGGCCGATGAACTTTCCGCCCGGGAACAGCACCTGCCCCGGAGGCCCGGTCTGCAGATAGTTGCGCAGATCGGCATCGGTGACCTTGACGCCCAGGTTCGTCGCTTCTTCCAGCAGAATCTGCTGCTGCACAAGCTGCTGGCCCACCTGGGGCTCGATCATATTCATGATCATCGGATTGCCGGCGTACTGCGGATACTGCTGCTGGACGCGCTGCGTAGCCATCTGGGTCACCTTCTGCTGGCTGATGACATCGCCGGCAGAGAGGAAGCGGCTGTACCAGTGCGGATAAACCACCGCAAACGTATCGGCGCCCGATGCGCTTTGCCCGGTGAGTCCGGGAATCAGGTAGACCACCATCGACACGGACGCAGCCGCGATGATGACGACAAACAGAGCCTTGGTGAGGCGATTTTCTTTTTGCAGGAAACGAATCATGGAGGTGCTTAGGCCTTCAACTCTCTTGGCGCTGGCTCACAGATTGGGCCCCGAGGATGGGACGAACTACCGTGGCGAAGCGCTAGTGTCGCTCGATGCGATTCTTTGACATTATAGTCGAGCGGTGGAAAGCGCTCGGCTTCACGTTATCTCTGTCGGGAAATCAAATTGCGAATCCGCCTTCATCCGCTATCGTTCCAATGTCGCGCGAACCATGCAGAACTCGGACAATTATGATTTCGTCGGTACGGGGTAGGTAATAGATCGCGTATTTGTCAGAGAGGATCACGCGCAAATCGCGTCCGAGATGTGGACGAGGCGCGCCGGAATGAGGGAGGCTCAACGCCTGATTGAATCGGGCCTCGATGCGGGTGAGAAATTCAGTTGCGAACGATTCGGAGGTCTCGTCAGCGAGATAGCTCCAAATTTCGGCAACGTCTATTTCGGCCGTTTGGGTGAGGCGGAGATTGAGCGGTCTGCCAATAGCTTCCTCCCACGCGCGATGATACGCTCGGCATCAAACTTGGCGACACGCCCTTCCGCCACATCGGCAAGCCCGCGATCGATGTCCGCCTTCAGCGCCGTGAGCTGGCCCAAGCGCAGTTCACGCTTGAGTTTCCAATCGCGCAGCGCCTCGCGGATGACTTCGCTGGTGGATGCATAGTCTCCATCGTCGACAGCCCCCTTTACCACCCCTGCCATTTCGGTGGGAAGCGTGATGGTCAGGCGTTCAATGGCTCCCATGGGCTCCCTCTATTTGCTCCGTTGCGCATACTTTATCATACTTTTGGAGCGGTCACGAGGCGAGCATTCTCCTTTTCCCCTTGGGGCCTTGCCTGCGCAAGCTTCGCTAAAAGCAACCGCGGATCCCTCGGCTGCGCTCGGGATGACAGGCGTCAGTTACTACGGAAGCAAAACGGGCATCCTTGCGGATGCCCGTTGCTTTTATGGGGAGGGCTGCTGCTTACCGCCAGTAGTAGTAGCCGCCTGCGTAGGTGTAGGGCACGTAGTACACCGGCGCATAGTAGCCCGGATAATACGGCCGCCCGTAGTAGCCGCGGCGATAGAGCGACGGACCGCCGGGATACAGACCCTGCGCCAGACGAGCCGCTTCCTGCGGGTCAACTGGATTCACAGTGATCGGCGCTGTGAGGTGGAACATCACCTGCGCCTCAGCCGGAATCCATGCGCGAGGTCCATGCTCGGCCGCCGAAGCCGCCGTGCCCACGGTGCCGCCGGCAGCCGCGCCGATGGCCGCGCCACCGCCGCCGCCCGCCGCGCCGCCGATGATTGCGCCGAGCAGTGCGCCGCCTACGATGTTGCCTGCGGTGCGGCCGCCTTTACCCGGGGCCTTCACCTTGAACAAGTCCGATTGCAGCGGATAGCTCTGGCCGCCCAGATCGAGCGACGTCAACTGGAGCGCGAGCTCCGAGCTGCCGGTCAGCGTGCCCGAGCCTACGTTCTTGGAGTCGGCGATGATGCCGTGCACGGTGGCGCCGCGCGGAATCGCAAGCACGCCGCCGTAGGTCACGTCTTGAATCACGGTGAACTGCATCGGCTCGCCGCCCTTGGCGCGCTTGCTGTCCACTGACTCACTGGTGCGCAACTGAAGCAACGTGCCCGCGGGAATGGTTATGGGCTTCTTGGCGTAGCGGTACTGCGGAGGAGCCGGCGCGGGCGCATAGCCTGGCCCGTACTGGCTGTAGCCAGGAGGCGGCGCCTGCTGCCCATACTGCGGCTGCTGCTGGCCGTAGCCTGGCGGCGGAGGCGCCTGGCCGTAGCCCGGCTGTTGCTGTCCGTACTGAGGCTGCTGTTGGCCGTATTGCGGAGGCGGCGCCTGCTGTCCATATGCCGGGGGCGGCGCTGGCTGCTGCTGATCCTGCGGATACGACGGCTGCTGTTGCTGCTGCGGGTTCTGCCCGTAGGCTGGCGGAGGCGCGGGCTGGCCGCTGTTCGCCATGTCCTGCCCATCGTCGGCCGGCGCGGGTTGCTGCGCGTTCGGATCGTCCGCCGGGTTGCCAACCTTGAGATTGTCCTTGACGCCGGTCACGCCCGGCACGCCCTTCACGATGGACTCCGCCAACTGCTTGGAAGAGTCGCTCGATACCGTGCCCGCCAGCGTCACCTGACCCTGAATCGTCGCGGCCGTGATGAGGTCATTTTTGAGGGCCGCCGAGGCGTCCAGCGCATGCACCACATCCATCTCGATCTGCCCGTCGGTGCGCTGTCCTGTTGCGGGCGCTGCATCCTGCGCAAGCGCAACAACGCCGCACAGTGCGGCCAATGCGGTCCACGCCGCGGAACGTGCAATTGCTCGCTTGAACAATAGCCGATTCATGTTCTTCTCCTGCGTACCAAGTACGGCTTCGTCTGCTTCCATTAGACGGGAAAGCGCAAAGCCTGTCATTGGGTTTGAACCCGCTCCCAGCGGAAAAGTTCCGTCCGAAGTAACGGGCCAATCCCCTCTATTTTGAGATGCTGGACCAGCCGTAATGGCATCGAAATTGTGGCGACTTTGGCGCTTTCCTCAGTGCAGTTTCGCCGTCAGCGCTTGTGCGATCTGCCGCCCGTGAAAGCGCCCGTTTTCGATGAAGATTTCGTTGGTGCGCGAGCCCGCTACGATCACGCCCGCCAAATAAATGCCCGGCACATTGCTTTCAAGCGTCACCGGATCGCACGCGGGCAATTTGTCCGGGCCTTCGAAGCGCACGCCCATCTTCTCTAGAAACGAAAAGTCAGGATGATAGCCGGTCAACGCAAAGACGAAATCATTGCGCAGCGATGTGGGGCCGGCCGGCGTTTCCAGCTTCACCGCGTCGGGCGTAATTTCGGTCAGGTGCGACCGGAAGTACGCCTTGATCTCGCCGTTCTTGATGCGATTCTCGATGTCCGGCTTGATCCAGTACTTCACGTGGCGATGAACCGCATCGCCGCGATGCACCAGCGTGACGCGGGCGCCGTGCCGCCATAGCTCCAGCGCCGCAATGGCCGCAGAGTTCTTGCCGCCGATGACGACGATGTCCAGCCCGAAGTACGGATGGGGGTCGTCGTAGTAGTGATGAACCTTACTCAGCTCCTCGCCGGGAATGCGCATCAGGTTGGGCAGATCGTAGTAGCCGGTGGCGACGGCCAGTTTGCGGGCGTGGATCAGGCCAGGCCGGCCGAAACGGTCAGTTGTATGAACTTGGAAAGCGCCGTCCTGCCCCGCGATCCGGTCTACACGGTGGTACTGCCGCACATCCAGCTTGTAGAACGCCGCCACCTGGCGGTAGTACTCCAGCGCCTCATTGCGCGAGGGCTTGGCGTTCGGGCTGGGGAATGGGATGTCGCCGATCTCCAGCAGCTCCGAGGTGGTGAAGAACGTCATATGCGACGGATAGTGATACAGCGAGTTGCACACGCACCCCTTGTCCACCAGCGCGACGCGGAAACCAGCCTTCTTGGCCTCAATGGCGCAAGCGAGACCGGTCGGCCCGGCGCCCACGACGAGAAAATCGATGGCCGAATCCGCCTCCGCCTTGCCGTCGGGGATGGTGTGGGGCGCCTCAGGCGGAATGGCGTCTGCGGGAAAATCGCTCATAGACCTTAGATTAGGGCATTGGCGGAACGATCTTTCTCAACGCTGTTGCTCTATCACGCGCAGATAGGCGTTGAACTTTTGCGTCTCTTCATGTTTTCGCAGTCCGCCAGTATCCTCTGTGGTAGAATTATAGAAAGTTGAGGTAGAAAGGTATAATTTATGGCTTTGAGCCTCAAAAATCCCGAGACAGAGCAATTGGCGAAAAAGTTGGCC
This sequence comes from Occallatibacter sp., assembly GCA_035486155.1. GTDB lineage: Bacteria > Acidobacteriota > Terriglobia > Terriglobales > Acidobacteriaceae > Telmatobacter. The sequence goes on along the minus strand of DATHNJ010000084.1, from coordinate 6,849 downwards.
AAAATTACTGGTGAATCGGTAACGATGGCCGTCACAGTCGCGCTTCAAGAGCGCCTGGAACGCCAGAAACCGAATCCCAAAGAAGGCCTCGCCGAATGGCTTCTGAAACTCGCTGAGCAAACAGCGCCGCTCATGAACGATGGGAAAACTTCCGTCGAGCTCGTTGAAGAACTCTACGATCCGAAGACAGGGCTGCCCATATGATCGTCGACACTTCGGCGGTGCTTGCCATTCTAAAAATGGAGCCGGAAGCAACCGCGTTCGCGCAGGCAATCGAAGCGACGTCTACCGTCCGCATCTCGGCTGCCACGTGGTTGGAGCTTTGTATCGTCGCCGATGGCTATCGCAATCCCGCGATTCGCACGCGACTGGATCAGATTCTCGAAAACCCCGTCATCGTCATCGAGCCTGTCACTGCCGAGCAGGCGCAAATCGCCCGGCAGGCGTATCGCGATTACGGCAAAGGCAGCGGGCACCCGGCCAATCTCAACTACGGCGACTGCTTCAGCTATGCGCTGGCGCGCGCCAAGCGCGAGCCGATTCTCTTCAAGGGCGACGACTTCATTCACACAGACTTACGCAACGCCGTCACGAAGTAGCAGAGTCGGGCCACAGTTGCTCCACTCATGTAGCGCTCCATCCATTACCCTAGAAGCGTCTACTTCTCGGGAGCCTCATGACTGTCATTCGCCAGGAAGACTTCATCGCCAGCGTCCATGGCGCGCTGCAATACATCAGCTACTATCATCCGGTCGATTACATTACGTCGCTTGCCAAGGCATACGAGCGCGAGCAGTCGCCTGCGGCGCGCGACGCCATGGCGCAGATCCTGATCAACAGCCGCATGTGCGCCGAGGGCCATCGCCCCATCTGCCAGGACACCGGCATCGTGAATGCCTTCATCAAGGTTGGAATGGGCGTGCGTTTTGCGGGTCCTGACGGCGGCGAGCCCACGATGGATTTGCAAGAGATGGTGAATGAGGGCGTGCGCCGCGCTTATCTCGATCCGGAGAACAAACTGCGCGCTTCGCTGCAGGCCGATCCGGCCGGCGCGCGCAAGAACACCAAAGACAACACGCCCGCGGCTGTCACCGTCGAACTGGTGAAAGGCGATACGGTTGAGATCACGGTGGCGGCAAAGGGCGGCGGGTCGGAAGCGAAGTCGAAGTTCGCCATGCTGAACCCCTCCGATTCGGTTGTGGAGTGGGTTCTGAAGACCGTGCCCACCATGGGCGCCGGTTGGTGCCCGCCGGGGATGCTTGGCATCGGCATTGGCGGCACGGCGGAGAAGGCGATGCTGCTGGCCAAGCAATCGCTCATGGACCCTATCGATATTCAGGAGCTGATCGCGCGCGGCCCCCAAACCACCGCAGAGAAGCTCCGCGTCGAACTCTATGACAAGGTCAATAGGCTGGGCATCGGCGCGCAGGGACTCGGCGGATTAACGACGGTGTTGGATGTGAAGGTGCTCGACACGCCGGCCCATGCGGCTAATCTGCCCATCGCCATGATCCCTAACTGTGCTGCGACGCGCCACGCGCATATCGTTCTCGATGGATCGGGGCCGGTTTTTCTGGACCCGCCGAACCTTGAGGAATGGCCGCGATTGACTTACGACGTCTCGGGAGCACGCCGGGTGCATCTCGACACGGTCACGCGCGAAGAAGCTTCTTCTTGGAAACCAGGGGAGGTCCTGCTGCTGAGCGGCAAGCTCCTCACTGGGCGCGACGCCGCGCACAAGCGCATGACCGACATGCTCAATCGCGGCGAGAAGCTGCCTGTCGATTTCCGCGATCGCTTCATCTACTACGTCGGCCCGGTCGATCCGGTGCATGGCGAAGTAGTCGGTCCGGCCGGCCCCACGACGGCCACGCGCATGGACAAGTTCACGCGCCAGATGCTGGCCGAAACAGGCCTGCTGGGCATGGTGGGCAAGGCGGAGCGCGGGCCTACAGCGATTGAGGCCATTCGCGAGTTCGGCGCGGTGTATCTGATGGCGGTCGGCGGCGCGGCGTACCTGGTCGCCAAAGCTATTCACGGATCAAGATTGCTGGCCTTCGAAGATTTGGGAATGGAAGCCATCTACGAGTTCGACGTGAAGGATATGCCGGTCACTGTGGCTGTCGACAGCAAGGGAACGAGCGTGCATCAGACGGGTCCGGCGGAGTGGCAGAAGAGGATTGCCGGGATTCCGATATTGCAGTGAACAGTAGTCAGGGATCAGGGATCAGTTGTCAGTTTGAACGCAACGAAAAGCGCCGCCGCGCCGAGGCCGTTTCGGTCTGGGAAAAAGGTTGCGCTGATTTGTGGCCGATCTGGAAGTTAATCTACAGTACACACCTGCGCCACACCGCAACGAATGGTCTAAAAAAACGCCCAAATAAAAACGGGCCCACCAGTTCTCCTGGTGAGCCGTCCTGCTGATCCTGACAACTGATCACTGACTACTGCTTTTCACTGCTTGCCGAAGCGGTACACAAACCCGTAGTTGAATCCGAAGCCGTTCTGCTGCTCGGAGCCAAATCCCGTCCCGACATACTCGCCGGCCAGCCGTAGCGAAAGATTGGGGCTTAAGTTCATCTCGCCCAGAATGCCGCCGCTGAAGGCATAGGTCGTCGAATCGGGATAGAGCAAATTCCCTGGCCCATTGGGGTTGGGAATCGAGCCGAATCCGTTGGTGTCGCTGGTGAAGTTGCCGATCGCCACGCCGCCTAGCGCGTGCGCCGCAAGCGAATATTTGGGCCGCATGTAGAAGCGGTACGTCGGGCCGCCCATGACGGTATATTCGCTGATGGCGGGACGCGTGATCGCCGATTCGTTCAGGCCGACAAACGTGGTTCCGTAGTAGCCGCGGCCGTCGACCGTCGCGCCCAGCTTCTCGCCGTAGTAGCGTGTGAGCGCGGCGTTCCACGAGTAGAGCGTGACCCTCTGGAGGTCCGGACCCGGCTTGGTGCGCAGATAGCCTCCGCCCACGAAGGCCTCATACAAGTGCGCATAGGTATCATGAATCGCCTGCGCGCGGCGCTGCTCCCGGCGCGCCTTGATGCGCGCCTGCACACTCAACTGCCCCTGAGTTTCGGCGGGAGTCGGCTGCGTCTGATCCTGAGCGGCTGGAGTGCTGGCGGCCGGAGTGCTGCTGGAGCTTGAGTCCTGCGCCTGGAGAACGTGCAAAGCTGGCAAACCGATGGCCAGCAAAAAGGCGACACGGCGAAAAAGAAGCATTGCTTTCGGGATCCCTCCACAACTGAACGGAAGCACCCCTTGAGTAAGCGCTCCCCCTTAGGTATTAAACCATCTGGAGACGGCGCGCTGGGTGGACCCCGTTAAGGTTTGGACGCAGGCCGACCCGGTTGGTCCCGCGCGCGCAGGCCGAGGGCTCGCAAAGCCCCGCGCGCCGAGCCGCGCAATCAGTCGGGCAATCAGCCGGCCATGACGCCCTTGTCTCAGCCGATCAGCCGCCGATAAATAGGCTACGATGTGTTCTGCGACGGAGGTGTGAGCCATGGGCCGTTTCCTGCTGGGAATTGTTTTCGCTCTCGTGTGCGTGCCGCTGTGCGGACTGCTCTGGCTGCACTACGGCAAGCCTCCGGTCGCGGTCGCCGATCCTCCCCTGCTGGATGAAGGGCGCATCACGCACATTGCGCTGGATGCACGCATTGAACGCGAACTGGCGCCGCGGCCTCCGGTCGACGCCAACGAACACACGTTTGTTGCCGGCGCCCGCGTCTACACGGAGAAGTGCGCCGTCTGTCACGGCTTTCACGGCAAGCCCGCCGCGATCGGCCTCAACATGTACCCGGCGGCGCCGCAGCTTTGGGAAAAGCACGGGTCGGGCGATGTGGTGGGCGTCAGCGACGACTCGCCGAGCGAGACCTACTGGAAGGTCGGCAACGGGATCCGCCTGAGCGGCATGCCCGACTTCAAAACGCAACTGACCAACAATGAGATGTGGGAGGTGAGCCTGCTGCTGGCCAACGCCAACAAGCCTCTGCCGCCGGCGGCCTTGAGCATCTTGCGCGGAGATCCCGTCTCGTTGATTCCCGACCTGGGCTCGGCGCCGGCAACCGGGCCGGCGAAGCCTTAGATCACCCCAGCGACGAAGACCTGTCGCCGGGACCCCGACAAAGGCGCAATTCAGCCTGAGAGAATCAAACCATGAGCCTGATCGATTCGCTCCGCAAGGGATTACGGTACGTTCTGATGAGCTTCGGCGTCTCCAGCCAGGCCAAGAAGCCGCAGACTGCGCCTCCGCCGGCGCACACCAAAGAGCCGGGGCAGTGATTGCTGTTTGGGGGATTGTTGTTCCGGAATTGCTGCCTAGCGATTGCCGCAGGGCGGGACGATTGCTGATGGTTTTCGTTTACAACCTGGACCGTTGCACAAGAAGATGATCGGCGAAGTTCAATGGAGCCGATCCTATGTCTCTGCGTTCCTGGTCCCTGCGTTTTGGTTCTCAGCCTTTTCGCGGTTTTTTTCTCGCTGCGGCCCTGCTGTCCGCTGCCAGCCTGGTTTCCGTCGCTCAGACCAACGATTACTTCTCCGACTGGCCCAAAGGCGCGTCGCCGCAGGAGATCGGCAAGAATCTCGCGGAGCACTTCGTCACCAGTCCCCATCAGTACTCGGCCACGATTCACTACTCCGAGGCCGACACATGGTACGGCGCTTTCACTTTCGCGCGGCTCACGCATGACGACACGCTGCGCGATGCGCTCATTCATAAATTCGACCCGCTGATGCCGGGCGGCGCAGAAGCCGCGCGCCGCCCGCTGCGCCATCACGTCGATGATTCAGTTTTCGGCATCGTGCCGCTCGAAATCGCCATCCAGACGAAGGACCCGAAGTATCTTGCCGAAGGAAAATACTGGGCCGATCGCCAGTGGGAAAATCCCACGCCCGATGGGCTCTCCGGCGAAACGCGCTTCTGGGTGGACGACATGTACATGCTCGCGATGCTGCAGCTTCAGGCCTGGCGCGCCACTGGCGACCGCATGTATCTGGACCGCGACGCCAAAGAGATGGTCGCCTATCTCGACAAGCTGCAGCAGCCCAACGGACTTTTCTTTCACGCGCCCGATGTGCCGTTTTACTGGGGCCGCGGCGACGGATGGTTCGCAGCGGGCATGGCCGAGATGCTGCGCGATCTGCCTGCCGATCATCCGCAACACGCGCGCATTCTCGAGGGCTACAAACTCATGATGGCTGCACTGCTGAAGTATCAGGGCAAAGACGGCATGTGGCGCGAACTGATCGATCACGACGAAGCGTGGCCTGAGACTTCCAGCTCGGCCATGTTCACCTTCGCCATGATCACCGGCGTGAGGAACGGCTGGCTCGACGCGGCGACCTACGGCCCGGCGGCGCGGCGCGCATGGCTGGCGGTGATCGGCTACATCGACCAGAACAACGACGTGACCAACGTCTGCGAAGGCACGGGCAAGAAGAACGATCTCGCCTACTATCTGGCGCGTCATCGGCGCACCGGCGACTTTCATGGGCAGGCGCCGGTTTTGTGGGCGGCGTCGGCCTTGCTGCGCTGAAAATGACGCCGAGCGAAGTCCAGCCTTTGGCGCGGCGGAAAATTTACGCAACTTTCTGTTGCGCCGCAGGCTCGAATCAGGTGGATCGCGATGTATCGCGGTACGATTGAATAAGTATTCCCATGGAAGAAAAAAGCTTCAAAGAACGCTTTCGCGCCTTTTGGGACTTTCTGATCCTATTCAGCGGCGTCTCGACGGCGCGCAACCTGTCGCGCACGCGCAAAGAGCCGGTTCGGCGGCGGGGCTTGTTTTTATTTCGATCGAGGCGCTAAGACACTATCTACTTAAACCAATTGAAACTTTCTTACCCTGGGCAGGTCGTTATAGGTCGCCTTAGTAATCATTTATCCCACACCAAAGCAGCATAGACTTCGCTGGTCTCCGATAGTAAGCTGCTTAAAAAATAGGGCTGTATCGCTATGGGCAATAAACAAGTTCTGCAATAAACAAGATAAAAGTGTTCCGCTGCTTCTCTTTCGAACCTATCGTATCTGCGCTTCTCGGAGATCTTCGATCCCATAAAGGATCGTCGTAGCCCCAATGCAATCTCGATGCTGCGCCTGGAGCAAAGAATAGATGAATCGCTCTTCTATCCAAGAAGGCGCTGAAGGGCGCCTGCGCGAACTCGATGGTTGGCGCGCCATTAGCGTGTTGTTAGTCATCGTCCATCACGTCTGCTGGTGGCAACACCCAGACATATTTTCCTCTCACGTTCGGCTGTTCCATCTACTCCAATACTGCGGTCCGCTGGGAGTGAAGATCTTTTTTGTCATCAGCGGTTTTGTTATATGCCGTCTCCTACTCCTGGAGGAGAAACGATACGGCGATGTCTCGTTGGCAGCCTTCTACATTCGCAGAGCATTTCGCATTCTTCCGCCACTCTATTTTTATCTGGCTATTGTCTTCTTGCTATCTTCACTTGGCCTACTCTTCAACCCATGGCCCGCAATGCTCGCAAGCGCACTCTTCCTTCAGGATCTTTGCTTTGTGGGGGTGCGCGATTGGTTCGTCGGACACACCTGGAGCCTGGCCGTAGAAGAGCAGTTCTATCTCGCCTTTCCCGCTTTGTGGGTTATCTCTCGCAGAACAAGTAGAATCCGCCTATTTCTCATCCTGTTTTCCCTCATCGTCGCCTGGAATGTGTCCGATGCGATTTTTTCTTGGGATCAGTTCGTCGGTTTCGCCGCTCGGCCTGGATTCGCGTGTATCTGTTGCGGCGTGATCATTGCCATTCTTGAGCCGCAGGCGCGAGCCATCGCCAGGGCCGTTCCAATGGTCGCCGCGATTTGCCTAATGCTCGTTCTGTTGTGGC
>DATHNJ010000083.1:0-2324 GCA_035486155.1 Occallatibacter sp. | reverse complement strand
GTCGGCGTTGAGCGTTCTTAGGCTTTGCTGGCTCCATTTTTCCTACATCGTAAGTATAACCCAACCAATTCAAAGACTTATTTGCGCATTGTTAAGTAGGTTCAGTAGCTGAAGTAACTGTATTACACGCTCACGAACACCGCTTGCGGCTTTTGTGATCGGGCTTCCGGAAGTTCTTGTTGACGAAGGCGAGAGCAAGAACAATATCCCACGAGGAACAGTGCCGGGAAGTGTCCCGGCGGTTCAAGGAGTCCGCTATGCCCAGTCTAAATCTACTGAATAGTAGCAGCATCCCACATGATCCCACATGAGCTTGCCGGCCAACTTAACCTGGATTTCTCAAACTTTGCTGGCTTCTGTTCGCTGAGCGGCGTGTTGACGGCGTGATTTTCGCTGTTGCGGGCGTTCGACAGGGGCACAGCCCTTGGGCTGACATCTTGTGCGCGCCCTGCGAGTCTGGTGGCGGCGCTCTTCGCTCAATGCGTGTGTGTGACGTCGCGTGTCATAGCTCGACGGATCGATGCGCGGCATTTCGGCGTGGTGACCGTCAGGCGGAGCTGAACGCACGCTGTAGATAGAGGTAAGCCAGTTCGAACTCGGCCTTGTTGGGGCAGCCCGAGGCGATCGCGAAGTGGATGCGTCGTACACTGGTGCGCACCTGAGCGCCAAGCTTGAGGAGCCTGAGACGAATGGTCTGCGCCGAGGCGTCGGCGAACTGGGTAAAGCGCAGACCGACACGGCGTAACGTGTCGACCAGCACATAGGCCATGGCCGAGAACCACATGCGCAGCTGGTTGGCCGCCATGGTGGCGGAGGAGGCGCGATCGGCGAACAGTTCGAACTGTTCGCCGATGCGGTTCTCGGCCTCGCCGCGGGCGCAGTACAGGTTCTCGTAGAGGGTGCGAGGATCGGCGAGACGGGCGTGTCTGAGCGAGGTGACGACAAAGCGAGGATTGGCGCCGTCCGGCGTGTGCTCGGCCTTGCCGACGACGCGCCGTTCCCGGCTCCAACTGTCGAGCGTGCGATACCGGAAGTCACGGAACACCCGGGCGGGCCGGCCCGACGCCATACACAGTCGCTTCGCCTCGGCAGCTTGGTTGCCGAGCGCTGCTTCCAGGCGGGAATTGCGCGCCAGGCCGAACACATAATCGACGCGGTTCGCCTCGCACCACCGCATCAGAGGATCATTGGCGAAGCCGCTGTCGCCGCGCAGAATGATGCGCACCCATCGCCACTTCCGGCGGATCTGGGCGATGATGCGTGCCATCTCCTCGACCGCGCCATCGCTGCCGGCGACGTTGGCGCGCCGCTGCCGGGCCAACAGCAGGTGCCGGCCGCAGAACACGTAGAGCGGCAGGTAGCAGAACTCATCATAATAGCCATGGAAGAAGCGGCCTTCCTGGCCGCCGTGCAGCGGGATGTCGGTGTTGTCGAGGTCGAGCACGATCTCGCGCGGCGCACGGTCATGCGCCTCCAGGAAAAGCTCGACCAGCAGTTCATCAACCCGCGACCCGTCGCAATCGATCTTGTGATACTTCGCAGCGTGGCGCCTCGGCGTGTGCTCCAGACGATTGAGCGTGCTCTTGCCCGCCAAAGCCTCGCAGTCCGACCGCAGCACCGGATGCAGCTTCCCGGCCAGCACACCGAAGGTCGGGTCCTTGCGCAGCTCGTCGTGATCGTTGAGGTCCTCGTAGCCCAGCACCAGGCCAAAGATCCGCTGCCCGACCAACGTCTCGATCCGGTGCTCGACGTAGCGAGGATCGCGACGATCGGTGAAGCATTCACCGAACCGACGGATCAGGCCCAGGCCGCGATCCACCTGTCCCAGCAGCAGCGCCCCCGCGTTCGAGGTGATGTCGCCGCCATCGAAGCCGGCCACCACCGCCCGGCGTTCAACCGCTTCAAATTCGAATAGCGTCGCGTTACACTCTGTCGGCATCGGGGCGCACCTGGGATCACAGAGAAATTGTTGCTGCACAACAAGTCTCTCAGATTCTCAGCCCCGATGCACCGCTCGTGTTTGAGAAATCCAGGCTAGGGGCGCCTGGAACACGGCTAAGCGCGATGAACGGTCAGAACCGTTGGCACACACAGGAGCGCACGGCCCTCCAAAGAGCGATTTCACTTTTGATCGCTTGCTTCAACATACTTGCGATACCGCCGCTCGGAGAACGACACGGCAATCGTATTGCTACTCTCTGTCTTCAGACGCACGACGCGGCGATTGCTCTCCCAAACTTCGCTTGCGTCGCCGCGGCATCCGAGTGGCATTCGAAGGAGTGGCTGGCCAGGATATGGTCGGAAGGGTCGAGCTGATAGATGCG
>DATHNJ010000082.1:0-5116 GCA_035486155.1 Occallatibacter sp. | reverse complement strand
ACGGCTAACTCCGCTAACACGCTGGCGCAGCCAGCGGCTAACTCGCTAACTTACTCCGCTAGTCCTCGTCGTCTTCGATAGGCCGCTTGGCCCCCGCCAGAATCTTCTCCGCTACCTGCGCCGGCACATAGTCGTAGTGATTCATCTCCATCCGATAGCTGCCTTTGCCCTGCGTCATCGAGGTAAGCTGCGCGCCGTACGCCAGCATCTCCGCCATCGGAACCTCGGCGTTGATCACTGTCGTGCGTCCCTTGGACTCCATGCCCTGCACGCGTCCGCGGCGTCCGTTCAAATCTCCCATCAGCGTTCCGGCAAACTCATCCGGCGCTTCGATCTCGACCTTCATCACCGGCTCGAGCAAACACGGCTTCGCCTGCTCCATGCACTTGCGGAACGCGATCCGCCCGGCCATTTTGAATGACATTTCGTTCGAATCCACGTCGTGATAGCTTCCGTCGTACAGCGTCACCTTGAAGTCCACAACCGGATAACCCGCAAGATATCCACGCGCCGCCGATTCAATGATTCCCTTCTCCACCGCCGGAATGAATCCTCTCGGAATCGCGCCGCCGAAGACATCGTTGACGAACTCGAATCCGCCGCCGCGCGCCATCGGCTCCAGCTTGATCTTGCAGTCGCCAAACTGCCCGTGTCCGCCTGTCTGCTTCTTGTGTCTTCCCTGCGCATCCGCCTTGCCGCGAATCGTCTCGCGATAAGGCACCTTCGGCGCCTTCAACGTCACCTCCGCGTGATACCGCTTCTTGAGCCGCGACACGATCGTCTCGATGTGCGGTTGTCCCGCACCCGCAATCAGAAACTCATTGGTCTGCGGGTCGCGATAGAAACGGATCAGCAGATCCTCTTCCATCAGCTTGTGGATCGCGGGCGCAAGCTTGTCTTCATCCCCGCGCGTCTTGGGCTCGATCGCATACGTCATCGCGGGCTCAGGCAGCGGGAACAGTTCAACCTGGATATCTGAACCCTTCAGGCCGAGCGCATCGCCGGTAAAGGTCTCGCGCAGCTTCGCGACCGCGCCCAGATCGCCTGCATGCAGTTCGCCGACTTCAACAGCCTTGCGCCCTTGCATTACGCTCAGGTGGCAGAGCTTCTCCTGCCCGCGCCGCGTGTAGTTCTCGAGCATCGCATCGTTCTTCACCACGCCGCTCAGGACTTTGAAAAAAGTGATGCGTCCGGCGAACGGATCGGACATGGTCTTGTAAACCAGAATCGCGGGCGGCTCGTGATCATCCACCTTGCGTGACTGTGCTGGCGCCTCAACCGAACCTGTTCCGCCTCCGTTGGCCGCGACAGCCTGCAACACGGGCGTCTTCACCGTGAACGGCGCGCGCTCAATCGGCGCAGGCGCATACACCTTGATGAAGTCCAGCAGATGATCGGCGCCCACATTCGCCTGTCCACTCACAAACAGCACCGGGAAGATGCGATCTTCGCGAATCGCCTCATGCAGCGCCGTGATCAGATGCTGCTCCGGGATCGTGCCCTCGGCGAAGAACTCCTCCATCAGCTCGTCCTTGCCCTCGGCCACAAGCTCCACCAGCGCTTCATGCGCCGCCTTGGCCGCGCCCGTCAGCGACGCGGGAATCTCGCCGATCTTGCCGCAGCCATCGCCATTCGGCGTGTAATAGAACGCCTCCATCGTCACCAGGTCCACCACACCGTGAAATCCGCCTGCATCGCTGATCGGCAACTGCACCGGCACGCACTGCCGTCCCCAGCGCTCATGCAAGTCTTCGATCAGCGCGCTCAATCCATTCGATCCGCCTGCCTTGGGATGGTCCATCTGGTTCACCACCACAATGCGCGGAACGTTCGCCTCCTCGGCGCACTTCCACACGCGTTCGGTCATAGCCTCTGCGCCGTGCTGCGCATTCACCACAACAGCTACAGCTTCAACCGGCAGCAGCGCCGCGCGCGCCTCATGGCAGAACATGTGGAATCCGGGGGTGTCGACGAAGTTGATCTTTGTTCCGCGCCACTCGGCAAAGGCGACAGCGTTCTGCATCGTGAGCCCGCGCGCAACCTCTTCTTCGTCATAGGCAGTGACAGCTGTGCCGTCCTGCACGCGGCCCTGGGTTGGCGTGGTCTTCGCGGCATGCAGCAGAGCGGCAATCAAGGTGGTCTTGCCGCTGTGCGCATGCCCCACTACAGCTACGTTGCGGATCTCACTTCCCTGGTACGTTTTCATGACGCTTCTCCTCCACCTGCGGTGGGGCGGACGCCTTCGGCAGGTCCGCGCCAGAAAAGGCGCGGGAGTTGATTTGGGTTGTGGTTGTTGGCGAACGATGCGAGTACGTGCTGAGCAAGGTCACTCGTGCGAGAGGGAAAAACATTCTGCTGTTCGGAGATCGAAAAGGTCTGGCGCAGGGACCTCGTGAACGCGTCCGTATGGACGTCAAAGGCTGCGAATTTCCGGGTTTGAGGACCCGGTCTGCCGTCTTCCTCGTCCATGCGAAGAGACTCCGGCAGGCGCCTGGCGCTGGAGTGCGGGGCGTCGTGCTTTAAGAACCGGATGCTATCACAGCCGCTCTGTGAACGTCCTGTGAAAGCGGATGCGCTTTATTTTCTGCGACCCTACCACTCCAGAACCGGGAGCAAGCTCGAATAGTCATCCGTCCACAGGCGAAGCCCTGGAATCTTTTCCGGGCGCCGCGCGATTCCCGCGATCTCCGGCCGTTGAAGAAATTCTGCGTTCGATGTAACGAGCATCCACGTTGACGTGAACTCGTCGCGCTTATCGTCCGATGCCGTCGCAATCGTAACCGCCTTCATCCCCGCGTCCTGACCCAGCAACGCGATCGGCGGCTCCAGATTCACATGCCGGTTGGAGATGTGAAAGGCAAGAATGCCGCCCGGGGCAAGATGCTTTCGATAGAGCGCGACGGCCTCTTTGGTCAGCAGATGCAGAGGAATGGCGTCGCCCGAAAAAGCGTCAATAGCGAGCACATCGAATCCCTGTGGCGGCTGTTTCGCTAAAGAGTTGCGCGCGTCGCCGGAGATGACCTCGACTGCGGCGCCCGACTCGCGAAGATAGGTGAATCCGTTGCGTGCAATCGGCTCGACGCCGGGATTGATCTCGTAGAACGAGATGCGATCGCCGGCCCGCCCATAAGCCGCCAGCGTGCCGGCGCCAAGACCAATCACGCCGATTCTGCGAGGCCGCTCATCGCAACACAGACGCAATGCCAATCCAACGCCCGAGTCCTGCGCATAATAGGTTGTCGGCGTCTTGCGCTGCTCATCCGTCCCGAAGATCTGCGTGCCGTGCTCGACATTGCCGTTCGTCAACGTGCGCAGTACCGCGCCGGGAAATCCGAAGTTCTGCTTGACGCGCAGCGCTCCATAGAAGTTCCGCGTCGCCGCGATGGTGTTGTGTTGCAGCGCGACGTGAATCCAGAAAATCTGAACGCCCATGGCGATGCTGGCGACGCCCCACAATAATCTCTGACTCCAGCCAGCTCTCCATGTCGCGACAAAAGCCAGAATCGCGGTCACGCAGCACGTGATGATCAGGTCGAAGTTGAACCGGAACAGCAGCGGAAATGCGATGCCGATCGCAGAGGAACCAAGCGCGCCGCCGGCTGCGAACAGCAGATAGAAGAGAGTTGATTCCGAGGCGCGCCGTGGTCTGCGCGCATACGCTTCTGTATGGCAAAACAGGCACGCGGCAAACGTTTCGAGAAGAAAGAAGCCGATGCTGATGCGCATCGGCCAATCGACGTCCTGCTTTGAAAGCGCATAGCCCACGCCCGCCAGCATCACGATCAGAAACCGTGAGAGCACACTGCGCGGCATGCGCGGAAACTGAAAGGCAAGAATGATGGTAAGCAGATAGACGCCAAGCGGAAGCACCCAGAGCAGCGGAATCGGCGCAACATTGGCGGTGAGGTAGCTGGTGATCGCGCTCAACTGCATCGCCGCGCCCATGGGCAACAACACCCAAAACAGCTTGTGCATCAGCGGCGAGTCGGGAGCGTCCGCATCGACGCCGGAATTTTCGGGCCCCGCAACCGCCTGCGCGCGCCGCGTCTTCACCGCCAAGACAATCATCAAGGCTGTGAACGCCGCAAACCCGCATGTCCACAGGACTCTCTGATCCCGTAGGGTGAAGTGCGGTTCAACTACGCTGGGATAGAGCGCCAATGCGAGCAGCGATGCCAAATTCGAAAGCGCGAAGAGCCTGTAAGGAACTTCGCCGGATTCGGTCTTGGCCCACCACGCCTGCAACAGCGGACTCGTTGCGCCGAGCGCGAGAAAGGGCAAGCCGATCCAGGCGCTGAGAGCCAGAAACACCGTCGCAATTGGATGTTCCGCTCCTGTTCCGATGACCGCGCTGCGCAAAGTCCATGCGGCAGCCGCGCACATCGCGAGCAGGAGCAAAGTGAAATGCAGAATCCATCTCGGCCTGCGCGAGAGCCAATGCGCGTACAGATAAGCCGCAAGCAACGCGGTCTGAAAGAAAACCAGACAGGTGATCCAGACGGCAGCCGAACCGCCCAACATCGGCAACAATTGCTTGGCCGCGATCGGCTCCACAAGAAAGAGCAGGAAAGATCCCAAAAAGACTGCGCCGCCAAACAGCCAACGCGATTGCGTCATGCATACCTCGGCTCAGGACAAGCTACTGCCGCATCGTCGATCAACAGGCGGATGCTATCACAGAGCGCATTGGGGCACAGCTCAGTGACAGCTCGAAGCAAAGATATGGTAGAGTCGGTCTACCGATCGCAAAATCAGGGCCCTGTCTCCTACTCGAAATGTTGCGAGGCGCCCATTGGCCAAGAACAACGACGCAGTCGCATCTCTGCCGGAAGAAAGCCTCCTCGATCCAATTGCTGCTTCGACGCAGCGCAAAGCAGCGTGGCGTCTGCTGCCGATCATCTCCATCGGCTACGGCCTGGCCTACATGGACCGCATCAATATCAGCTTTGCCTCGCTGCGCATGAACGCCGATCTGCACTTCAGCGCGACGGTGTATGGGCTCGGGGCGGGCTTGTTCTTCGTCGGCTATGCGCTCTGCGAGGTGCCGTCGAATCTGCTGCTGTTGCGTTTCGGGCCGAAGCGCTGGCTGGCTCGCATCATGCTGACATGGGGCTTG
>DATHNJ010000081.1:0-6555 GCA_035486155.1 Occallatibacter sp. | reverse complement strand
AAGCCGCTGCGTTCAGGATGACAGGGTATTGGGGAGTTGAGTGACGGGGGCGACAGGAGGCGTCTGGCTTCCCACCCTTGCGCGATGGGGCTGCGCAAGGATGGGCGCCCGCGAATCGAATCCTAAAAAATCCCCTCAACGCCTAAAGGCCTCGTCCATTTTGGCCAGCTTATCGGCACGACTGAAGTCGTGCCCTGACACTTCATGCTTTCCCACGTCTCAAAATCGAGACATGGGGCACCCATGGTCGTGCTGCCTGACGCTTTATCTTGACGCTTCGTGAAGTCGTGCCCTTTCACAAAACCTGACTTCAGGGAATTCGTCAGACTGCTGCGGCATCGACGCTGGACCTTCGGACGAGGGCGCCGGACGCCACCCTGCGGTACACTCAGCTACGAATGAGGGTCTTCGGGATCGATTGCGGAACCGAGATAACCGGGTACGGCGTCGTGGAGATGTGCGACTCCGGGCGGCAGCCGAAGCTGCTGTGTCATACGCTGGGCGCGATCCGTTTGGCCAAGGCCAAGCCGCTGCCGGTCAGGCTGGCGCAGGTGTATTGCGAGCTGAACGAGGCGCTGGCGCGCTGGCGGCCGGATGTCGTTGCCGTGGAGGAAGTCTTCTATTCGGTGAACGCCAAGTCGGCGCTGAAGCTGGGGCAGGTGCGCGGGGTGGCGCTGCTGGCGGCGGCTTCGGCGGGTCTGCCGGTGGCCGAGTATGCGCCGCTGCGGATCAAGTCGAGCGTGGTGGGCTACGGTCTTGCCAAGAAAGAACAAGTCCAGTTCATGGTGGCGCGGCTGCTGGAGCTGAAGCAGATTCCGGAGCCGCCCGATGCGGCCGATGCGCTGGCGATCGCGATCTGCCACATTCACACCGCGCAAACGCAGTTGCGGCAGGGAGCTGTTGGATGAAGCTGTTGGGTGTTTTGTTGGTTTTGGCCGCCGGCTCTGTGCAGGGACGGGCGGATATGGGGCCGGTTTTTCGAGTGGATTTCACGAACCCCGGTCTGACTCCCGCCAAGTGGTCGATCGAGATGCATCCGGACGGGACGGCGCATTTTCACTCCGAGCCGGGAGAGAAGACGGCGGTTCAGCTTCATGCGATTGAGCCGGGAGCGTTGGATCGCGATATTCGCCTGAGCCGTGAGTTCGCCGACCGTGCGTTTGGCACGGCTCATCGCCATCGATTTTTCGGCGAGGCGTGCGAGAGCCACCTGAAGGTCGCTTTTCAGGGAGCGAAGACGTTTACGTACACCGGGCCGGATGGAACGGGAAGCTGCGAGTTCAACTACTCGAAGAGCAAGGACATTCAGGCTCTGGGGGAGTCGCTGGTGGCGGTGGCGTCGACGGTGGTGGAGGGCGCGCGGCTGGAGCTGCTGCTGCAGCACGATCCATTGGGGCTGGACCAGGAGATGCGGTTCATGAAAGAGGCTTCCGAGGATGGGCGCCTGCAGCAGATGGGCGCGATTGAGCCGATTTTGACGAAGCTGGCGGAAGACGAGGACGTGATGGAGCGTGTGCGGCGCGACGCGCGTCAGTTATTGCAAGATGGCGCAAAGTGACAATGCGATGACGCGACTTTCGTAGCGCCGGAGTGTCCAATTCTTGTTGCACTTGAAAGTGGGGCTCCCATGCAAAGCGAGTCAGGGAAAAGCGGATTAGGGAATAGCCGGTCAGGAGATAGCGATACAGCAAGTCTGGCGGGCCGCCGAAGCGGACGGGGCGGATTTGCGATCTTCTCAGCCGCAATCCTCTCGATTGTTGTCTTGATGTTTGGTTCGGCGGGGTTTGCGCAGGAGTCTGGGCCGGACGCGCAGGAGCAGCAGCCGCCCATGCCGCCGAACGCAGGACAACCGCAGGCTCGCGCAGTGCGCTTGAGCAGCGTGGAGGGGGCGGTTCAGCTCTCGCAGGGCAACCAGATTCTGGCGCAGCAGGCGCTGGCGAACACGCCGCTGTTCGAGGGCACGCAAATCTCGACGTCGGAAGACGGCCGGGCCGAGGTGCAGTTTGAAGATGGAAGCGTGGCGCGCATCTCGCCCAACAGCGCGCTGACGCTGGGATCGCTGGCGCAGCAGGGCGCGCAGATGCAGACGGACCTGGTGCTGAACAGCGGCCTTGGTTACTTCGAGATTCAGGGCAATGGGCAGATGAACCAGGTCCGCGTGCACTTCGGGTCCGATGTGGCCACGGTGAGCGGCTTTACTGTGCTGCGCGTCAATCTCGACTATCCGCCGGGCGAGGTTGCGGTGTTCGCGGGCAATGCGCATATCGAAGGCGGCAACACGCTGGCTCTGGATCTGCACGGCGGCCAGAGCGTGAAGCTGGACGGGACTGGAGTCGGAACCGGAACCGGCGATTATGTTGTGGCCGAGACGATCGAGCCGGACTCGTGGGACACGTGGAACTCGGATCGCGATCAGGCGTTGACGGCGGAGCAGTCGTCGCGGACCGCGGCGACAAGCGCTGTGCCGAACGCGAGCAATCCGGCATGGAGCGATCTGGATGCGAACGGCAACTGGTATGACGTGCCCGGGCAGGGATACGTCTGGTCGCCGTATGAGGCTGCGTCGGCGAACTGGGATCCTTACGGCAATGGAAGCTGGATGTGGACGCCGCAGTATGGCTACATCTGGGTGTCGGGCGAGCCGTGGGGTTATACGCCCTACTCTTCAGGAGACTGGAGCTACTATGACGGCTTCGGATGGGGATGGGCGCCGGGACTTGGCGTGCCGTGGTGGGGCGGCGGGGGCTTCTTCTTCAACTTTCACAATCCGCCGTTCCGCTTCCATCCGCCGCATCGGCCGGTGGGCGGGCCGCGGCCGGGAAACGGCGCTCCGTTCCGCGTAGCGGGCGGACGCTATCAGCCTTATCCGGTGATTACGGTAAACCGTTTGCACGAGACGCCGGGGGCTGCGCCGCTGCACGCGCGCAACGCGCCGATTACGGTAGCGGGAAATACGGTTCAGCCGCTGCATGCATTGGCGCCGCGACCGGCGTATGAAAATGCGTTTGCGGGCGGCGGCGCGCGTGGAAACGTGGGGGCGGGGATTGGGAACTCCGGCGCTCGTTTTGGCGTTGCACAGCCGGGGGTTCGGTACGGCGTTCCGTCTCGCGCGTATGCGCCGGTAAATACGTATCATCCTCCGACGAATAGTTATCGGCCGCCCGCGTATGCGCCGCACTACTCGGCGCAAAGCCATCCGACCTACAGCGCTCCGGCGAGTCATCCTGCGCCGGCTGGCGGTGGTGGGCATGTGTCGGCGGGCGGCGGGGCGCATCACTGACGCTTGATTGAGGGAAAAGCGACGAGGGCCGCGGCGAAATGCCGCGGCTTTTTCGTTTTGTGCGTGGCGTTGTCTGGCGACTACATATTTGGATTGGTTGCGGCTGCGAGGCTCCTCCAGAGCGTGGCGAGGGATTCGATGGAGAGCGCTTCGGCGCGGGCTTGGGGATTGATGTTGGCGCTGGCGAATGCGTGAGCGATTGCCTCGGATGCTAATTCCGCCGCGCGGAGATTGTTGGCGAGGGTTTTGCGTTTTTGCGCGAAGGCCTTGCGGGCGAAGTTGAGGAACTCGGTTTCGGAGACGCCAAGAGATGCGAAGCGAGGATTGAAGCGCCAGCGAATGACGGTGGAGTGCACCTGGGGCGGCGGCGAGAATGCGCCGGGGGAAAGCGTGAAGAGCTTTTCGACTGGGCCGTAGAGCTGGGCCGTTACTGACAGCAGGCCGTAGTCGCGCGAGCCGGGCTCGGCGGCGACGCGGTCGGCTACTTCGCGCTGCATCATGAGGACGGCGCGGTCCAACACAGAATGATTCGCGGCGAGTTTGAGGAGGATGGGCGAAGTGATGTAGTAGGGCAGATTGCCGATGACGGGGAGGCGATGGCCGGCTTGCGCCGATGCGGCGGCGAAGTCGAACTGAAGCACATCCTGATGGGTGATGGTGACGCGATCGGCGGGGAACTCTGCGCGGAGATCAGAAATAAGCGTCTGGTCGAGCTCGATGGCGAGCACGTGCGCCGCACGCTCCGCCAGGATGCGCGTGACGGCGCCGCGGCCGGGGCCGATTTCAATGACTGTTTCTTGAGAGCAGTCGCCGAGTGCGGCTGCGATGCGCTGGACGGCCTGCTGGTCGTGAAGGAAGTTCTGGCCGAGCTTCGGCTTGTTGGGCATGGATAAAACGATGGTAGACGAGACGAGGGCGGGGACTGAGATGTCGCACATTCCGGCTTCTTGGTCGCGCAACTGAAGGAGGGACGGGCAGCTGGCTCTGACTCACGCCGGCCCTACGGGGCGGCGCGTGTTTTGGCGCCGCATTTCCCAGGGCTGCACTGCGTTTGCCCTGGGCTACTGTCACGTTGTCCCTCTGGGACAAGAGCCCTGCAGTTTAAGAGTTCTTCTTGATCACGGAGAGGTGGAAGCTGAGGCGCTTCTTGTAGCCGAGGGCGTGGTAGACGCGGATGGCGGAGTGGTTGTCGGAGAAGGTGTGCAGGAAGGGCGTGTCGCCGTTGTCGAGGATCAGTTTCATCACAGTGGACATCAGAGCGCGCGCATAGCCGCGGCCGCGCGCGTCGGGATGGGTGCAGACGGCGCTGACCTCGACGAAGCCAGGGACGCGCATGCGCTGGCCGGCCATGGCGAGCAGACGCTGGCCCTCGAAGATGCCGTAGAAGACGCCGAGTTCGTGGGTGCGAATGCGAAAGGGGCCGGGTTCGGTGAGCCTGGCGAGTTCGACCATGGCGGGCGCGTCGGCTGCGGTGAGCAGACGCATGCCTTCGGGTTGCGGAGGCGCCTCGATGGACGATTTGGCGAAGACCATCTGGTCGATGAGGCCGGTGCGGATCAGCGTCCAGCCGGCGTGGGGAACGGGCGGGTCGTGCAGGAACTGGGCATGCGTGCTGTCGGGTTCGACGAGCCGATGGAGATCTTGATAGGCGGCGGGGGATTGCTCGGCGAGGCCAGTCAGCGGGCCGATGTCGGGAATGTAGGTGCGGGCCAGTCCGTCGCCGATCGCAAACTTGGCGTGCGATGTGACGAGGGAGTTCCACATGGGCTGGTCGAGCAGGTGCAGATCTGACATAGGTAAGAGATGAGCGTGCGGTTAGGCGCGATGCGCGATGTGATGAATGGCGAAGATAGAGTCAACCGATGGAATTTTCATCTTACTTCCATGCGCGCGGATGGCCCGTAGCGTTTGCGCACGATCCAGAGGACGGGCAGGCCGGCGAGGATGAGCGCTGTTCCGATGAGCGAGCCTTCGAGGTTGCCGAGAAAACTCCAGACCAGGACGGCGGCCGCGCAGAGGACGAAGATCGCGGGCAGCACGGGGTATCCCCACACGCGATAGGGGCGTGTCAGATTAGGTTGTCGGCGGCGATAGTAGAACACCGTGGTTGTGGTGAGCATGTAGAAGAGCCACTCCGCGAAGACGGCGAGTTCGAAGTGCTGTTGGAACTGGCTGAGGAAGAGCAGCAGCACGGTTGACAGCGATCCCTGCACGATGAGCGATGTAGACGGCGATTGGAAGCGCGGGTGAATGGTTGCGAACTGCGCGAAGAAGAGGCGGTCGCGCGCGGCGGCGTAGGGGACTCGCGCGCCGGACATCACTGTTCCATTTAACGTGACGAAGATGCTGAGGGCCATGGCGGCGGCGACGAATCCTGCGCCGCGCGGACCTGCGACTACGGAGAGCGCGGCGACCGCGGGCCGCTCGCTGGCGGCGATCTGCGCTGCGGGCAGGACGTATTGAATGGCCGCGTTGGTCGCCATGAATAAGACGCCGACGATGAAGAGCCCGCCGATGAGAGCGATGGGCAGGCTGCGTTCGGGGCGGCGCACTTCGCCGGCGACCATGGTGAGGTCGTTCCAGCCGTCATAGGCCCAGAGCGTGGCGATCAGCGCCAGCATGAAGCCACTGAACCCTCCGACCGCGTGGGGCAGGCTGGTGGAGAAGTTGGACCATGAGCCGGAAGCCGATGCGAAGCATAATCCTGCCACGATCAGAATCAGGACAGCTTTGAGGATGGTGAAGACGAGCTGGAAGTCGCCGGCTTTTTTGATGCCGAGGTAGTTGAGGCCGGTCATGAACCAGGTGACGGCGATGGCGAATATCTGCGACCAGAGCAGCGGCAAACCTGCGACGGGCCCAGCCACGGGTGCGGTCAGCCAGTGAAACGCGGGGAAGACGCCGAGGGTGCGGGCGAGGCCGCTGGTGACGGCGGCAATGGAGGCCGGTTTGGCGACGGCGAACCAGGTCCACATATAGAGGAAGGCGGTTGTGTCGCCATAGGCGCCGCGGAGATAGACGTACTCGCCGCCGGCGTAGGGGAGCATGGCGCCTAACTCGGCATAGGTCATGGCGCCGAAGAGCGAGAGCAGACCGCCGATGATCCAGGCGAGGTAGACCAGCGCGGACGAGCCGGCGTCGCGCATCATTTCACTCGGGACGAGAAAGATGCCGCTGCCGATGATGGTGCCGACGACGATGGCGGTGGCCTGGCTTGCGCCGAGGACGCGGGGGAGATCGGGAGGAGGATTGGTTGTGCGTGGGTCGGAGGCCGG
>DATHNJ010000080.1:0-13538 GCA_035486155.1 Occallatibacter sp. | reverse complement strand
GACGCCAACTTCATCCGTGAAGCAATGAAGAAGGAGTTCGCCGGCACCGCGACCCTGCGCCAACTGCTCGAGCTCGACGACGAGACGCTGCTGCGTGTCGCCGCCGGCATGGAGCGCGGCATCTGGTTCGGGACCAACGTCTTCGACGGCGCCAAGGAAGAGGAGATCAAGGCGTTGCTGGCCGCGGCCAGCCTGCCTTCCTCCGGCAAGACGCCGCTGTTTGACGGCATGACGGGCGAGCAGTTCGAGCAGCCGGTCACGGTGGGCTACATCTACATGCTCAAGCTGTCGCACCTGGTGGACGACAAGATTCACGCGCGTTCCATCGGGCCGTACTCGCTGATCACCCAGCAGCCGCTGGGCGGCAAGGCGCAGTTCGGCGGACAGCGCTTTGGCGAGATGGAAGTCTGGGCCCTGGAAGCCTACGGCGCCGCGTACATCCTGCAGGAGCTGCTCACGGCGAAGTCCGACGACGTCTACGGCCGCACCAAGATCTACGAGGCCATCGTCAAGGGCGAGGCTGCGATCGAGCCTGGCGTGCCGGAGTCGTTCAACGTGCTCATTCGCGAGTTGCAGTCGCTGTGCCTCGACGTGGAGTTGATCAAGCGCGCGGATCTGCTCAAGAAAGCGCCCGCGCCGGAAGTTGCGGCAGTGGCTGATTGAGTCGACAGTCGTCAGTTGTCAGTGTTCAGTCGCCGAAGGCGCTAACTGACAACTGATTACTGAACACTGATCACTGTTTTCAGGATCCTTCCTGCACCGGGAGGGAAGGGTCCTCTAACCATCCCGGGAAAAGCCGCGGCAGGGCGAAAAAGGCCCGCCAAGGAGGGTCGCCTTGTTCCGTTCGAACCCGTTTGAACTCACCAGCCCGATTACCGATTTCGATGCCATCCGCATCATGCTCGCTTCGCCCGAGAAGATCCGCAGCTGGTCGCATGGTGAGGTCACCAAACCTGAAACCATCAATTACCGTACCTTCAAGCCGGAGCGCGACGGCCTGTTCTGCGCCCGCATCTTCGGTCCTGTAACGGACTGGGAGTGCTTGTGCGGAAAGTACAAGCGCATGAAGCACCGCGGCGTCATCTGCGACAAGTGCGGCGTCGAGGTGACAGTCAGCAAGGTGCGCCGCGAGCGCATGGGCCACATTGAGCTGGCGTCTCCTTGTTCACATGTCTGGTTCTTCAAGGGACTCCCCTCGCGCATCGGCCACCTGCTCGACATCTCGCTGCGCGACCTCGAGAGCATTCTCTACTTCGAGTCCTATGTCGTCGTCGATCCAGGCGACGCGCCCGTGCGTGAGCGCGAGATCATCAAGGACGAGAATCGCTATCGCGAACTCGACCAGCAGTATCGCCCCTCCGGCTTCAAGGCCATGATGGGCGCCGAAGCGATCAAGGAACTGCTCAAGCGCGTCCAGATCGAAGAGCTGGGCAGCGAACTGCGCGAGCGCATGAAGGCCGAGACCTCTGCGCAGAAGAAGATCAAGTACGCCAAGCGCCTCAAGGTCGTCGAGGCCTTCCGCAAGTCGAGCAACAAGCCGCAGTGGATGATTCTCGACGTCCTGCCGGTCATTCCTCCAGAGCTGCGCCCCCTGGTGCCGCTGGATGGCGGCCGCTTCGCTACGTCGGATTTGAATGATCTCTATCGCCGCGTGATCAACCGCAACAACCGGTTGAAGAAGTTGATGGACCTGCACGCGCCTGAGGTCATCGTGCGCAACGAAAAGCGCATGCTGCAGGAAGCCGTGGACGCGCTGTTCGACAACGGCCGCCGTGGCCGTGTGCTGCGTGGCGCGAACAACCGCCCGCTGAAGTCGCTTTCCGATACGCTGAAGGGCAAGCAGGGCCGCTTCCGCCAGAACCTGCTCGGCAAGCGCGTGGACTACTCCGGCCGTTCGGTTATTGTCGTCGGCCCGGAGCTCAAGCTGCACCAGTGCGGTCTGCCGAAGAAGATGGCGCTCGAGCTTTTCAAGCCGTTCATCTATCACCGCCTCGAACAGACAGGCCACTGCACCACCATCAAGCAAGCCAAAGAGATGGTCGAGATGCAGGAGCCGGTGGTTTGGGACATCCTTGAGGAAGTCATCAAGGATCACCCGGTGCTGCTGAACCGCGCCCCAACCCTTCACCGTCTGGGCATTCAGGCCTTCGAGCCGGTGCTGGTGGAAGGCAAGGCCATCAAGATTCACCCGCTGGTCTGCACCGCCTTCAACGCCGATTTCGACGGTGACCAGATGGCCGTGCACATTCCTCTGTCGCCTGAGGCGCAGATTGAAGCCAGCGTGCTGATGCTCGCGTCGCACAACATTCTGTCGCCCGCGTCGGGTCAGCCGATCACTGTGCCTACGCAGGACATGGTGCTCGGTCTCTACTACCTGACGAAGGCGAAGAAGGGCGGCGTCGGCGAAGGCCGCACGTTCTCCAACACGGAAGAGATTCTGATGGCTCTGGAAGCCAGGGAAGTCGAGACGCTGACGCCGATCCGTCTGCGCTACACCGGTAAGGTGCTCGACATGACCACGGCCTACGACGATCAGGATCTGACGCACACCGAGCCGGTCGACTTCAACAAGGAGTACCTCTCGACGACGGTGGGCCGCGTGATTCTGAACGACGCTCTGCCCTCTGGCATGCCGTTCATCAATGGCCTGTTGAAGAAGAAGGGCATCGGCCAGCTCGTCAACTATTGCAACCAGAACCTCGGGCTCGAAGTCACGGTGCGCATGCTCGATCGCATCAAGCAGCTTGGCTTCCAGTATGCGACGCGTTCGGGTCTGTCTGTCGGTCTGGATGACATGGTCATCCCGGCGACCAAGTACACCGTGGTCGACGAAGCCGACAAGAAGGTGATCGAAGTCCAGAAGCAATATATGGACGGCGCCATCACCAACGGCGAGCGCGCCAACAAAGTCATCCAGATGTGGTCCGCTGTGACCGATCAGGTGGCCGAAGAGATGTTCGGCAACATGAAGAAGGCCGACCAGGAAGGCGCCATGAATCCGATTTACATCATGGCCGACTCCGGCGCTCGCGGTTCGAAGCAGCAGATTCGTCAGCTCAGCGGCATGCGCGGACTGATGGCCAAGCCTTCGGGCGAAGTCATTGAAACGCCGATCACCGCGAACTTCCGCGAAGGCCTCACGGTGCTCGAGTACTTCATCTCGACCCACGGCGCGCGTAAGGGACTGGCCGATACGGCTCTGAAGACGGCCGACTCGGGCTACCTCACTCGTCGCCTGGTCGACGTAGCGCAGGACGTCATCGTCACCGAGTTCGATTGCGGCACCTCTGAGGGGATTTACGTCGGATCGATCGTGGAATCCGGCGAGATCATCGAGCCGTTGCGCGACCGCATCATTGGCCGCGTCTCGCTCGAGCGCATCAAGGACTACGACGGTAACGTCGTGATCGATGTAAACCAGCCTGTCGACGAAGACATCGCTTCCGCCATTCAGGGCGCGGGCGTTGAGCGGGTGAAGATTCGCTCGGTGCTCACCTGCGAATCGCGGCGCGGGGTTTGCGCGCTGTGCTACGGACGCAATTTGGGTTCGGGCCGCATGGTCGAGCTCGGCGAGACCTGCGGCGTTATCGCGGCGCAGTCCATCGGCGAGCCGGGCACGCAGCTTACCATGCGCACCTTCCACGTCGGCGGAACGGCAAGCCGCGTGGCTGACAAGTCGCGCCTCGACGCCAAGAACAACGGCTTCGTGCGCTTCATCAACCTGAGCACCGTCGAAAGCAAGGACCGCGCTCTGGTGGCGATGAACCGCTCCGGTTCGCTCGCCATTGTCGACGAACGCGGCCGCGAAAAAGAGCGCTACCAGGTGGTCTACGGCGCGCGTCTGCGCGTGAAGGACGGCGATGCGGTGAAGCTCGGCGAGCTGTTGGCCGAGTGGGATCCGTACACCTATGCGATCCTTACCGAGATCGGCGGCACGGTGCAGTTCAAGGACCTGCAGGAAGGCATCACGCTGAACGAAGAAGTCGACGAAGTGACCGGCCTCTCGCGTTGGGTGGTTGCCGACTCGCCGGATGAAAAGCGCCAGCCGACCTTCTTGATCAAGAACGCCAAGAGCAACAAGCGCTACCTGTTGCCGCGCGGTTCGCACCTCATGGTGCAGGACGGCGACGAGGTGGGTCCTGGCGATGTGCTTGCCAAGATCCCCAAGGAGTCGACGCGCACCAAGGACATCACCGGCGGTCTGCCGCGCGTGGTCGAGCTGTTCGAAGCGCGTAAGCCGCGCGAGACGGCCATCATCTCGGAGATCGATGGCGTCGTCCGCTTCGGTGAAGTCACCAAGGGACAGCGCAAGATCTACGTCGCTGCGGACAACGGCGACGAGAAGGAGTACTCGGTGCCTCGCGGCATCCACGTCAACGTGCAGGAAGGCGAGCGTCTGCGCGCCGGCGATCCTTTGATGGACGGACCGCTCAACCCGCACGACATTCTCGCCGTTCTCGGCGAGAAGGAGCTGCAGGCTTACCTGGTGAACGAAATCCAGGAAGTCTATCGTCTCCAGGGCGTGGCCATCTCGGACAAGCACATCGAAGTCATCGTCCGTCAGATGCTGCGTTGGGTGCGGATCGACGAAGTGGGCGACACCAACTTCCTGCTCGAACAGCAGGTCGACCGCTTCCGCTTCCGCGAAGAGAACGAGCGCGTGTTGTCGAACGGAGGCCGTCCGGCGATCGGGCGTCCGCTGCTGCTCGGCATCACCAAGGCTTCGCTCTCGACCGACAGCTTCATCTCCGCGGCCAGCTTCCAGGAGACGACGCGCGTGCTTACCGAAGCCAGCATCAACGGGGCTATCGATAATCTTCGCGGCCTCAAGGAGAACGTCATCGTCGGCCGGCTCATCCCGGCAGGCACGGGTCTCGAGTACTACCGCAATGTGCAGCTCTCACCGGAGCTGGAAGAAGCGGCGGAGCGTGTACAGCAGGAAGTGCACGCCGAGATCGAAGCGGCGGAGCGCGAACTGGAGATGATGCGCCAGGAAGGCGAAGCCGAAGAGATGGCGGCCGAATAGGGCTGGCCGTTCAGGCAGCGTTTCCTCAACGTATCAGCACAACTTAAAGGCCCGGCGTTATGTCGGGCCTTTTCTTTTTGTCGATGAGAAACGGCGAATGAGCCTTACTCAACGCGCGACGTTTTGCCGAGCCTCTTTTTTGATCTTCTTATCGACGTACATGGCTGCGTCGGCGGCGCTCAGCAGGCTGTCTTTGTGCGAGCCGTCTTCGGGAAACAGCGCGAAGCCCATGCTGACGGAGCCGCGAATCTCGTAACCGTCGATCGCGAATGTCTCCTCAAAGCAGCGCTGCAGGCGCGCGGCGACCTCTTCAAGGTCGGAGTGGCCGTGGACGTTGGTGACCAACGCCGCGAACTCATCGCCGCCCAGGCGCGCGATCATATCCGAAGGGCGAAGCTGGCGCTTCATGCGCGCCGCGGACTGCCGCAGCAATTGATCGCCGGCGCGATGCCCGTACTGATCGTTCACCAGCTTGAAGTCATCGAGATCGATGTAGATCAGCCCGAAGTGGCACGAACACTGGCGGCATTCTTCGATCAGAGAGTCGAGCCGGCGTTCGAACGAGAAGCGGTTGAAGATTTCGGTGAGCTGATCGAACTCGGAGCGATGGACGAGATCCGAATAGAGGCCGCGCGTTTCGATGGCCAGGGTCGCCAGCCACGCTCCCATCGGGAGGACCGCCTTGGCCTGAGCGCAATACTCCGACTCCTGATCGACGGCGACGAACATCAGCCCGTGCAGAGGTCCCGAGCGCGACGAAATCTCCTGACGAATGATCTCGAGGCCGGTGGCATTTTCGGGGCAGCTTCCTTGTTTCAATTCATCCCCGACCTCGCACCAACACCGCGCGCCGCCGAGACGGAAGGCGACCAGCTCGGTGATCTGCAAAAGAATCTCGTCGAGCGGACGATTTCCATTGATGTCTTCGAGAATCTGGCTGCGTTTGCGTTCCCGTATCGCTTCAGACTCGATGCGCTTGGCGAGTTCTGCCGTCTGGCGTTGTACTTTTCTGCGCAGCATCCAGACCCATGCGCACACGGCGGCCACGATGATCAGCAGCAGGCTTACAACCTTGACGAGGTTGCCGACGTTGAGCAGCGACGGCCGCGCGACCACGACGATATCGTCCACCGAGCGCAGCAAAATGTTGAAAGGCACGTCTCCGTTGAATGGGTTGGAGTCCGAGAGCATGCAGACTCCGGTGACGCGAATGGCGGAACCCTCCGGCACCTGCTTCATTGGCGACAGGGAGGCCTGATTGTTTGTCTGCGGATGACGGAGAACGGCGGAGAAGAGATGCCCTCCTGTCTCGAGCACGTATTCATCCTGGGTTGCCTGTCGCACTTCGGCCACGACTTTGCCTTCGATGGAGACCAGATCGAAGATGTGGCTCCTGCCCCTGTTTCCGCCCTGCGCCAGGTCGCGCCATGTGAACAACGAGGGCGCGATGGGCGCCTGTACGCCGCTATCGCGCACTTCGCTGCGGGTCAGATGCAGAAACCCATTCTGCACGTCGGGGAATCCGATTACGTCGGCTACGTCGCCGATCTTTAGCGGATCGTGGCTTTGCGTGGCGATCCAAAGGCTCTTGGCGCCATCCTGCAGCACCAGCGCCGATCCAGCCTGGTAGTAAGTGATGGTTCCATGCACCCGCATGCGCTCGCCCATATCGCGCATGCGATAGCCGGTGATGACGCTGTCCATTGGCGTGATGGGAAGCGACCACGGATCGGAGGCGGTTCGTTTGAGAATCTTTACGTCGCCGAGGCTCTGCGTGTGGAACAGGATGCCCGTCAACTGCATCTTGTTGTCGAAGTGCCCCGACACGGCGCCGGTGATTTCCACCTCGGCGTCGAGCAAATCCTACAGTGCGTTCTCGTCGATGCTATCGACATTTGCATCGACCGGTTCTCCATCGACGGACATCTGCATATAAGTTGAAGGCTCCATCGAAAGGGAACCAGGAACGATGTCGGCAGATCGAACAGTTGCATGCACTGTGACGAGCTTGCAGTCGGTTTCTCCGCGAATCATTTGGGCAAACGTGACGTGCTCGGGCTTGGGCAAGGCGCCGTGACCGACCAGGCGAATGTCTTTGCTCTCGACGTATGGTTTGAAGCTGCCGCGGGTGGTGCCCACCACGCGCACGCGATCGCCCGGCTCAAGATTTAACCGCGTAGAGGCGTGCACATAGATTCCTGAGTCACCCTCTTGCATGAACAGGTCTCGATTGCTGGCGCGGTAGTAAGTCACCGTAGCCTGGAAGTCAGCGGGAAGCGCGCGATCCGCGTCTTCATTGCTCAAGGCGCGAATGGCGCGGATCGTGCGCAGGGCCTGAGGGCCGGCGGCGAAGGCCGAGGATGGGCCAACAAGCAAGGAGGCGCCGGCCGCCCACAGGACGGCGCCACGCAGCATGCGCTCCAACAGCTTGTTCTGCCTGAATTTCATTCAAGTAATTATCGGAATGCGCTGATAAGAAGATCAATGGCCGATTAACGTCAAGCGTAACCAAAGGGTTATTCCGTTGGAGCGAGATGACCCGATAGTAAGGAGGGGCGGCCATCGACGACGCAGGCAAGGCTGGTCCGCGTAGCTAGCGAGGCGGAAGGCGCCCTATTTTGGGGCAGGCTGCTGGCAGTTTTCCTTCTTGATCTTTTTGCTGACGTACATCGCGGCGTCGGCGGCGTTCAGCAGGCTGTCCTTGGTCGAGCCGTCTTCGGGATAGAGCGCGGCGCCCATGCTGACCGATCCGCTAATCATCGAGCCATCGATCGCGAACGGTTCGTGGAAACAGCGATCGAGGCGGCGTGAGACCTCTTCGACGTCATTGAGGCTGTGCACGTTGGCTACTACGACAGCAAACTCGTCGCCGCCGAGACGAGCGAGGGTGTCGGTGGGACGAAGCTGGCGTTTCATTCGCAAGGAGGCTTGCCGCAGATATTGATCGCCCGCGGCATGGCCGTAGCGATCGTTCACCAGCTTGAAGTCATCGAGATCGATATAGATCAAGCCGAAGATCGCGCCGTTTTGCTGCGCCTCCTCGACCACCGATGCGAGGCGACGTTCAAAGGAGAAGCGGTTGAAGACATCGGTCAACTGATCGAACTCGGAACGATGCACCAGATCGGTGTAGAGGCCGCGGGTTTCAACGGCCAGCGTGGCCAGCCATGCGCCCATGGCGAGCGCCTCCTGCGCGTGCGTCGAGCACGGCGCCTGCGGATCGATGGCGGCGAACAACATTCCGTGCAGGGGTCCGGAACGTGAGGGGATTTCCTGGCAGACGACGCTTTTTCCCTGAGTCTCCGCGGAGTTGGCGCCGAAGCGCGCGCCGTCGCCGACCTCGCACCAGCAGGATGCTCCCTCCAGACGGAAGGCGACAAATTCGGTGACTTCATACAGGATCTTGTCCAGAGGTTTGTTGCCGTTGATGTCCTCGAGGATGCGGCTCCGTTTACGCTCAAGAGCCGCTTCGGCCTCTTTTTGCGCGGCCAGCTCCGCCGTTTGCCGATGCACCTTGCGCCGCAACAAAAGCACCCATGCGCTGACCATCGCCATAAGCACCAGCAGAACGCTTACCGTTACGGTCAGGTTGCGCACGTTCAGCCACGATGGGCTCGCCAGAACAACGACGTCGGACGAGGAGCGCAGGAGAATTCCGAAGGCCATGGGGCCATTGAAGGGGTTCGCGTCGTCATGCATCACCACGCCCGTAACGCGGACCTTGCTGCCCACGGGAATCATCGGCATGGGAGGGGGTTGTTTGGGCCCGTCGGCGAGAAAGACCAGCGGAAAGCGGATGGCCGCGGAGAATAGATGATCGTCGGCGGCAATGATGTACACGTCGCGCGCATGCTCGCGCACCTGAGACACGACCTTGCCCTCGATCGAAACCAGATCCAAGGCGTGGCGCCCGGAAGCGACCCGATCCCAGTTGACGAGTACAGGAGTGATGGGCGCGGCGACGCCGGCGGTGCGCAGATCACTCCACTTCAGCGTCATAAAACCATCGTCATCGACGAACGGCACGCCGATCGCCTCGGCGCGTTGGCCGATGCTGACGTCCTCAATCGTCTTGGTCATCACGCGGATGCTGCGGCTGCCGTTCTGCAGAACGGCCATGCGGCCGGCCTGGAAGTAGGTAACGATTCCCGCAACGCGCACGCGCGGGGTGTGATTCTCCACATCGTAGGAATCGAGAACATTGTCCATCGGCGTAAGCGGCGCGGACCATGCGTCGATCGGAGGCTTGCGCAAAACGTGCACGTCGTCGAATGAGGTGACGTGAATCAGGATGCCGGTCTGCTGCATCTTGCCGTCGAAGCGCCCGGCCTCGGCGCCGTGGATCTCCACTTCGGCGTCAAGCAGATCGCTCAGGCGGGCGGGAATGCCCTTGTCCACCGTGATGCCGATCGTTCCCTTGCCCATCGCGAGCTCAAGCAGGGTGACGGGACGGCCAGTGCTGAGTCCGGGGGCCGCGGACAGGACGGTCCCGCGCACCGCGACGTAGCGGCAATCGAGCTTCGACTCCATCAACGGCGTAAACTCCGCCGGCGCCGGCTTGGGTACGGCGCCGTGATGAAGCAGGGTGATGTCGTTGCTCATGATGATGGGACGGAAGCTGTCGCGGGTGAATCCATGGATCAGAACCCGATCGCCGGGCTGAAGCTCCAGGTTGGTGGTGGCAAGGACGTAGATCGCGTCGTCGCCGTCCTCGACGAACAGCGTTTTTTCATAGCCGCGAAAATAGGTTACCGTGGCCTCAAAAGCGACGGGGGCCGCCATGCTGGCTTCGGCGTTGGTCAGCTTGTGGATCGCGGAGAGCGAAGTGAGGGGAGCAGGAGATGCGACCGATGCGCAGGAGGCACGGCAAAGAAATAGCGCAACAACAACCGTTCCTGCAGCCGCTAAACGGCGCAGAGACCACACCGGCGCTCTAGGCGGGAGACCCATGGCTGCATTATCGGCACGCATGCGTCGCGGCGATAGCGGCCGGAGCCGATCCAATCAAACTAAAGCGTTAGGCCGTTCCGTCGGCGGGATAGCGAGAGTGAATGTAAACGCTTCCTACCCGCTTCGCCGCGTCGTCATCTGACCCGCACGCCGGTCGTTCTTGGCCTTGTACATGGCCGCGTCCGCCGCGCTCAGCAGGCTGTCGGAGGTCCCGCCGTCAGTCGGGTAGATCGCCATGCCCACGCTGGCCGCGCCGCGCAGAACGTAGCCCTCCAGCGCGAACGGCGCGTCAAAGCAGCGCTCCAGCCGTTGCGCGATCTCCTCCACGTCGATGCGCCCGCGTACTACGGTCACCAGAGCCGCGAACTCGTCGCCGCCCAGCCGCCCCAGCGCATCGCCGGTGCGAAGCTGCCGCTTCATGCGCAGCGACACCTCTTGCAGATAAAGATCGCCGATGTGATGGCCGTACATGTCGTTGACTAATTTGAAGTCGTCGAGGTCCACGTAGATCAGGCCAAAGTTGCTGCCGGTCTCTTTCGCTTTTTCGATCATTTCCAGCAAGTGCCGATCTAGGGAAAAGCGGTTATACATATCTGTAAGCAAGTCGAACTCCGAGCGATGAACCAGGTCGCTGTACAGCTTGCGCGTCTCAATCGAGAGCGTCGCAAGCCGAACGCCGGCGGTCAGCGCTTCCTGTTCCTCTGTTTCATTCACTTCCACTGAAGCAAGTCCCACATAAAGCGTGCCCAGCGCCAATCCGTTGCGGGAGTGGATCTCGCGGTTGATGATCCGCAGTCCCGACTTGTCGCTGGGCAGATGCCCAAGCAGCGGACCATCGTTGATCTGGCACCAGCAGGGCGCGCCGTTCAACATGTAGGAGACCATTTCGGTGATGTGCTCCACGATGTCGGTCAGCGGGCGCGAGCTGTTGATGTCTTCGAGCACGCGGCTGCGGCGCTGCTCCAGTTGTGCGATGCGGCGCTGCTGCTCGGCCTCGGCTTCGCTTTGCGCCGTCATCTTGGCCGTTTGGCGGCGCACTCTGATGCCCAGCAGCAGCACCCAGATGCTGATGGCCAGCAGCACAAGGAACAGGGCCGCGGCGAGCTTGGCCAAATTGCCCACCGTGAGCCACGGCGCGCCGGCGATCACTGCGATGTCATCGGGCGAGCGCAGCAGAATATCGAAGGGAACGCGCGCTTCCAATCGGTTGGTGGAGTGGCTGAAGCAGATGCCGGTGACTCGCACTTTGCTGCCCAGGGCCACGTGCTTCATCGGAGGGATGCCGGAGTCGTCCGCATCCGCGATGGGGCGCCGGAAGACGGCGGAGAACAGGTCGCCGTTGGCGTCCAGAACATACTCGTCCTGCGCTGCGCCGCGCACCTGGGCCACGACGGAGCCTTCGACGGAAACCAGGTCGAAGAGGTTTTTGCTCGCCGCCAGTTGATCCCAGGTCGCCAGCTTGGGCTCGAGCCGCGCCTGCTTGCCGCTGTCCTGGATCTCGGCGCTGGTCAACGCCAGCAGGCCGTCGTGCAAATCGGGAAAGCCCGTGGCATCGGCCTCATCGCCCACATGCACCGGCGCGATGGAAGATGTCATCAGCCACAGGCTCTTGGCGCCATCCTGCAGCACGGCCGATGAACCGGGCCGATAATACGTGATGGTTCCATGCACCCGCACGCGTCGGCTGGAACTGCTGACGTGATAGCTGGCCAGGATCTGGTCCATCGGCGTAATGGGCAGATCCCACGGGCTCGATTCAGCCTTGCGCAGAACCTTCACTCCATCGAATGAGTTGACGTGCAACAGCACGCCGGTCAATTGCATCTTGCCGTCAAAGCGGCCGGAGACCGCGCCGGTGACTTGCACCTCGGCATCCAAAAGCGAGCCGAGAAGTTCGGGATTGTCGACATCGACCGCGGCGTCGATCTCTCCGCCCTCGGTGTGCAACTCCAGAAGCGTGCTGCGGACAGCCTGATGCGCCACGGAAGCCGCATCGCGAACGGTGGCGATCAGGGTGACATAGCGCGCGTCGAGATCGCCGCGAATCAACTCGTCAAAAGAAGCCGGCGCGGGCGCAGGCAACTGCCCGCGATGAATCAGCGCGACGCTCTTGGCCACGATGACGGGCCGATAGCTGGCCTTTGTCGTTCCTGTGATCTGCACGCGATCGCCCGGCTGAAGAAGGCTTTCGGTGGGCCACTCGACGTAGATCGCCGCATCGCCATCCTGAACGAACAGGGCGTGCTGGTAGCTGCGCGCGTACGTGACGGTGGCCTGGAAGTCGACCGGCAGCGCCTGGTTGGCTTCGGCGTTGGAAAGAGCATGAATGGCGTGCAGCGACGTCAGCGGCGCCGATTGCGCTGCCGCCAAAGAGGCGGCGACAACAATCAAAGCCAGCGATGCAATCGCTTTCCCCATGAAGAAAGCACCGACCGCCCCACGCAGCCTGGCGCCCCCCGCGTTCGTCATGCTGATCCTTCCCCTGTCGCCTTGCGCCCCTGTTGTCTTGGCCCCCTGTTGCAAGGCAGGGCTATAGCTTTCTGATAAATGGTTTGAATTGCTTTAGTTTGTCGCACCTTCATCTTACTCTGAAAGAAAAATGATCTAATAGCCCTTTTAGGGCATGACGGTTATGTGTACCATCGGTAACCCATTGTTGAATGAACAGGATGCCCTTCGCATGCACTTTGGGGCCTAAGACCAGGCGCATGCCGGGTTAGAGGCGTAAAACAGTTAGAGAGTTATGGCGAATCCAACGGAAATTCCTTCTGTCTCGTTCTCGGCCAGTGGAAACCAGGCGCAGCCCACGCGCCGCATTCGGATCCTGGGCGTTCCATTGGACATGGGCGCCAGCCGCCGGGGCGTCGATATGGGCCCCTCGGCGATGCGCGTCGCCGGCCTAGAGGCGCGGCTGGAGGCGCTGGGCCACCAGGTTACTGACGGCGGCAACATCCTGGTGGAGATCGCCGAGACCCAGGCCTTCGGCGATCCTCACGCGCGCTACCTGAAGCAGATCGCCGACACGTGCAGGCGCACCGCCGACGCCGTGGTGAAGACGCTGGATGACGGTCAGACGCCGCTGGTGCTGGGCGGGGACCACTCGCTGGCTGCCGGCTCGGCCTCCGGCGTGGCCGAGTTCTATCGCCGGCGCAATCAAAAGATCGGCGTGATCTGGATCGACGCGCACACGGACATCAACACGCCCGACACGTCTCCCTCAGGCAATGTGCACGGCATGCCGCTGGCCTCGCTGCTTGGCCTGGGGCCGGAGCCGCTGCGCAACATCTTCGACTACGCGCCCAAGATCGCGCCCGAAAACACGGTGCTGATCGGCATTCGCGACGTGGACGCCGCGGAGCGCGAAAACATTCGCCGCGCCGGCCTCAACGAGGTCTACACCATGCGCGACATCGACGAGCGAGGCATGCGCGCGGTGATGGAAGAGGCGCTGCGCGCCGCCGGCCGCGGGACGATTGGCTATCACGTCTCGCTCGACATGGACTGGATCGACCCGGAAGACGCGCCCGGCGTGGGCACGCCCGTGCGCGGCGGCGCCACGTAT
>DATHNJ010000079.1:0-21902 GCA_035486155.1 Occallatibacter sp. | reverse complement strand
TGCGCGACATCGCGCGCGGCCGACTGCCAGACGGAAAAACTGCCGAATGCGACTGGCATATGAGGATCGCGATGCTTATGTTGAGAGTCGGCTTCGTAGAGCGCCACGAGCCGCTCGGAGTCCTGGAACGGCAACGGCTTGAGCAGCACGCTGCGCACAATTGTGAAGAGAGCTATATTGGCGCCGATGCCCAGGCCCATCACGGCGATGGCGATCAAAGAGAAGCCAGGCGTGCGCAATAGACTGCGCATGTTGTAACGCACGTCGCGGGCGAGAGACTCAAGAGACGCCCAACTCCACGTGGAGCGCGACTGATCGCGCAGCAATGCAGGGTTGCCGAAAGTGCGCAGAGCTGCGTAATGGGCTTCTTCGTGCGTCATGCCGGCAGCGCGGTTTTCCGCGATCTGCCGTTCGAGATGAAAGGCGAGCTCAGCGTCCAAATGCGCGCCGGCGGTGCGCCGACGAAAGAGCGCGGTGAATTTCATTGTCAGCCGATCGAACCAGCGCATCGTTGCCTCCTGCTTTCGCGTCTAAGCTTCGCCCACAACGAGATTGATCGCAGCCGAGAGCCGGTTCCAGTTGGCGGTTTCGGCCTCGAGCTGTTTGCGGCCGGCTGCAGTGAGAGCGTAAAACTTGGCCTGGCGGCCGGTTTCGCTCTCCTGCCATTTGGCTTTGATCCATCCCTGCTGTTCCAGCCGATGGAGCGCCGGATAAAGCGAACCTTGCTGCACCTGCAGCACTTCGCCGGAGATTTGCTGGATGCGCTTAGCGATGGCCCAGCCATGCGTGGCTTCCGGCAGAAGGGTTTTAAGGATGAGAAGGTCGAGAGTTCCCTGAACGAGGTCGTTTGGCTTGCCCATGCCTAGATAATCTACAAACGCAGTTGTAGATCGTCAAGGTATGAGATCGCAACTGGTCACAAATGCGGAGAGTTTCTCCGAAAAGCTTTCTCTGCACAAAGCCTGCGATCCGTTGTATGCTCCACTCGCGGGGGTAAGTGGCCCAATGCGGCATGCGCCAATCAAGGTGATTACGGTGGAGCGCGAGTACGGATCGCGCGGCGGCGAGTTTGCCCATGATCTTGCGGCTCGGCTTGGCTGGAAGCTCTTCGATTCGGAGCTTGTATGCGCAGC
Source organism: Occallatibacter sp. (assembly GCA_035486155.1). Taxonomy (GTDB): domain Bacteria; phylum Acidobacteriota; class Terriglobia; order Terriglobales; family Acidobacteriaceae; genus Telmatobacter. The sequence goes on along the minus strand of DATHNJ010000079.1, from coordinate 20,769 downwards.
CGCCAGGATCGCCGGAATTTCTCCCGAGTTGGCGGCCAAGTACGACGAGCGGCTGGACCCTTGGTATTACCGCTACGGCAAAGTCTTCTGGCATGACTCGGCGTATCCAATGACGGGCCTCACCGACGACCAGGTATTTGATTCCGAGCGCATGCTGGCGCTGATCAAGAAAGAGATTGAGCGGGCGGCGAGCGAGGGCAACTGCGTATTGGTAGGCCGAGGCTCGGCGTGCGCCCTGTCGTGCGTGCCGGGATGCTTCCATGTGTTCGTCTACGCTACGGCGAAGTGGAAACGCGAGTGGTTCGAGAACGCATTCCCGAGCAAGGCCCAGCAGGCCGATCAGGAGTTGATAGCCTCCGATAAGCGGCGCGCGGCGGTGATTCGCAAGATGTATCAGAAAGACTGGTGTGCGCGGGGGCTCTATCACATGCTGCTGAACTCGGCGATGGGCTTCGATGCGATGATCGAGGCGACGCTGGGAGCCACAGGACTGTCTGAGTGCAGCGGGGAGACAGTTGGCCAGTCCATCGGTACGGTGGGCGAGTCCTGCTAAACGGCGACGCGGGAGACGCGGGCGCCGATGCGCGTAAAGACTTCCCACGGAATTGTCTCTGAGCCGCGCGCATGATCGAAGGCTGTGATTGTCTCTGCGCCCTGCGATCCAACAATCACGCATTCATCGCCGGGCTCAACGCCATAGATCTCGGTCACATCGACCACCGCCTGATCCATACTGATGCGGCCGACGAGCGGCGCCCGCTGGCCGCGCACCAGCAGGCTAAAGCGATTGCCTAGCTTGCGGTCCAATCCGTCGGCGTATCCAACCGCCAGCAATGCAAGGCGCATGGGCTCGGTGGCCACGAAGGTTCCGTTGTAGCCCACGACGGCGCCGGCGGCCACGGATCGGACGCCGACAACGCGCGTCTTCCAGGTCAGCACGGGCTTGAGCTTTCGTCGCGCTTCGGCCAGCGATGACGGCGCTTTGTCGAAGTCAGGCGCGAACTCCGGCGCCAGGCCGTAGAGCACGAGTCCGGGCCGAAGCATGGCCTTCATCCCGTAGCGTGTGGCGAGAGCGGCGATCTCCGCTGCCCTGCCCGAGAGAAGCGCGGCGGAGTTGCCTACGTTAAGCCACATGGGCCGCAGGTCTGCGGCGCGAATCTGATCGAGCACGATCTCGAGGCGAGTCAGTTGCGCTTCCGTGACAGCGCCATCGGCCTCGTCGGCGGCGAACAGATGCGTCATTACGCCGTCGAGTCGGAGGGCCGATCGAGTGTGAAATCGCGCGAGTAGGAAAGCAAGATGTTCGGGGTCTGCGCCCTGGCGGCTCATGCCGGTGTCGATCTCCAGGTGCACAGGAATGGATTGAGCTGCGGCGCCAGTCGACTCTAGTTCGTCCAGCTGCCAGGATTCCCATGCAATAGGCGTAAGCCCGTGGCGTACGATCTCGGACGCCTGCCCCGGAAAGACTCCGCTGATGACAAGAATTTGCGCATCCGGACAGAGCGACCGTGCAGCGTCGCCTTCTTCGACGCTGGTGACGCCGAGCCAGCGGGCGCCGGCTCGGACCGCTGCCGGTGCGCAGAACGCAAGTCCATGGCCGTAGGCGTTGGCCTTCACGATAGCGAGCAATTCGGCGTGAGGAGCCGCGAGCTCGGCTAGGAAACGGTAGTTGTCTTCGAAGGCCTGGGTGTTGATCTCAACCCAACAGGGGCGTGTCGGCATGCGGTCGTCCACTGACCAGTTTAGGGCGCCGCGTGCAGCAAAGCACGGCAGAGTATGTAACTAATCTGAGAACTGCGCGAGCTGTTCCGGCGCAGGCCTTGGCGTGAAGAGGCTGACGACGATCAGCGCCGCGACCGCAGCGAACAGCGCAGGGAAGATGGCGTCGCGTTCGGCAAGGATCGGCGGGAACAGCGCCTTAACGCTGGGGATGTCCCACGAGAGAGTCACGACAGTGCCGGCGGCGATGGCCGCGACGGCGCCCCATGCAGTGACGCGCTTGGAATAGAAAGCGGCAAGCACAACCGGCGTAAGAGCTGCTGAATAGATGGTGTAGGCCCAGAGCATCTTTTCCAGGATGCTCTGCGCATAGATAGCCTGATAGAGCGCCCAGCAGCCGAGCAGCGTCACGACAAGGCGCGAGACGATCAGCACGCGCTTGTGCGAGGCGTCCGGCGCTATGTAGCGGACGAAGACGTCGTTGATCAGGTTTGTCGCCGGCGAAAAGAGGTAATTGGATGCCGTGGAGATGACCTTGGCGAAGACCGCGCCTAGCAGCAGCGCGCCGAGAAACGCGGGCAGGCCGTGGCGCGCAGTGTAGGGAATGATCTCGAAGGGTTGCCGGGAGACTTCGCCGGTTGGATACAGTGCGGACCCGAAAACGGCGATGGCGACGATGAGGGTTTCGAGCACGACGGTGCCGACGATCCAGCCGACAACCGAAATGCGTGCGTCGTTGGAGGTTTTGGCCGAGAAGAATTTCTGGTACATCACCTGGTTGCCCAGCATGAGGAGCATGGTAGGAACCAGAAACTCCATGGCGCGGGTAAAGGAAAGATTGCCCAGCGCCTCGAAATGTGTGGACGGCAGAGCAGCGTGCAAGCCTGCCCAACCGCCGGCTTCAAAGAACAGATATGGCGCAGCGATGAAGCAAATGACCGTCACAAGCGAGCCGATCGCCACATCCATATAGGCGACCGACGACATGCCGGCGAGCGCGGTAGTCACGATAACGAAGACGGCGATGATGTATGTGCCGAGTTCAGGCGTGACCGTGTCGGGAAAAATGAGATGCAGGACGTTGCCGCCGCCCTTGAACTGGTAGCTGGTGATGCCGACGTAGGCGAAGAGGATTGCGAACGTGCCGAGGACACGAGCCGTCTGGTTGTAGCGCGCTTCAAGCAGGTCGGGCAGGGTGAACTGGGCGAATTTTCTGGCGCGAGGCGCGATGAAATAAATCAGCAGAAGACCGAGCCAGCCGCCCGCCGGCTGCCACAGCGCGGCGAAGCCGTTGCGGTAGGCGTTTTCCGCTCCGGCGAAGAGCGAGCCGGCGCCGATCCAGGAAGTGAGAAGGGTCAGAACGAGGACAAAAGCGGGGAGAGATCGGCCGGCGACGAGATAGTCGGCTTTGGTTTTGACGCGGGAGGTCTGATAGATCGCTACCGACAGGAGCGCAATGACAATGACAGCCAAAACAACGACATAGAGTTGCGACATGCGCTCGTTTCCTCGGGGCGGTACAGGATTGCGAGCAGTGTATCGGATCAGGCGGCTTAAGCGTCGAGCGGGTTTGACCCGTCCTCACGGTGTTGTTACACTAACTCTGCGGGGTGGAGCAGCCCGGTAGCTCGTTGGGCTCATAACCCAAAGGTCGCTGGTTCAAATCCAGCCCCCGCAACCAATTCGACATTGAAGTGGCCTAGAAGATCGAGACTTCTGGGCCACTTCTGTTTCTGGAGTAAGGAATAGTTGCTCTGTGGCCTGCGTTCTCGGCTGATTGAAGAGTAACGCTAGGCCGTCGTGCGACCGCGATCGAGCAGCGGAAGAGCCAAGGTCGCGAGCCCGTACGCCGCACTGATTGCAAGCAATAGGTTGTCGCTGGAATGAACAGCGCTTTGTCCCAGTTCTATGACTCCATAGGCATTCATGACGGCGGCGAGCGTGTACGGATATCGTGCGATGGCGCCGAGCAGCCGCCCAAAGAAACTTGGCGACGCAGTCAACTTCGCTCCGGCAATGCGCAATTCCTTCTGCAACCCAATCGTTGCAGCCGCTGGCACATAGCCTAGCGGCGTTCGAACACGGTTCCAGTCGATGAAGTGCGGGTGGATGCCGCTGGCGGACAAGAGAAGACTCCCCAAAATGACGCCCGCCGCATTGAGGCGTGGGGCGGCCACCGGATGCCGCGGCTTCTGACGGAGAGCGTAATCCGATGCGATCCAGAGGAAGCCCACCACAGTTTCCAGATTCGGATGAAGGCCCCGCTTACTGAGAAGGCCGATGTTGCCGAGGATCAGGCTCACAGCCACAATGGTCGGCGCCGCCGCGGTCGCGGCTCGCTTCAGCAATTCAAGCATCAGGATGTACGCCTCCGTGCGCGGGCGCATCTTCGTCCACAATCTGCATTTCGTTGGGACCAGTCACAGTCTAGACCGACGGGCGGCATTTCCGAGGAGCGCCTTCAGTAAGTCATCGATAACTGAAGACTTGCAGCAAATCTCGCTCCGGACTCGATACAAGCATCGATATAAACAGCGCCAGACAGGAGCAGCTGCAAGCAAAATTATGGAAAGTCACAATTGACTGGGCAAAATTTGGTGCTATCTTTCCATCATGATTGTCGGGTCGCGGCGCAAGTTCGCTTCGCAATGAATATTTCTCTGAGGCTGGTTGAGGCGCTCAAGGGAATATAAATTGGGAGTCGCGCATTACTCAGAATGTCGATCGAACGATGCAATCGGATCAACCCCGGATGGGCTGGAGCCATTCAATGATTTGGAGTTCCTCTCTGTGAGAACTCTGAATCATGCAGGCTCAGTCGTAAGCAGTCATTGACCGAAAGATCAAACCGATAGAACTGATCGTTACCCTGCTTCTCGTACGCGGAGATAGCCCCCATGTATCCGCCGAAGGAAGAACGGCGCGTTTCTATTCGATCTCTTACGCACGCTGCACGCCGCAGCGCACTTGAGGCGAGGTGTGCGTATTTCTGCTGCCGGCGCCAATTCCATTTGACCGTGCGCAAGGAAGCATTGCGCAGATTGTCGACAACCCGTGTCGCAACAGAATCACGCGACGTGAAAAATTGTGTCGAATTTCGAAACCTCCATCGACTGGGGGCATCTATCGTCCAAAGGCTCGCACGCAAGGCAGATTTGAGCCATTCCCCACTCGCTTTCACATTTTGTCTTTTCAACGCTCGGCGCGGAGTCTTGCACGTTTTGCCGACGTAGGTTGTCACATTTTCAATAACTCGGCTCATGCGGTCAGCACTGAACCGCCTTAAGTAGGCGTGTGTGTCCGATCCCATGTGGATTGTGCGCCAACTTAAGAAGTTTTTGCAGTTATAGACCGCAGCTACGAGACCTCTTCGATCGAGGAGATTTGGCCCATGCAATTGCAAGAGGAGCAGCGCTCCAGTTTTCGCCTTGACGTCCACTTACACCAGTTACTGACAAAGCCTAGCGAGCCGACCTTTGGGCTGCAGCCGATCGGAGCGCCGCAGCGGTTCCCTGAGCCCGTCTTTCCGCAGCGCCCGGAGCTATTGGGCGAAGTCAACCTGGATGAAGGGTGGAGTCCACCGGAAAAGAGACACTGGTCGACGGGCCAGATCTATCATGCGATGCGCGGCTGGCTTTTTCCGTATGTTCGCTCGCGCGTGACCGCCGGTGACTTTCATCCGCTGATCTCGTACTTATTCACAGAGTTCAAGTGCAATCTCGATTGTCATTACTGCTGGGCCTTCGATAACAAGGTCAAAGGCATGACCGAAGACACGGCGAAGCGCTCCATTGATTGGCTGCACGGCACGGGTTGCCGCGTGCTCGCGTTCATGGGCGGCGAGCCGCTCCTGCGCCCGGACTTCATTCAGAGGATCACTTACTACGCAGCGAAGAAGGATTTCTGGATCTATCTGCCGACCAATGCGCGGCTGCTGAAGACGGACATGATCGATAAGCTAGCCGACGCAGGCATGTCGACATTCAACATCGCCGTCGATGCGGTGGATCTCAAAGAGGGCCTGCCGAAGGCCCTGGCGCCGATCCGCAAGCAGTTCGACTATCTGGTGCGCAAGCAGTATGGATATGGCTACTCCGTCTTTCTGAATATCAATATCTGCCGGAATAACCTCGACGACGTGCGGCAGTTGACGGAGATCGCCCACGACTGCGGCATTGCGACCGACTATCACATCAACGAGTCGCCGCTGCTCGAGCAGGACGAACACTTTAAGCACGCCGCGCAGAATGTCACCTACATTAGCAAGGACGACTGGCCACTAGTGGAGGAAACCATTCAGTGGCTGACGGAGAAGCAGGATTCCGGCTACAAGATGGTGAACTCGAATGCGCGGCTGTGGCAGATGGTCGATTTCATGAAGGGAAATCATTTCCCGTGGAATTGCCGGGCCGGCCAGAACTCGATGATTATTCGCGTGGATGGCACGCTGGCGCCGTGCTTCCCCATGTACACGGCGAGTTATGACTGGGGCGTCGTCGGTGATCACAAGTTCGACACCAAACAGCTCGATCATCAGAAAGAGAGCTGCCAGACGCATTGCTTCTCTACGCTGAATCACATTCTGGGCTGGTGCTACAACGACCAGCGAGTCATTAAGTACTTCTTCAAGCAGTTAGCGCATGGATTCCAGGGAATGAAGGGGCAGATGTAGCGTCGCTCTTCCGATAGGTCAAGACACCCAAGCTTAGCTTTCGAGGAGAAATGTATGCCGACAGCGATTCACGAAGTGGAGCAGACCGAGTTTGAGATGGAGATCCAGGCCCGCATCGACGCCGAAAGAGCGCGGCTGCGTGCTGAAGCGGGGTTGGCGCGCATGCGCGAGTTCAAGAAGCCGGTGGAGAACTCCTTCAAGGCCGATGAACGCGATCGAACTACGATTCTCTTCGGCGGCCTGACTTGGAAACACGAGGAGATGATCAAGGCGGTGTTTCACGGCAGCGGTTACCGCTGTGAGAACATTCCGACTCCTGTGGTCGCGGACTTCCAGGCCGGCAAGGAGTACGGAAACAACGGCCAATGTAACCCGACTTACTTCACGGTTGGGAATCTTGTACGCCATCTGCAGGGGCTGGAGCAGCAGGGCTTGTCGCGCCAGCAGATCATCGATAACTACGTGTTCTTCACTGCTGGATCGTGCGGGCCATGCCGGTTCGGCATGTATGAAGCGGAGTATCGATTCGCGCTGCAGAATTCAGGCTTCGAGGGCTTCCGCGTCCTGTTATTTCAACAAACAGATGGAATCAAGGCCGCCAGCGGCGAGCCGGGATTGAAGTTCTCGGTTGACTTCGGCATGGGCATGCTGAATGCGCTGAATCTCGGCGACGTGATCAATGAGCTCGTCTATCAGGTTCGGCCGTTCGAAGTAAACAAAGGCGAGACCGACAAGGTGATCCGTGAAGCGGTCACGACTTTGACCGATACGCTACGGGATCGCAAGCGCTGGCACATCATGGATGCGTCGCCGAAGTGGGCAAAGCCGCTGCTCGAGAAGAGCCCGAAGGTCACCGGCATTGCCTGCACGCTGGGCAAAGTGGCGCAGAACCTTTACGGCAAGGAATATGTCGATGCGCTGCACGCGTGCAGAGACAGCCTCGATGCCGTCGAGGTCGATCGCCTGCGCGTGAAGCCGGTCATCAAGATCACCGGCGAGTTCTGGGCGCAGACGACTGAGGGCGACGGAAACTTCAACATGTTCGCGTTCCTCGAGAGAGAGGGCGCGCAGGTGCTCGTCGAGCCCATCGCCACCTGGATCGACTACATGATGTTTGTCGCCAAAGAAGGCGGCAGAGCGCGCGTGCAGGCGCAGCTAAAGTACCGCGATCCCAAGTGGTACGAGTTCAAGAAGCGTGCGGCGAACGAGTTTTCTATTTTTAAGAAAACGGCGGGGCTGAGCGTGGGCAGCAGCATGTGGACGTATTTCTATCACCGCACCATTCGCCACATGGGAGATACGGCGCATCACCTGATTCCGCAGGCGGAGCTCTCGCGGCTCGCACACCCGTTCTATCATCAGCTCGCGCGTGGCGGCGAAGGGCATATGGAAGTGGGCAAAAACATCTTCTACACGGTGAACCATCTTTGCCACATGGTGCTCGCGCTGAAGCCGTTTGGGTGCATGCCATCGACACAGTCGGATGGAGTGCAGTCGCGCGTCGTCAGCAAGTTCAAGGACATGATCTTCCTGCCCATTGAGACCTCGGGCGAGGGCGAGGTAAACGCGCACAGCCGCGTACAGATGGCGCTGGCCGAAGCCAAAGCCAAAGCGCGCGCGGAGTTCGAGGGCGTGCTCAACAAGACGGGCAGGACAATGGACGATCTGCGCGAATATGTTGCCGATCATCCCGAGTTGCGGCGCGGACTGTACAAGGTTCCGCACCAGGATGGAATCGCAGGAACCGCGGCGCAGTTTGCGGTGCACGTGGATGCTCTGATGAGCAGGGACCGCGCGTACCGGCGGCGCTCTCGCGTGGCGATGGCGCGCCCGAAGGTGGCCTGATGCGCGTCTCGATGCGACTGGCTGTCGACGGATGCTTGTTGGCGATGGCGGCGTGCTTGACGATTGCCCTGCACGTTTCGCTGGTGAATATCTGCAGAGCGAATCTGAGCCACGCATCTGCGTTTCAACATTATGGGGCGACCGATGTACGCGCCGGTCGCCGCAACAGAGATCGTTCCTGACATAGGCCGAGGAGAAAAGCTGATGCAACAGCTTTTGGTGGGGCTCGACGTAGGCTCGACAACCGTGAAAGCCGTCGTGGTGGATGCCGCGACCGACAGCACGATTTGGCAGGACTATCAACGGCACGAGACCCGCCAGCCGGAGAAGGTGCTGGAGTTTCTTCAGCGCATGGAGGCGGATGCGGGAATTTCGCCGCAGAACACGCGGGTATTTATCACCGGTTCTGGCGGCGGAACGATTGCCGAGAGGATCGGCGCCAAGTTTGTGCAGGAAGTGCACGCCGTTGCGCTGGCTGTGGAGAAGATGCATCCGGAAGTGTATTCGGTGATCGAACTCGGCGGTCAGGACGCCAAGATCATCGTCTTCAAGGATGACGAAGAGACAGGACGCAAGAAAAAGATTCCGTCGATGAATGATAAGTGCGCCGGCGGAACGGGCGCAGTGATCGACAAGATCAACGCCAAGCTCAAGATTCCGGCCACCGAGCTATCGACTCAGGGCTATCACGGGATCAAGCTGCACAAGGTGGCGGGTAAGTGCGGCGTCTTTGCCGAAACGGATATCAATGGCCTGCAGAAGACAGGAACGCCGCCAGATGAGTTGATGGCGTCGCTGTTTGAAGCAATCGTGCTGCAGAATCTGAGCGTACTTACGCGCGGCAACACCCTGCGGCCGCACGTGCTGCTGCTGGGCGGTCCGAATTCCTTCATTCGCGGCATGCGCGAAGCGTGGCAAGCGAACATTCCGCGTATGTGGAAAGAGCGCAAAGTGCAGTTGCCGGAAGGTATGACGCCGGAGGATCTGATCAAAGTTCCGCAGAATGCGCAGTATTTTGCGGCGCTCGGTTCGGTGGAGTTCGGCAAAGACGAAGAGGCGGAGGTTGGCCGCTATCTCGGCGCGGAAAACCTTGCCTGGTATATCAACTACGGCCGAGCAGAAGAGAAGGCGACTTCGGGCGGCAAAGGGTTGGTTGCCGATAACTCTGAGTTAGATGATTTTCGCTCCGCATACAGGCGGAAGAAGTTTGTTCCGGTCACATTTACTCCGGGCCAGGCTGTTACCGGATTTATTGGAGTGGACGGCGGATCGACGTCGACCAAAGCGGTGCTGCTTGGAATGGAAGGCGAGATTCTCTGCAAGTCCTATCAGCTCTCAAATGGAAATCCGATTCAAGACACGATCGAGATGTTCGAGAAGCTGCGCGAGCAGGTGGAAGGCAAAGGGGCATCGCTCGAAGTGCTCGGCGTCGGAACAACCGGCTACGCGAAAGACATCTTAAAAGACGTTCTCAACGCAGACGTGGCGTTGGTGGAGACGGTCGCGCATACTGAATCGGCGCTGAAGTTCTATGACGATCCGCATGTGATCGTCGACGTGGGGGGGCAGGATATCAAGCTGATCGTGCTCAAAGATGGACGCGTCAAGGATTTCAAACTGAACACCCAGTGCTCGGCCGGTAACGGATACTTTCTGCAATCGACCGCCGAGGGCTTCGGGATGAAGGTCGAAGAGTTTGCCGATATAGCTTTTTCGGCGAAGTCGATGCCCTCATTCGGCTATGGCTGCGCGGTCTTTATGCAGTCCGACATTGTGAACTTCCAGCGGCAGGGCTGGCGTTCGGAAGAAATTCTCGCGGGCCTCGCCGATGTGTTGCCGAAGAACGTCTTCCTCTATGTCGCGAGCATTCCGAATCTCGCATCGCTCGGCACGCGCTTCGTGCTGCAGGGCGGCACGCAGAATAACCTTGCTGTCGTCAAAGCCGAGGTCGATTTCATCCGGTCGAGCTTCCGCGCCAACGGCAAAGAGCCCGAGATCATCGTGCATGAACACTGCGGCGAGTCGGGCGCAATCGGCGCGGCCCAGGAGGCGCTCCGGCTGTGGAAGCGCGGCAAGCAGACGACATTTATCGGACTCGAAGCTGTGCGCCAGATTCGTTACCGGACGACGCGCAACGAGGATACGCGCTGTTACTTCTGCAAGAACAATTGCCTTCGCACCTTTATCGACGTCGATGTGAGCGGAGGAACGGTCGTGCAAGCGGCGCCCGTTGCAGCAGTGAAGGAGGATCGCGCCGCAACGGTGGAAGAGGTCACGATTGCGGCCAATTTGCCGAGTCTGGAGCAGATTCAGGCGAACCTTCCGGCTGCGTCGCAAGGTTCTTCGTGCAGCACTGGGCATGACCACGATCACGCAGGCGGTAGCTGTGGATGCGGGTCATCCTCAACCACTTCATTGCGCGCCAAGGCCGAGCCGTTGATCCAGATTCTCGCCGCGCCTGGTGCGAAGAAGCCGGTGGAGGCGCCGAAGCCGACCGGCGAGTTCCAGCCGCGTAAGACGAAGGTTCCGCTGCGCGCAGGAGAGCAACGACTGATCATCGCTACATGTGAAAAGGGTACCGTCGAAGACCTCAGCGACATGAAAGACATCAAGGCCGATATCGACAAGATCAAAGCCGCGAATCCGAACTTTGTCGATATCGCCGCGCACGATGTCTTCCGCCATCGCGAAGTCGCGAACGTCGCCGACCCAACGCTCAACACAAAAGGATGGTTTGTTGCGAAGGCGGCGAAAGAACGGGCCACGCTGATGGAACGGCGCAAGGATCTTCGCATCGGCATTCCGCGCCTGCTGAACACCTATACGTATGCGCCGTTGTTCAACGCATACTTCGCGAGCCTCGGCATCCAGTCCGAGAACATTGTGTATTCGGATTACACGACGCCCGATCTCTATCGCGCCGGCGCCAGCCGTGGAGCCATCGATCCGTGCTATCCGTCGAAGATTGGCATCGCACATGTCTACAACCTGCTGGCGGTGAAGCACAGCAAGAAGCCGCTGAACGCGATCTGGTTCCCGATGTACGACGTGCTGCACACGCCGCTGGTGAACCTGACGGGATCGAATGCGTGCCCGACGGTGACGGCGACGCCGAACGTGGTGAAGGCTGCTTTCACCAAGGAGAGTGATCTGTTCGGCGAGAACGGCATCACCTATCTCGATCCGATCCTGAACCTGCAGGACCGCAGAATGTGTTCCGAGCAGATGTTTAAGGCGTGGGCGCCGCTGCTGGGTCTCTCGCGCGAGGAAAACGATCGCGCAATCGAGGTTGGGTTCGCTGCGCTGGAACAGTCTGAAGAGGAGATTCGCAGGCAGGCGCGCGAAACCCTCGACCAACTGGAGCGCGAGGATCGCATCGGCATCGTGATGCTGGGCCGCGTCTATCACCATGATCCGGGCTTGAATCACGAGATCATGGAAGAGTTTCAGAAGCTGGGTTATCCGGTTTTCTCGCAGAGCACCTTGCCGCTCGATGAGGACCTGTTAGAACGGCTGTTCGGCGATGAGGTACGCGCCGGACTCATCACGCATCCGTTGGATATCAGCGACGTGTGGAAGAATCGCTACTCGACGAGCACCAACCATAAGGTGTGGGCGGCAAAGTTCACCGCGCGGCATCCGAATCTCGTTGCGCTCGAGGTGTCGAGTTTCAAGTGCGGCCACGATGCGCCGATCTATGGCGTGATCGAAGGCATCATCGAGCAATCGGGCACTCCGTACTTCTCGTTCAAGGATCTGGATGAGAACAAGCCGACCGGGTCGATCCGCATCCGTGTCGAGACGATCGACTACTTCCTGCGCCGCTATCGCGACGACATTATCGAGCGGAGGAAGAAGGAAGTGGATATCGAAGCTCGCCTGGCCGCGCTTGAGGCTTCTCTACGCCGTCAGAACGAGGATGAACGCGAGCTGGCGATGGCCGGAGACTGAGAGGTGCGTTCGATTGATTCGGCCCGCGCAAGACAAACACGAAGAGCGATGGAGGCTCTGTGGGAAAGAACAGCGGCGCTTCTTTGAGACGGATTGGTCCTCGTATAGCCTTTGCTCTTTTGCTTGTTCTCGCGGCGGCCGGCGGTTTGCGCGGAACTGCCCAGGTTGCCGCCAGCGCCCAACCAGCCACCGCGCTTTCAACTGAAGAGATTGTTCAGAAGCTGACCGAGCGAAATCAGGAGCGCGCGCACCATCTGACTTCTCTGCGCTGCCACAGATCCTATCGAGTCGAGTATCGCGGCTTTCCGCATGGCGCGGAAGCCAATATGGAAGTCGAAGCGACTTACAATGCGCCGGCCTCGAAAAGCTTCACGGTGATCTCGCAGTCCGGTTCGAGTCTTCTCATCAATCGCGTGCTGAAAAAGATTCTCAAGAGCGAAGAAGAAGCCAGCCACCATGCGGATGAGAACGCACTTACCGCGACCAACTACAACTTCAATCTAGTCGGCCAAGATACTCTGGACGGACGAACTGCCTACTCACTGCAGGTTGAGCCGAAGGTCGCACGCCCGCTGCTCTTTCGAGGAAAGATATGGGTGGATGCGGAAGACTTTGCAGTGATGAAAGTCGATGCTGAGCCCGCCCAGAATCCTTCGTTCTGGATCAAGAACGCTGAGATTCATCACTCGTATTCAAAGGTAGGAGAGTTCTGGCTGCCAGGCAGCACAAAGAGCGAGACAAAGGTGCGGCTTGGCGGAGTTGCGACTCTCACAATCGAATACAGCGGCTACCAGGTTGGAAGTTCGGAGGCTTCAGCGATGTCCGCTTCACTCAGCTCGCCATAGTCGATAGGACGGATAGGCTTCGCTCGTCCGCTTTCGCTCGATTAGCGCCAGAAGTAGCCGGCGTGGCGAAGCATCTCGACTTCGGCCGTGATGCTCACGGTAAGAATCGCAAAAGCAATGAAGGCGATAGTGAGCCGCGGAAAGCGCTCCGCGAACTTGGCGTTGGCGCCAGATGCCTGTGCGAAGAGGCGTCCAGGGATAGGCGCGGCATTGCGCAGCATCGATGCTTCAGGTTCACGGCGATAGATCGTCCCGTCTGCGGCTTGTGCGGTCTGGCTTGTCGGTACTGCGACCCAACTGCTCTTGCTGGTCCTCACAAGGCTGAAGTACTGCTCAGAAGTAGCCATTCTTTTCCTCTTATATGTTTCTTTGATGCTGCTGGGGCCCAGGCAAAAGTCTCGCGGAAATCAACACTTCGTAAATTGAAAGTAGCGCGGTCGGTGCTTCGCAACAATGGCGCAAAGGTGTCGAAATCAGGCACAAAAGGTCCCGCTTTCGATACCCGAAGTAGCCGTAAGAGAGTAATAGGATTCGGTTACCTAAAGCCGCAAGGTAATCGCGATTCGATATTGTTCAAACGATTAACTGAAGAATACGAAAAAGCAGCGGCGCGCCGGCGCTGCGGCGCGTGAAGATTGACTACGAGGTAGCTAAGAAGGAAACAGCGAGTCGGTGGAGGCGTGAAGCCCGGTGAGTCGCGGCCTTCTGCGCGGTAATTGCGGCTCGGATGTGGCGAGCAAGCCTGCGATCTCTCGCAGCTCGGCGCGCGCTGAGCCAATTACGGCGGCAGCCTTATCAAGGCGCTTCACCTGCTCGCCCGGCGGAAGCGGCAGACGAGCCTGCTGCTCTGCGCGACGAACTGCACCGAGCGCCTGACGCGCTCCTGAGAGAGTGTAGCCCTCGCCATGAACGAGGCGCTTGATCTCAAGCGCCATCTCGACGTCGCGCCTGCGATAGAGGCGTTGGCCGGCGCCGCTTTTTGTGGGCTTGAGTTGTGGAAATTGCGACTCCCAGAACCGCAGAACGTACGTCTCGACTTTGCAGATGCGTGCAACGTCGCCGATCTTAAAATAGAGACGGTCTGGGATCGTGGGTTGTTCCTGGACGCGCTTGGGGGATAGTTGCGTGGCCATATATCAAGCTAATAACTGGGCTGCGTTAGAAGCGCACGCCCTTGGCTAACCGCAGTATAGGCCATAACTGCAAAGTTAAAACCACGAAAATATCGCCCGGCGCCTAATAGCAAACTGGATGATTACTGGACCGGATGCGATTCTCCTCCAGTTTCCGGCCGGCGAATGGCCGAACGGGTTGGCGAGTGAGCGGGCGCAGCGCGCAAATACTGCGCCGGCCAACTTGCGGATTCGCCCAGAGCGGCGGCGGTATGCAATGGCCAATAGGGATCGCGCAACAGCTCGCGCGCGAGGAAAACGAGATCCGCGCGGCCCTCCGCCACGATGGCGTCGGCCTGATGAGGATCGGTGATCATGCCCACGGCGGCCGTTGGGATCCCGGCTTCTTCGCGGATGCGTGCGGCGAAAGGCGCCTGATAGGCGGGGCCGACCTGCACTTGAGCATAGGGAACGAGGCCGCCCGAAGAGACATCGACAAGATCCACGCCATGGGAGCGGAGAAGGCCGGCGAGCCGAACCGATTCATCGACGGACCATCCGCCATCCGCCCAATCCGTGGCGGAGATGCGAACAAAGAGGGGCAAGTGTGCGGGCCAGGCCGCGCGGACCGCGTCGACCACCTGAAGTAGAAGGCGAGTGCGATTCTCAAAGGCGTCGCCATAGGAATCGGTGCGCTGGTTGGCGAGCGGCGATAGAAACTCGTGCAGCAGGTACCCATGCGCGGAGTGGATTTCGACGAAATCGAAGCCAGCGGCATACGCGCGACGCGCTGCCTGTGCGAAGGCGTGAATGACCGCGTCGATGCCAGCCTGATCGAGCTCTCTGGGCGCGCCATAGTGAGGCGCGAATGGGATTGCACTCGGGCCGACAGGCTGCCAGCCACCTTCCTCGGGCAGGACAAACTTGTCCCCGATGAACGGCGCCGCCATGGATGCTTTACGGCCCGCATGGGCTAACTGAATTCCCGCGCGGACGCCTTGGGCGTGAATGAACTCGACGATGCGCGTGAGCCCCGGGATGTGCTCATCCTTGTAAATGCCAAGATCGTCCGGGGTAATGCGGCCTTCAGGGACAACAGCGGACGCTTCGAGCATGACCAGGCCGGCGCCTCCCTGCGCGCGGCTGCCGAGGTGGACCATATGCCAGTCGTTGGCGAAGCCGTCGTGCGCCGAATATTGGCACATGGGCGAGACGCCGATGCGATTGTTGAATGTGACCGAACGAAGCTGAAAGGGAGCAAAAAGAGGATGGCTCATATTGATATGAAAAGTGTAGTTAACTCCTATGCGAATGGATGAGCCAGACCGGGAATCCGATGCAGTTCGCGCGAAGGACTGGCGAAGAAGTTATTGCTTAAGTAATCGCAAGAAAGGCGTCAAGCGATTTTAGTCGCATCCGCCTCGGTCACGCCTCTATAGAATGTGGGGCATGATCGGACCAATGATCTCGGCCGATTGGGTGGGGCGAGTCATCGACGGCAGGTTCGCTCTGCTGGAGTGGCTCGGCGGCGGCGGTCGCAGTGGTGTTTTTCGCACGGAGCTCCCGCAGCCGGTCGAGAAGCGGGCGACCATCAAATTGATCGCGACCGCAGGAAACGAAGCCGACGCCTGCATTGCAGGCTGGGCGAAGGCGGCGAATCTCACCCATCCATGCCTGACTCGTGTCCATCGTTCGGGGCGCTTCCAATTCGGATCGACGGAACTGGCGTACGTGGTGACTGAATATGCCGATGAGGTTCTGTCGCAGATCATTCCGGAACGACCGCTTACCTCCGATGAGACGCGAGCGATGCTAGGCCCGGTGATCGATGCGCTCGAGTATCTGCACGGGAAGGGCTTAGTGCATGCGCATCTGAAGCCGTCCAACATCCTCGTCGTCGATGAGCAGTTAAAGATCTCCGGAGATAACGTGGCGCCGGCGGGAGCGCAGCGGAACAGGTTCTTGTCCGCGAGCGTTTATGATGCGCCGGAGCTGGCAGGTGGAAGGATGGCGCCGGAGATCGACATCTGGGCTCTTGGCGCAACCCTGGTGGAAGCCCTTACGCAGCGGCCTTTGACATGGGATCGCGAGCGGAGTAGCGAACCCGTTGTGCCGGAGGAGGCGCCGCGGCTGTTTGCAACGATCGCCCAAGGATGTCTGCGCCGGGATCCAAAGAGCAGGCTGACGCTGGCTGAGATAAAAGCTCTGCTCGAGTCGAACCAGCCGATCGAGTTTGTACAAAAGGTGGATGAAGCAGTTCCGGCGCCGGAAGTGGAAGACGAGGACTTCGCTCAGTCGCCATCGAAGCTACGTTCATGGCCGCTGGTCGCGGGACTGCTTGTGGTTCTGATAGTGTCCGCTCTCCTCATCGTGCGGAATTATTCCAAGCCTGCTGCGCCGCAACCAACGGAGACGACTCAAACTCCGATTGGGCAGGATGCGATGAGCGCACAGTCTCACGCCACGCCAACAGCTGGGACTAAAGCGACCGCAGCGAGCAGGGTGGCGCAGCGCACTATGCCGGACGTTGCGCCGTCTGCGCGCAAGACCATCCATGGCGTGATTGTTGTGACGGTGCGCGTCGCCGTCAATGCGAATGGGGAGGTCACTGAGGCGAAGCTCCGATCCGGCGGATATAGCCGATACTTCGAAAACGCGGCAATGAAGGCAGCCTGGGGCTGGAAGTTTGACGCTCCGCGCCGAGATGGTCAGTCCCTGCCGAGCGCGTGGACGCTGCGCTTCAAGTTCCGGCGCACCGGCGATGAGGCGAGCGCGACGGAAGATCGCCGATAAGAACCCGATCCGGCAGTTAAATATAATGCCGGCCTTGGGAATCAACGACTACGCGCGAGAAGCGCCAATCGATTCGAGTATGGTGGCAACGAGAGCGAGGGGCAGCCCGACCACGTTAGAGTAGTCCCCTACGATCCTCGGAATCCAGCGCGCAGCGCGGCCCTGAATCGCATAGGCGCCGGCTTTGTCCATGGGTTCTCCTGTCGCGACATAAGCTGCGATGTCTTCTTCGGATAAGGCGAGAAAGCGAACGCCAGTGATTTCGGCGGCGACTTCGGTGCGACTTGTAGTGACAACAGCGACGCCTGTGATCACCCGATGGGTGCGGCCGGAGAGCAGGCGCAGCATGCGAGCCGCATCGGCTGCATCGGCCGGTTTGCCGAGGATTTGATTGTCGACGCACACGGTCGTGTCCGCGCCAAGGACTTGCAGCGCGGCGGACTGTTCGGACGAGAGTTGATGGAAGACCGCTTCGGCCTTTTGACGAGCCAGGCGCGTGACGTAAGCAATGGCCTCTTCGTTGGGAAGCGGCTCTTCGGGGATGTGGGCAGGTTGAACGGCGAAGGAGAATCCGCACTGCGCAAGCAATTCGCGGCGGCGCGGCGATGCGGAAGCAAGAACGAGGTCCATGGCGTTCTTTCAGGGTATCG
This sequence comes from Occallatibacter sp., assembly GCA_035486155.1. Classification (GTDB taxonomy): domain Bacteria; phylum Acidobacteriota; class Terriglobia; order Terriglobales; family Acidobacteriaceae; genus Telmatobacter. Next base: position 3,182 of record DATHNJ010000079.1, on the reverse strand, counting down.
CGCGATGCGGCGAGTCCCATGCGCCCGCAATGGAGCCCCCCGCAATCTTCTTTTGCGCTCGCCGTTAGATCCCCGGCATCAAGCATCCCGGCGTGGACTTTGCAATCGCAATCTCTTCCTCGTTCATGTCCACGCTCACGTCGCCGAAAAGCGGCGTGCTCAGATAGCGCTCGCCGGTATCCGGCAGCATGCACAGGATCGTCGATCCCTTTGGCGCCTTGGCCGCTATCTTCAACGCGCCTGCGAACGTTCCGCCCGAGCTGATGCCGACGAAGATGCCTTCCTTCTTCGCCAGCTCCTTGCTCCACTTCAGCGCGTCGGCGTTCTCGATGCGCAGCACTTCGCTGATCGCCTTCGACGCCAACGCGTCGCCAGCCAGCTTGGCGATGAAGTCCGGGCTCCAGCCCTGCATGGGATGTGGCTTCCACGAGGGGTGCGCCGCCGCCGGGCTTCCATCCGCATTCGCTTGTTGGGCAATGCCGCTCGACAGCATGGGCGCCTCGTCCGGCTCGCAGACCACAATCTTCGTCTCCGGACGCTCCTGGGCCAGCACGCGCGCCACGCCCTTCAGCGTCCCACCGGTGCCGAAGCCCGTCACCCAATAGTCCAGTCGTTCGCCGTTAAAGTCGTCGAGAATCTCTTTGGCGGTGGTGCGCGAGTGAAAGTCGGCGTTGGCTTCGTTCTCGAACTGCCGCGTGAAGAACCAACCGTGCTTCGCCGCCAGCTCCTTCGTCTTCTCCACCATGCCGACGGCGCGCGCCGCAGCTGGTGTAATGATCACCTTTGCGCCCAGAAAGCGCATCAGCTTGCGCCGCTCGACGCTGAACGTCTCCGCCATCGTGACGACCAGCGGATAGCCTTTGGCCGCGCAGACCATCGCCAGGCCAATGCCGGTGTTGCCGCTGGTGGCTTCAACCACAGTTTGTCCGGGCTTCAATTGCCCCGTACGCTCGGCATCTTCAATTACGCCCAGCGCCAGGCGATCTTTCACCGATCCCAGCGGATTGAACGCCTCGATCTTGACGTAGAGGTTCACGCCCTCGGGCGCAAGCCGATTGATCTTCACCACCGGCGTGTTGCCGACCGTCTCCAGAATGTTTGCGTACCTGCGTCCCATGCGACCTCCAACCAGCGGCCATTCTACATCGCTGCGCGCTCGGCGCCACGAAACAGGGCGCAAAGCGCGCGCCACACCCAGCGCACCAGCACAAGGATGAACACCAGAAGGGCCAGCGAAATTCCCGCAGCGACATAGGGCTTCCACGTGGCCATCCATGTAAGGAAGACGGCGAGTCCATCTTCGGCCAGGCTCAGCGCCATGTTGCTGAATGGCTCCGGCGACGGAGTCACGGCTGCACGAGCTGCGGTTTTTCCGCCATGCGCGGCCAGCGCGATCAACCCGCCGGCGATGGTCGCGACCAACTGCTCGCCAGGCGACAACGCTGCACTCGCCTGATAGGCCAGCAGCGCCGCGATCGGCACGCGAATGAAGGTGTGCAGCGCATTCCAGATCAAATCGAAGGCCGGAATCTTGTCGGCAAAGAACTCCACGCCGAACAGAGCGCAGCTGGCGGCGATTACGTACCAGTTCTCCAGCAGATGCAGCCCGGGCGGAAGCGTCAGCCATCCTGTGTGCGCCAACAGACCCAACGTCGCTACGGTCGCGTATACGTTCAGGCCGGCGGCGAAACTCACCGCGACGATCAGCGCTACCCATTCGCTTGCCGGGAGATTCATGCCAGCCAGTATACGAGCGGATTCCCGCATGGACAGACCGGTTCGCAAGCCCATGGTCCGTTGGGCGCCAAATCGGTTGGCTTCGTCTTCGCTGCGCGCTACGTTGCAGGTCTTATGAATACCGTTCGCATCGACTCTGTGCATGTCCGCCCGCTTCCGGCGCGTGATTCCATCTTGCAAACCGCCGAGCAGCCGGCCGTAACGATATTCGCTATTGGGCTGATCGGCTTCGGCGTCATCGGTCTCGCGACGCATGATTTCGGGATGGTCTGGCAGCCGGTTGCCGATTGGTTTCCCGCGCGGACTCTGCTCGCTTACGCTGTTGGCGCGCTCGAAATTGCCGTTGGCGTTGCGCTGCAGTTGCGCGCGACCAGCGTGCTCGCCGCGCGTGTGATGCTTCCCGGGCTTGCGCTGTGGATGCTGCTCAAAGCGCCGGCGCTGTTTGTCGCGCCGGGAATCGAAGGCGTTTGGCTGGGATTCGGCGAGCTTGCAATGCTGTTCGCCGGCGGTTTGGCGCTGTTTGCGCGCGCGGCGGAAATTCCCGAGACGTCGGCGCTCGGGTTTTTGAGCGGCGATCGCGGCCTGCGCATCGCGCGCATCTTCTTCGGGCTCTGGGTGATTCCAGTCGGGCTCTCACACTTCTTCTACACGCAAGCCACGATCAACCTGATTCCCGCGTGGATTCCAGGCCGCGTGTTCTTTGCCTATCTCACCGGCGCGGGCCACATCGCCAGCGGCCTCGCCGCGATCACCGGCGTGCTGCGCCGCCTTGCGTTGTGGATGGAGACTGCGATGCTCGGCGTGTTTGCGGCGATCGTGTGGGCGCCGCGCGTGGTCGCCGAGCCGGCGACGCGCGTGCCGTGGACCGCATTCTTCATCACCTGGATCATCGGCGCCGCGGTGTTTGCGCTTGCATCCACGGAGAGGGAGTAGCTCCACGTGGAACATTTGTGAGAAGCGCCACCGATGTCGGCGGCGATTTGCGAAGCATTGCACGCTCACAGTTCCACAGTTTCACAGCAAGAAAACCGGCGGGTGAGGCGCCGAGAGGGCGGGACTGCGGAGGTCCAAGGCCAGGTCCGGGCCCTGGACCTCCGCAGCGTATTAGGTAGGATGTGTGGGGTCTAAGTAGTGCAGTCGTGACCCCTGTGTGTGGGGTGGAGCGCCTGAATTTCTTCAGGCGGGGTCACATCGGAATAGTGACATTCAGGCGCGCTGCGTTTCATGTGAATTGCGCTGCAGCCTGATTCACCGGGGCTCTTTCTCTACAACCTGAGACAGTCGGCGCTCCCCCTCCCCGTCTCTGGGCATAAATTTCTTATTTTCTTGGGGTTGGCGACTGTCGACGCCGCCAAAGTCCTCTGCCTATTTGGGTTAGCCGCAGAGTCTTCTCAGCAAAGGACTTACATCTGGAAAATCGCCCTGATTTTCCAGATGGTCCACAG